>ONCY01000123.1 GCA_900316435.1 uncultured Eubacteriales bacterium | reverse complement strand
ATAACTGCGTTGTCGTCCTCGGAATCCGTCAGGATTCCTGCGTCCTCCGCCTTGTTCTGCTGAATTTTCCGCTAACATCTGTATTAAAGCGTTTTAATGGAAATTAGTATAAAATGTTTTTTATCCGAGAATATTCTACACCTTTTCGGTAAAAACGTCAATAATTATTTATCATCAGTTTGTTTTCCAGCCTCAATTTTTGCCGCTTTTTTAAGCTTATGTCTTTTAAATAAATAGCGTATGCTCGCGCGTCTCATAAACCAGTCTATTTCATTGTGGAAGTAGACGTTTATCTCGGCTCCTATCATCATACAAACCATGCAGAAGTACATGAACACCATGACTATTGCAAGCTGTGTAAGTCCCTTGTAGATTGAGAAGCCGTTGAAGTCGGTTACATATACCGAAATTGCGAACAACAGAACATGCCACGATGCGGCACAGAACACCGCGCCCGGAAGCTGACAGCGCAGGCTGTATTTTTTGCGCTCCTGACGGCTCAGGTTTGGAATGCCGCGGTACATAAGCGAAAAAAGGAACACCTGATATAAAAACATCAGGATATATCGCAGGCTGTAAATCACAACTACATAATACGGCAGGTCGCCGATATATGGCTTAATAAGGTTATTAAGCAGTGAGCCGAGGAAGATAACAACAACCGTAACAAAAAGAATCAGCAAAAACACAAACGTAAACAGCATTGCGCGCAGGCGGATAACAAGCCAGTTGCGGTTTTCGTAGGTATTGTGAACGCGGTTAAGCCCGTTTGTTATTGCGTGGATTCCCTTTGCCGCCGACCAAAGCGTAGCAACAATGGTGATGATTGAAATGCTTACGTTCTGACCGTATAAATCCGAGATTGAGGCATTAATGTTATTAAACTCGATTACGGTTCTTTCTGTGCCCAGCAGCGTTTTAAGAAAGTCGGGCGAAATGTTGACGTACTGCAAAAGCGACACAAGGAACATAACCAGCGGAACCACGGACAGCACGATAAAGAACGCAGCCTGAGCCGCGATAGCAAACACGTTGTCGTGATTCATTTTTTTCCAAAACGGCATGTACCAGTCGTATATCCGCTTGATCAGTTTTATCATACCTATTTACCGCTTTTACTGTTTTGAATGTCGTAAGAGGTTTTTGTAAGCGCCTTTTCGCTGAGGAAGCGCTCAAAGAATTTGGCGGCCTTCATAAGCTTTCCGGGGATAATAACCATCTTGCCCTTTTCCGCCTTTTTAAGGGCGTACTCGGCAACAAAACGCGGGTCGAGCCCCTTTACCGAGAAGCTGACATTAGCCACATCGTTGAAGTTTGTGTTGACGGGTCCCGGGCACAGCACCGAAACCTTTACATTGCTCTTTTTCCTGCGCAGCTCCTCGTGGATAGCCTCGGTAAGGCGCACCACATAGTTTTTTGAGGCGTAGTAAGCGGACAGCTTAGGTCCCGAGGAAAAGCCCGCCATTGAGCCGACGTTGATAAGAGTGCCGCTGTCGCGCTCGATCATGTCGCGCAGAAACAGCTTTGTAAGGATATGGAGCGAGCAGACGTTGGTGTGGATAAGCTCAAGCTCGCGCTCAAGCGGTACATCCTCAAACTCGCCGTAAGCGCCGAAGCCCGCGTTGTTTATCAGCATGTCTATATTTTCATCGCAGAGGTGCTCGTAAAGGTCAAAGGCGTCCTCCTCGCGCGAAAGGTCGATTGTAATTACCCTGACGTTTACGACGCTCAGCTCGTCCTTTAAGGCGTTGAGCTTGTCGGTGCTTCGGGCGGCTATAATAAGGTCCCAACCGCGAGAGGCTAATATCCGCGCAAATTCTCTGCCTATGCCCGAGCTGGCTCCCGTAATCAGTGCTTTCATATGTTCTACTCCTTTTCAGCTATCGCGCAAAGTCTGCCCTCATCATGCCTTATATGAATGCGGATATTTTGGTACCCCGCGCGAAGCAGCATTTCGTTTATTTCTTCCCTGCTTACCGCCTTAATATTCAGCCGTTCCTCAACCGCTTTCCAGCGGTCGGGGTTTTCCTCGCTTTTTAGCATTTCAAACACAAGCAAAAGCTTGCCTCCGCTGCGCAGAACACGGTGAATCTCCACTAAATCGTGAAGCTTGTCAAGCCAGAAATAGTAGGTTTCAATCGCCGTCACAAGGTCAAAGCTACCGCTTGGGAAAGGAAGATCGGACACGCTTGCCTGAGTTATTTCAGCCTTGCCGCACAAAACATTTTTATGATTATACTTTTCGGACTTTTTTACGCAGAGCTCGGAATAGTCAATTCCGTACACCTTGCCGCTGCCGACCATGCTGCAGAGCTTAAAAACGGTTCTTCCGCCGCCGCAGCCTACGTCAAGAACGCGCCAGCCGTTTTCGATATTTAGATAACTAAGCGCCCAGTCGGTAAGCTCGTTGTGCCCCTTGTTCATGGAGCGGATCATCAGCCTGCCCCAAAAGCCCTGCGGCTTTTCGGCGTTTTCGGTTAATTTATGATACTTCATTTTGCTGCTCCTGTTTGAGTAAGTGATAATAACAGTATATCACAAAGAACTTGTCGTTTTCAAGATAATTGAGAAATGCCGAACAGCTTTACGGCGTTTTTGTACATAATATTTTCGTAATCATCAATGCTTACCATGTCGCGGAACTCGTTAAAGTACTCCTGACAGAGCGAACGCTGCCCGGCGCGGTTATAAAGCATGTGATCCTTGCCGTCAATCGGGTTGTCGGTGCCGAAAAGGATTTTTTCGCTGCCGCACTTTTCAATTGCGCGCAGAGTAGTTTTTACCGATACCCATGTGGTGTCGCCGTAAAGGTTGGGAAGCTGAGAAATGCAGTCGATTGCTTCCCTGCCGTCGCTGTCAAGATCCATATGCACCGCCACAAAGTTTATGTCGGGGTTAGCCTTTGCCGCGTTGAAAAGGTGAATCGTTCTGCCCTGCTCAATGTTGCCCGTGTGCGATACCACGGGAAGATTGAACCTGCGCGCAAGCTCATAAACAGGCTCCATTTTAGGGTTGTCGGGAGCTGTTTCGGAGAGGAAAGGATGTATTTTTATTCCGTAAATATACTGCCTGTTTTTTTCGATAAGGCGGCACAGGCGCTCGTCAGGGCGCTTTCTGTCAGTCTGCAGCCACAGCAATGCGCCGAGCTTGTCGGGGTGGCGCTTTGCAGCGCGGATTGTCTTTTTGCAAACGCCGTACTGGGTTTTCCTCAGCGGCCAGAACAGCCGCTTGCCCTCCTGAAAATACTCGGTGCTCTCAATGCTGCTCACAAGCGAAAAGTCGACGTTGTAGCGCTTCATTGAGTACAGCACCTTGCGCACGCTCAGGTTAAGTATAAGTATTCTGCCGATATGGGCGTGAGAATCAATTACCATTCTCAATAAACCTTCTTATCTCGTCAAGTTTTTCCATGGCAGCACGCCTGCCAAGGTCATAGGTCTGCTGTATTTTGTCGGGGTTATGCTCTATCCTGCCTATTTCAAGCGGCTTTTCAGGGCAGATAATCAGCGCCTTGCCCGCCTTTTCACGCAGGAACACATAGTTTCGCTGCTCGTTGTACATGATGTGACGGTTGGCTACCGCTTTGAGCGCCTTGGGGTATTTTTTCAGGCTGCGGCGGAACATCCACAT
>ONCY01000011.1 GCA_900316435.1 uncultured Eubacteriales bacterium | reverse complement strand
ATTTGCCGGTGGATTTTTACTATTCTTCCGTTAAAAACTCGCTGAGCTTTCTTTTCAGCAGCGCTATCGGCAGACCTACAACGTTGTAGTAGTCGCCCTTTATCTGCTTTACAAGCAAAGCGCCTTTGCCCTGTATTCCGTAGGCGCCCGCCTTATCGTTTGGCTCGCCTGTTGCGATATACGCGTTGATTTCTTCGTCGGTGAGCGGATAAAACTCAACCTCGGTAACCTGCGAGAACGAAATCATCTCATCGCCCTTAAAAACGGCGCAGCCCGTTATTACGCGGTGGGTTTTGCCCGAAAGCATTTTAAGAATTTCAAAAGCGGTCTTGTCGGTGCCGGGCTTTCCTATCATCATATTATTGATAAATACGCCCGTGTCGCAGCCGATAACAATATCGTCGGGGTGATTTTTATGAACCGCCTCAGCCTTTTTTATTGCCAAATGCTCGGGCATTTTGTCAAGCGGAATATTGCCGTCGAGCCTCTCGTCAATCTCGGCGGGCTCGATTTCAAAGCCGGGGCTTATAAGCCGCAGCAGTTCCTTTCTTCTGGGTGAGTTTGATGCAAGTACAATCATATTATCACGTCCTATCGGTACTGTATCTATCATACAATTTTTCAGGTGATTTGTAAAGACGGTTTTGCAAACTGTGAGTTATACAGCTCAAAATAGAAGCCCTTCTTTTTAAGCAGCTCATTATGGCTGCCCTGCTCAATAATATTGCCGTCGCGCATTACAAGAATAACGTCGCTTTCCCTGATTGTTGACAGACGGTGAGCCACAACAAAGCTTGTTCTTCCCTTCATCATCTTTGCAAACGCCTTCTGGACGCGGATTTCGGTCAGGGTATCGATTGACGAGGTCGCCTCGTCGAGAATCAGTATCTCGGGGTCTGTCAGCATGGCGCGCGCTATACAGAGCAGCTGCCTCTGCCCCTGGCTGAGGTTGCCGCCGCCCTCGCTTATAACCGTGTTGTAGCCGCTCGGCATTCTTCTGATAAAGCTGTGGGCGTACGCCGCCTTAGCCGCCGCTACAACATCCTCATCGGAAGCGTTTTCATTGCCGTAGCGCAGGTTTTCCATGATAGTTCCGTTAAACAGCCAGCTGTCCTGAAGCACCATTCCGTATCGCGAGCGCAGGTCGTCGCGCTTCATATCGCGGATATCCGTACCGTCAACCGTAATTCTGCCGCTGTTGACGTCGTAAAAGCGCATAAGCAGATTTATCAGCGTGGTCTTGCCGCAGCCCGTGGGACCTACTATAGCCACATGAGTGCCGCTTTTGACGCTGAGTGAAAAATGCCTGATAAGCGGCTTTTCGGGGGTGTAGGAAAAGCTTACGTCCTCAATATTCACCTCGCCTTTATGCTTTGGAGATGGCGCTGAGGCGCTGTCGCGCGTTTCGTCCTCAGCCTCAAGAACCTCAAAAACGCGCCCTGCGGCGGCTATACCCGTCTGGAGCTGGGTAAGCACACCCGTAACCTCGTTAAAGGGCTTGGTGTACTGGTTTGCGTATGTCAGAAAGCACGACAATCCGCCCACGGTGAGCGTTCCCGAAAGCGCCGCTAAAGCGCCGATGATTCCGACTGCCGCGTACACAATAGCGTTAACAAGTCTGGTTGTGGGATTAGCCAGAGCGCCCGCGTACTGAGCCTTGAAGCCCACGTCGTAAAGCTCGGTATTGTAGAGGTCAAAGTCCTCAAAAGCCTGCTCTTCGTAGGAAAAGGCCTTTACAACGCGCTGGTTGCCGACATACTCCTCAACATATGACGAGATCTCGCCCTGCAAAATCTGCTGCTCGCGGAACCGTCTTGAAGTCAGCTTGCCGATAAAGCCCGCCACAAACAGCGACAGCGGAGTAAGGAAGAACACGACAAGCGCGATCCTCCAGTCGATCATCAGCATGAACACAAGCGTTCCCACAATAGTAACAACGCCCGAGAAAAGCTGCAAAAACAGCTGGGTAAGTCCGTCGCCGACAGCGTCCACGTCGTTGATAACGCGGCTCATAAGGTCGCCGTGACCGTGGGTGTCGATGTACGAGAGCGGAACCGAGTTGAGCTTGCGGAAAACCTCGCGGCGCAGGTCGCGCACGGTGCGGAAGCTTACAAGATTAACAAGATAATTCATAAGCCACTGGCAGACGGTAACGCCGCCTATAGCTATTCCGATATAGCCTAAAATCCTTGCTACATCTTCAAAACCGACGTTGCCCTTACTTATAATATGGTCTATAGCCCGGCCGACAAGCACGGGAATATACAGCGTGAGCGACACGCCCACAAGCGCGAAGAGCACCGCCAAAAGCAGAATAAAACGGTAGGGCTTAAGCTTTTTAAGCACCTTTTTAACTGGGGAATTCTTCATTTTACCGCCTCCGTTTCGCTCTGCTGAGAGAGGCAGATCTCACGGTAGGTTTCGCAGGTTTCAAAAAGCTCCCTGTGAGTGCCCTTGCCCGCAAGCTCGCCGTCGCCCATAACAAGGATCAAATCGGCGTTTTTAACGGTGGTGCTGCGCTGGGTGACGATAATAACCGTCATGCCCTCGGTATTCTCCTTAAGCGCCTTTCTGAGAGCGGCGTCGGTAGCCAAATCGAGAGCAGAAAAGCTGTCGTCGAGAATAAGCAGCTTCGGCGCCTTTACAAGCGCTCTTGCTATGCAGAGCCTCTGCCGCTGTCCGCCGCTGAAGTTCTTGCCGCCCTGTTCAACGCGGGCGTCCAGCCCTTCGGGGAGCTTGCTTACAAACTCGTAAGCCTGAGCGATTTTAAGCGCCCTGATAATCTGTTCGTCAGAGGCGTTTTTGTCCTGCCACTTCATATTGTCACGGATACTGCCGCTGAACAGAATGCTCTGCTGCGGCACAATACCTATTTGTTTTCTGAGCTGCTTAAAGGAGTAGTCCCTTACGTCAACGCCGTCAACGCGCACGCAGCCCGAGCTGACGTCATAAAAGCGCGGAATAAGGCTTATCAGCGTACTTTTGCCGCTGCCCGTACCGCCGATTACGCCTACGGTGCTTCCTCTTTTCACTTCAAAGCTTATGTCGCTGAGCTCGTCGTCGCCGTCCGAGTTAAAGTTAAAGCTGACATGCTCAAACTGAATTTTGGGAGCTGATTCGTCAACCTCAATCTTATCGTGATTCTTCTCGGTCACGCTCGGTTTTGTTTCAAAGACCTCATTTATGCGCTTGGCGCAGGCTGATGAACGCGTCATTAAAATTACAAGGTTAGCCACCACCACCATAGCAAGCAAAATCTGCGTCATATAGCTTACAAGCGCCACAATGTCGCCCGTTTTCATTCCTCCGACATTTACCTCGACCGCGCCGAACCATACAATTAGAATAATAGCCACGTCGGTAACGGCATAAGTAACGGGGCTGAGCAGCGCCGAAAGGCAGCTTACCCTGATAGATGTTTTCGCCAAGTCCTCGGTTGCGCTGTCAACGCGGGCGCACTCGGTCTTTTGCTTTGAAAACGCCCTGATAACGCGGTTGCCGGAGAGGTTTTCGCGCGCTATAAGCCCGATTTTATCAAGCTAGCGCGATAAGCAGCGCCGCCCCGAAGAAGATGAGCGACAGCTTAAGATTTATCGTCATCGCCATAATAAGCGAGCCCGCGATTATAAACGGCGCGCGCGTAAGCAGGCGGATCATCATGGCTATGCTCTGCTGCACCTGATTTGTGTCGTTGGTGATTCTGGTTATCAGCGACGGAGTACCGAGCCTGTCAAGCTCGGCGTGCGAGAGCGTATTGATGTGCTCAAACAGCGCCCGCCTGATTTTTGTGCCCGCTCCCTGAGAAGCCCTTGAAGCGAAATACTGGGTGAACATAGCGCTTGACCAGCCCAGAACGGCAAGCAGCACAAGCAGGCCGCCCATGCGCCAGACATAGCCGGCGTCGTGCAGTTCATTGATTCCCACGTCGATAATATTCGCCATAACAAGCGGCACAAACAGCTCCAAAACAGCCTCAAGCAGCTTGCAAAGCGGTCCTATTATGCATTCTTTTTTGTAGTCCTTTAAAAATCGTCGAAGCTTAAACATAGATTTTCTTTAGTGATTAGTGCTTAGTGATTTGTGTGTAGAACTATTGTACACCTTTTTTTCCGATTCATCAACATAAAAATAAAACAGGGCTCGAATTTCTCGAACCCTGAATAATTCAAATTTTGATTATGACAGCACCGCACCCTGTGCGCCCGATGAAACAAGCTTTGCGTAGCGTGCCAGATAGCCTGTGGTGATCTTCGGCTCTCTGGGCTTCCACTCGGCTCTGCGCTTAGCCAGCTCCTCGTCGCTTACGTTGAGGGTAATTGTGTTTTCGGGAATGTTGATTTCGATGATGTCGCCGTCCTCAACAAGCGCGATTGGACCGCCTACAGCCGCCTCGGGGCTGATGTGACCTATGCACGCGCCGCGTGTAGCACCTGAGAAGCGTCCGTCGGTGATGAGCGCAACTGAACTGCCGAGACCGCGTCCCATGATAGCGGAGGTTGGATTAAGCATTTCGCGCATGCCGGGGCCGCCCTTGGGACCCTCGTAGCGGATAACAACAACGTCGCCCTCCTCGATGAAGCCGTCGGTGATAGCCTGCATAGCGTCCTCCTCGCAGTCAAATACCTTTGCGGGGCCCGAGTGCTTGAGCATTTCGGGAGCAACTGCCGAGCGCTTTACAACACCGCTGTCCGGAGCAAGGTTGCCGCGCAATACGGCAATGCCGCCTGTGGGGCTGTAGGGCTTTTCAACGGGACGGATAACGTCGGGGTTCTTGTTCTGAACGCCCGCGATATTCTCGGCAACGGTCTTGCCGGTGCAGGTGATAAGGTCGGTATTGAGCAGACCAAGCTTATTGATTTCATTCATAACCGCGTAAATGCCGCCTGCCTCGTTGAGATCCTCCATGTAGGTTCTGCCTGCCGGAGCAAGGTGACAGAGGTTGGGCGTCTTTGCGGAGATTTCGTTTGCTATGTCAAGGTTGAGGTCGATTCCGCACTCGTGAGCGATTGCGGGCAGGTGGAGCATTGAGTTGGTTGAGCATCCGAGCGCCATGTCCATTGTGAGCGCGTTGCGGAACGCGTCCTCGGTCATGATGTCGCGGGGCTTGATATCCTTTTCAAGCAGCTCCATTATCTTCATGCCGGCGTGCTTTGCAAGCTGGATCCTCTCGGAATATACGGCGGGGATTGTGCCGTTGCCGCGCAAGCCCATGCCCAGAACCTCGGTGAGGCAGTTCATGGAGTTTGCGGTGTACATGCCCGAGCATGAGCCGCAGCTTGGGCAAGCCTTGTTTTCGTATTCGTCGAGCTCGTCGAGGGTGATTTTGCCCGAATTGTATGAGCCTACCGCCTCAAACATGCTTGAAAGGCTGGTTTTATGGCCGGCAAAACGTCCCGCGAGCATTGGGCCGCCGCTGACAAAAATAGTGGGAATGTTAAGGCGAGCCGCCGCCATAAGCAGACCGGGAACGTTTTTGTCGCAGTTGGGCACCATTACAAGCGCGTCAAAAGCGTGGGCAATAGCCATTGCCTCGGTTGAATCGGCGATGAGGTCGCGGGTTACAAGCGAGTATTTCATGCCCGTGTGACCCATAGCGATTCCGTCGCATACGGCAATTGCAGGGAATACAATGGGGTTGCCGCCTGCCATTGCTACGCCTGTTTTGACTGCGTTTACGATTTTGTCGATATTCATGTGACCCGGCACAATCTCGTTGTATGAGCTTACAATACCGATTAATGGCTTTTTAAGCTCTTCCTCTGTCATGCCGAGAGCGCGGAACAGCGAACGCTGAGGAGCGCATTTGATAGGAGTTCTTACTGCATCACTTTTCATGGGAATCAATCCTTTCGATTGCTTTTCTTTAAATTATACCACTTGATTCGGAATATTTCAACCGAAATATAATATATAAAGATAAAAACCGCCGCTTTCCGCAATCGGCAGTGCGAATACGGCGTAAACGGCGGTTTTGTTTAAATATAATTCTTAAAATATGGCTCAGTCATTTTCCTTGCCGCGGGTGGCAACAAACAGAACAGCGCCCGAAGCAGCAGCTAACATTGCAAAGCCGGCAGCCCACATAGCGGTCTCGCCTGTGGCAATTGAGCCGTTTGCGGAATCGTTTGTTGAATCAACCGTAGCCGAATCAGCAGTTGAGCTTACAGCGTCGGTAGTGTTTGTAACCGCTGTTGTTGAAGCCTCGGTTGTTTCGGTTGTCTCAGCCGCGTTTACAGCGGTAACGCTTAATGCCGCAACGCTGAGCAGCATAAATACCGCGATTGAAATACTGATTACCTTTGTTTTAATGTTCAATTTTAACATCTCCTTAATTAGCAGACCAAGAATAGCACTGTTTAAGCCAAAAATCAAGAGATGTTATAATTCTGTAAACAAATTAATGGCATTTTGCCAAATTAATTCGTGATTAACAGATATTTTAGTTAAGAACGTGACGTTCTATCCAAAGCCGCCTTTTATTACCTTTTGTTTTTTAAAAAACGTTCATCAACGGCGTGCCCAATCTTTCGGGAACAGAAAACTTGTTTATTACAAACCCACCCAACCCGCGAGTTAAGTTGCGCCGTTGCAGAAACGTTTTTATTATATGATGTTTTCCAAAGGCGGTCGGCTGAGCCGACGGACAGTACGCGAATCAGACGTTTGCAATAAATAAGACTTCCCGACCCGCGAGTTAAGTTGCGCCGTTGCAAAAACGTTTTTATTATATGATGTTTTCCAAAGGCGCGCTTCCTGCCGCGTGGCGGCTATTCTTCGAATAGGGGGGTTGAGAAGTATCTTTCGGCGGTGTCGGGCAGGACGGTAACGACTGTTTTTCCCTTGCCGAGCTTTTCGGCAAGCTTAAGAGCCGCCGCAACGTTTGTGCCGCCCGAGATTCCGCACATAAGGCCTTCCTCGCGGGCAAGGCGTTTTGCTGTACTGAGGGCTTCCTCGTCGGTTACGACATAGATTTCATCGTAGATTTCGCGGTTCAGAATGTCGGGAATGATTCCGTCGCCTATTCCCATTTGCAGATGGGTTCCTATCGTTCCGCCCGCAAGGATAGCGGCGTTTTCGGGCTCGACCGCCCAGATTTCAATATCGGGATACTGCGCCTTGAGCACCTCGCCTATTCCCGTAATTGTGCCGCCCGTGCCGATTCCCGAGCAGAATCCGTCAATGGGCTCGGCGCACTGCTGCATTATTTCAAGCGCGGTGTACTTTTTATGAGCCTTTACGTTATTGATGTTTTCAAATTGCTGGGGCACGAATACGCGAGGGTCTTTTTCACGCATTTTGAGCGCTGTTTTAAGGCACTCGTCAATGCAGGCGCCTATGTCGCCCGCGTCGTGAATAAGCCTTACCTCGGCCTTACGGCTCCCACAAGCGCAAGGCCTATGCCCTGATTACCGCTTGTAGGCTCAACGATTATGCTGTCCTTGTTGATCTCGCCCTTTCGCTCCGCCTGCTGGATCATGTTGAGCGCGGTGCGCGTCTTTATTGAGCCGCCGACGTTTAATGCCTCAAACTTTACAAGAATGTCGGCGCTGTCCTTGCCGGGCATGCGGTTAAGACGGATCATAGGAGTCTGCCCTACCGCTTCCAATATATTATTGTATACCATATCCATTGCCTTTCTTTTCTGTTAAACTGTAACCTATTTATTATACATTAATTAACACACAATTAAAATATGCAGACTGCCTAAAATGCGCAGCAAAAAAATAGACAACAAATACAAAACCCAGCCGCCACGCGGCAGGAAGCGCGCCTTTGGAGAAATTGTTATGAAAAAAATGTTTCTGCAACGGCGCAACATATCTCGCGGGTCGGGAAGTTTTGGTAATAATAAATGTTTAATTTGCGAATTGGGTCAAGCGTCACGCTTGCGCGTATTGCCCCGTCGTGGCAACGACAAAAAGAGCACGCCGAAACGTGCTCTTTCGATAGTATTGATTCAATAATCAGTTATGGAAGGAAATGACATTCGCAGAGGGGTTGACCTCGGGATTGTCATCATAGAATGTAAGGTAATTGCCGGTATCTATCTTGCTGTCGTCAATTACTACCCACATCTCGTTGTAGCCGAAGCCCTTGCAGTCAACGGTCTGAGTCTTGCCGCCGTTTGAAACGATTACGTTATAAGTGCCTGCACCCGAGAAGGTGAAGTCGTAGTCGAACCAGCCGGTATCCTCGTTAAGAGCAGCGTTTATGCCCGGCCAGTTGCCGCCCGAGAAGTTGCCCGCGTCCTTGCCGTCAAGGTCGCTGCCCCAGATCCAGAGGGTGGGCGTCCAGGTAAGGCTGCCGCTGTGCTTAAAGTGGAGTTTTGCGTCGGGGCTGCCGAGAATGTAATAGTAATTTACATAAAGGGTGCTGCCGTAGGGGATCAAGCCCTCGGTAACCTTGGGAAGTCTTGACTCGTCAAGCTTATAGCCCATTACATAGTACTTAGAGGTAGTAAAGCTGTCGCCTACTCTGCCCTTGATAGTAACGGTGTCGGTGAGCTTTTTCTGGGTGCCGTCAGCATCGTCATAGTAGTAGTTGACAACAACGGTGCCCTCGGATACTCTGTATTCCGCAAGATACTTCTGAAGCATTGTAACGTCATTGATCGAAACTCTGCCGTCGCAGTCAAAGTCAAGATGAGCAAAGTCCTCGTCGGAAATCTTGTCAAACTGAGCAAGGATCCTCTGGAACGCGGTTACATCATCAAGAGTAATGCTGCCGTCCTTGTTTACGTCGCCGTACTTGCTGAGGTTTTCGGGAACATAGTCGGTGTAAACATATTTAACGGTCTGGACTTCTTCGGAATAAGTGCCGGATGTGTTGCCTTCAACGCTTGAAAGAACATAGGTGTTGGGTACGGAAGCGGAAGGACCGGTAACATAGCCTGTGCCGATCTCGCCGTACAGTGTCGCGGAATCGGCGATCTTTTTGCCGTCGCGGTAAACGTAATCTACAACTACTCTGCCGGTATTTTCGGTAATGCCTGCGTCGTCATAGCCTGCCTTGTCAACAGCTACGAGAGTTGACTGAGCGGGGACGCTGAGCTTCTTGCCCTTTGCGGTACCGAGCGAGGTAACGCCCGCGATGTCGCCCTTGGCGATGATAACCCACTCAAAGTCGGCATCTACGGTTTTATCGGCAAGCGTAATATTCTGGGTGCGGGTTGTGGGGTTGTGGATAACCGCCATTTTATTCCATTCGCCCTGCTGATCGTTGGTGATTGTATATGCTACATAGCCTGCGTCCTCGGTTGCCTTGCCGTTGAATACGACCTTGTCGGCATAGCTGTTGTCGGCTGCTCTCAGAGGTGAGAACGCCTTTTTGATCTTCATCATTCCCTTATAATAGGAAACCAGATCAGCATAGTCTACAAGATTCTGCCAGCGGATCTTGTTAATTTCGGGAGATGACTTATAGCTGTTGGTGTCGCCGAACTTGGTGCGTCCCATTTCCTCACCGGCGAGGGTGAAGGTAACGCCCTGAGAGGTGTAAAGGATACCTGCGGCGATTTTGTTGACCTTGACAGCATCGTCATTTCTTACGCCGTACTCGTCCTTGGTATAGGATGCCGCGATCTGATCGTAGATAGTGGCGTTATCGTGGCAGTCGGCGTAGGTTACGCACTGCTCTGGAGCCAGAGCCGTCCAGCCCTGAGTTTCGGTTGTGTTGGCGCGCACGCCTGATTTGATGTTCTTGGCATACGTGGCGTTGCCCGCGATAAAGCCCTTTTCGGTGATATCAAATACAGTGCCCTTGATACCGTTGCGGATAACGTCGTTGAAGAAAGCTACTCTTGAATTAAGCTGCTTTGCGTTCTTCTGAACGCCCTGATAATATTTCGCGCCTGTGCAGGTGGTTGCCGGATAAGTTGAAGTTCCGCCTGTCCAGCCCTCGCCCCAGGTTGTAAGAGTCGGATCAACAGCGTCCATAGCCTCGCGGATAAGGTTCATTGTTTCGGTGTCCATAAGACCCATCAGGTCAAAGCGGAAGCCGTCTACATGGTACTCGTTTACCCAGTAAAGGATAGAGTCGAGGATGAATTTTCTGGTCATCGCGCGCTCCGAGGAAACCTCGTTGCCGCAGCCCGAGCCGTTGGAGAACGTGCCGGTCTTGGTCATGCGGTAGTAGTAATCGGGAACGGTTGCCTGGAAGCAGGAATCGTCTTTTGAATTTGAGAAGGTGTGGTTGTAAACAACGTCCATAACAACCGAGATACCCGCGTTATGAAGCGCCTGGATCATCTGCTTGCACTCGTTGATCCTTACATTGCCGTCATAGGGGTTTGAAGAATATGAGCCCTCGGGTACGTTGTAGTTCTGCGGATCATAGCCCCAGTTGAACTGAGAGTCGTCGCCCGCCTCGTTGATCGACTGGAAGTCATAGAACGGGTTGAGCTGTACGGTTGTAACGCCCAGCTCCTTGAGGTAATCGATACAGGTTGATATATGTCCCTCATTTTTAAGGGTAGTGCCTGTTTCGGTAAACGCAAGGTACTTGCCGCGGTTAGCTTCGCTTATGCCCGAATCGGTGTCCCATGAGAAGTCCTTTACATGAAGCTCCCATACGGTTGAATCGGTCTGCTTTTCGGGTGTAACATGCTTGTCAGATTCCCAGCCCTCGGGGTTTGTCTTGCTGAGGTCGCATACCATTGAACGTCTGCCGTTAACGCCTGTTGCTACGGAATAAACGTCCTGTGTTTCGGCTGTCTGCAATGCTCCAGACTTGGGATGAGCCGAGGTGATTTTATAGGTGTAGTAGGTGTTTACGATATCGCCCTCTACAGTGGCTGTCCAAACGCCTGTCCATTTGTCGCCGTTCATCATCTTTTCCATTGTGACAGAGCCGAGATCGGCGGCGCCGTCCTCTTTGTCGGAGCCGGTGGCATAACGGTTAAGAGTTACTTCCGTTGCTGTAGGCGACCAAACCTTGAATACGGTTTTTTCGGGCGAATATGTCGCTCCGAGGTCATTGCCGTTGTAAGCATACTCAGCGTCAAGCTGTTCACAGGCTACAACATAGGGGTTAGGGGTAGCGCCGGTCGACTCATCGGTCTGAGCCGCAAACGCCGAAACAACGCCTGTTGAAGCGAGCATACATACCGCAAGAACGGAAGAAACAATTTTCTTTGCTGCTCTCATTGGATATTCCTCCTTAAATGATTTACTGATTGATATACAGATCCGCATATAAGAATATGCGGCGTCGATTATAGTGTATCATATTTTTTTGAGTATTTCAATATTATTTATTGGAATTATACGAAATGATTTATGCAATGCCGCGCAACATCCGCTTGATATTTTCTCGGAATGCTTGAAAAAATCAACCTTTCCTTGCTTGTAAACCGCACCGGTCTGATATATAATATGGAAAAAGGAGGTTTTAAACATGAAAAAAATAATATCAATTATTCTGTCGGCGCTTATTGTCTGCGCTGCTGCCGGCTGCTCATCCAATAAAGACGCAAGCTCCTCTTCAAAGGCGAAAACAACTGCCGCAACCGAGGCTGTAACCGAGGCGCCGCCCGCGACCGCCGCCACGGCGAACCCCGAGGTTCCGGACGGAATGAAGAGTACGATAGAAGCAAATGAGTTTGAGGGAGTTATTTACGCCGTCCAAGGCGAAAAGCCCGTGGCTTCATTCGCCAAGGGCACCACTGAGAACGGAAGCGCGATCACCCTTGACACTCCGCTGCCCGTCGGCTCGGTATCAAAGCAGTTCTGCGCCGCCGCGGTTATGCTGCTTCAGGAGCAGGGCAAGCTGAGCGTAAAAGACACGCTTGACAAGTACTATCCCGACTATCAGGAGGGCAAAAAAATTACTCTGCACAACCTGCTCTCGATGCGCTCGGGAATTCCCGACCTTGCCGAGGAGAGCGGGATAGACGTCACCGACGACCATACCGAAGAGGAAAACGTCAAAATCATTAAGGATTGGGTTTTCAAGCAAAAGCTGCAATCCGAGCCCGACACTACCTTTCAATACGCCAACGTCAACTATTTCCTGTTATCGGACATCGTTGGGCAGGTTTCCGGCAAAAAATACGCCGACTTCCTGCGCGAGAGCTTCTTTAAACCGCTGGGCATGACGCACACGGGGTTTATCGGCGAGATGCCCTCATCACCCAAGTGGGCTGAGGGAAACAAATATGAGCAGGTTGACACCCAGCCCGGACTTACAAACGGCGCAGGAGACATTATTTCCAACGCCGCCGACATGACGGCGTGGATAAACGCGCTGAGCAGCGGCAAGGTGATTTCCGCCGACAGCTACAAGGCGATGACTACCGACTATTCGCCAGACGTCCACTACGGCTACGGATTGTATCTGCAGCTTGAGGGCGGCGTAGGTCATTACGGCGCTATCGGTATATATTCATCGTTTGACTATATCAACACCGACAAAAAGCTGACGCTCGTTGTGCTTTCCAATAATATAAATCCCGTTTCGATGACGGGACTTGCGGGCGATTTGCTTACAGATTTGATGTCATAATTAAAAATAATCAGCCGTGAAATGCTCAAATCGGGCTTTCGCGGCTGATTTTATCGGCTTTTTCCGCTTTTTTATTATATTTCAAATAAAGTTTTTCAAGGGGGTTTTGCCTCTTAAAAATCAATATATTGTGTTTTGCCCCTGAGTTTGCGGCGATACTAACTATATATTGAGCATGCTCAAAAAGTGGTGATATTTTAACGCGTTAAAAAGACACAACTTTGGGAAATCATCACTTTGTTTTATAAAAAAAGCATTTGAAGTTGTTGAAAACGCCCAAACGTGTTGTTAAACATTTAACGAATGTTTTTTGCCCATCACCTTTCTGTGTGAGTTTTGCACAGTTTTTTATTTAATAATTGTCAACAGTTGACATGTTCTGTGGCAGGGTGTACAAATCCAGTCGCTAAAAATTGTTGACTTTTTCAAAAAAATGAGTATAATAACAAGTGTCAAGTAAATAGTCCGCTTGACATTCGGCTTATTCAAAAAGCTTACTCGAGTAAAACTGAATAATCAAAGGTCGATAATAAATCATGATTTGCCAAATGGTAAATGGCGCACGATATTTATCGGTCGGCTTCAAAAATTCAGACGAGCTGATCAAATGAATTAAAGGAGGAAACTTTTTATGACACCAATTATGAGTTTACACAACATTGATGTAGCTGAGTTCCTCGCCGTGCTTGATACCTGCGAGGGCAACGTATTTCTTGTTACTAACGAAGGCGACAGACTCAACCTTAAATCAAAGCTCAGCCAGCTTCTTGGCCTGACAAAGCTTATCGAAGGCGGCAAAATTGCCGAGGCAAGCATCTTCTGCGATAACAAGAACGACGAAAGCAAGCTTTTCAGATTCAACTTCTTCGGCGATACCGCTGACGCACAGGTTGGATAAGCAACGCTTTTGTTGATAAATTAACTACACCATCCACGTTTTTCACGTTAATTTCAAAACTTCTAAACCGAAATGGGTCGCCAATAGGCGGCCCATTCGGTTTTTTATTTGACACTTTGCTTCTTATTTATTATAATGAGATTACTTGATAAATTAGGAGTGGTATTTTTGAAAAAGGTTTTGTGCGTGATCTGCGCACTTGTAATCGCGTCGCTCTCATTGCCCGCGGCCTCGGCGGTCGATAAAGCTTACTTAAAAGGCGACGCCGACATGAACGGACGGATCAGTATAAACGACGCCACGCATATCCAGCGTATTCTATCGGAGCTTGCGGAATGCAATACATTTTGGGAATTGTTTACCGCCGACGCCGACAACAACGGCGTTGTGAATGTAAATGACGTTACCATGCTGCAGCGCCACTTTGCGCAGTTCTACACCACTCTTAACAGCATTCCCGACGGAAACGCCACCATCGCTCAGGCAGCGGTAACAATGGCGTACGAGCACAAGGGCGACGGCTACTACGCCTCGGGTAAAAAAATCTATCTTGACGCGTTCAGGCTTGTTTCGGGCGGCGACACGATCACCCGTTCCTGCGACCGCTTTGTGTGCGCGGCTGTGCGCTGGTCGGGCGCGGACGACAATTATCCGCTCGGTCATGTAGGCACTCAGGCTGATTATCTTGCCGCTCACCCCGACAAATGGCAGGTTTTGTTTGACGGAAAATATATGGACAGCAGCACCTACCGAACCGAAGCGCCCAAAGGCCTGCAGCCCGGCGACATCATTATTGAATGCGACGCTCCCGACTGGCGCACGCACACCTTTATATACTGCGGCGAGGGACTTATAGCCTCTATCTTCCCCGACTCGGCTGATTACGGCTACGACATCACCTCGGCAAGCTACGACGATATTGCGCCCCAGTGCAGCTACTGGTACCTTTCGTCAACATTTTTCCGCGTTTTCCGCTGCGTTAAGTACGAGGCAAAGCCAAAATACAAAAACACAGGTCTTAACGGCTAAAATTTTCCCCCGGAATCCAACCGAATCGGATTTCGGGGGTTTTGTTACAGCCACCGGATAAACGCCGTTTTATCGGTGCAGTTGTAGCCCGCTCTTTTGTAAAAGTTGAGCGTGCTCTCTTTTTTTGAACCGGTAAGCAGCATCATTTTATAGCAGTTTTCGCGAATGGCGATCTCCCTTGCAAAGTTCAGGCACGCCGTGGCGCAGCCCTTTCCCCTGTAGTCTTTGTGCGTCACGACATTTTCGACAAAGGCATAGGGGCGGATATTTCTTGTAAGGTTAGGAATTATTACGCACACGCAGGATGAAACGAGCCTGCCCTCATCCTCGCAGACGATTATATGATGATTATCGTCACCGCAGATCGTTTTCCATGTCTTTTGCAGGTGCTCGCTGTTTTCGGGCACGCCCGACTCGTGAAGGTGAGTGTATAATTCAAGCAATTCGTTTAACTCGTTTTCTTTGATTTCTCTGATATTCATGCTTCCTCACCTATAAAACGCTGTTCTTTTTAACATACTCATATACCTTTTCCGACCATTCCCAGATATCCTCGCTATCACGCGGGATAAAGTGTACCTTTGACCTTAGTTCTTCAGGAATATGAGCGGCCAATGCCTGATAATGGGTTGTCGGCGCAATAATTGCCGATACCCAATCTCTGAGCAGAACTTCGTTTTTTATCTTTAACGGCAGAACGCCCTCGAAAACAGCATCGGGGTGCTTGATAAGCTTATCATAGCGAAAGAAAAATCTCACGCCCGGCGTAAAGCCGACGCTCAAATCATTTTCGTCGGGGAATCTGCCGAGCTTTCTCTCCATCACCAAACGGTCGCCCGCCTGACAGTTACCCCACGCAAACATAATATAATCAAAATAATCCGCAGGGTCGTTCGCGGCGTTTCTGCTCTCCGCTCTCAGTTCTTCGGCGCTCATATTGCGCGCCGAAACGGGAGAAAGCAGACTTCCGCAATCTAAAATTTTTATCGCGTTTTCAACCGATGTCGTGTGACTCACATAGTCCGTCATACAGCCCTTGTATTTCGGACAGGCGGTGCATTCCTCAATCTTATCTGGCGGCGAAATACGAACGCTGCTTTGATCGCTTGACCTGTAACGGTCGATAGCACCGATTATCTCTTTTTCGGCTTCAATTTCACAGCTTCTGCCGTTGGCTTTTTCATATTCGATAAAGTCCAGCACTGTCCGGATTTCCCAGTCTGTGATATCGGGATATCGAGACAGCTTTTTGTAAAACACACCGTCCCAGCATTCCGTTACATCGAATTGTCCGATTTTAATCAGCATATGATTCCTTCCTGTTTCATGCAATAAATAAGAATTGCCTGCTGCACTTCCAACAAGTGCTTTTTAAATTCGTATCCGGCAAAATACTCGCTGTCAACCGCGGAAGCGGAAACCTCCTCGCCCCTGAAAAACGGCGGGCACGGGTTAAGCAGCGCGCCTTCGTTTGCCGCTTTCATAATTTCCGCGGTTATCCTGTACTCCGCGAAATCAGCCAAAACATCCTTTGGAAGCGAATCCGTGCAAATAATATTCTTACCGCCAACTGCAGACTGAATA
Source organism: uncultured Eubacteriales bacterium (assembly GCA_900316435.1). Classification (GTDB taxonomy): domain Bacteria; phylum Bacillota; class Clostridia; order Oscillospirales; family Acutalibacteraceae; genus Ruminococcoides. Next base: position 19,341 of record ONCY01000011.1, on the reverse strand, counting down.
TCATTATATACCGTGACGTTTTCCATCTCATACCCTTTGGGGCAGCACTGTGAAAAGTCAAGCTTCATCACTTCGGCAAGCTCCTTCCACGCAAGCCCAATGTTGCATTTTCTTCCGCAGAATAGATACTTGTCGGCTAAACAATCACTTCTTATCTTTGAAAGAGAGTATAAATCCGACAGCACCTCGCAGGGGTGATTAACATCCGTCATAGCGTTGATCACGGGCACGCTTGAATACTCGGCTATTTTCTCAAGCAAAGCAATATCGCGGTGCCTGATTACGACCGCGTCCGCCCAGTTGTTCAAATAACCGATAACGTCTTTTATATTCTCCTTTTTGTCGAGCGTTTCGGGAGGAAACAAAACGGTTTGACCGCCGAGCAGATAAACGCCCTTCTCAAAGGTTACGCGGGTGCGTATGCTTGATTCGGGAAAGAACATTACAACGGTTTTCCCTTTTAAGCAGTCGGCGTACTCCCCTTTTTGCAGAGAATCCGCGACGTCAAACACAGACAGCAATTCTTCCTTTGTGAAGTCTGTCAGTCGAATAAAATGTTTCATAACACCGTCAATCCCTCGTAATAAGATGCTTCACTTCCGTGTCCTTTTCAAAATCCACGGTGCGGTAAAAGTCGGGGTAGATCGTCACGCCGTCGGAGTTGTCAAGGTCGATCCATTCCAGATACTCTCCGTTCGCTCCTCCCTCGGTGAGGTGGCCGTTTTGGATTTGCAACAGTTTCTCGTTAGGCTTTACGGTAAAAAAGCAGCTGACCTCGTGAAAGGGAACACCGTCGTCATCGGTGAAGAAATTTTCGTGAATGCAGGCGAGTCGGCCGATTTCACAGTCGATGTCCGTTTCCTCTTTAAGCTCGCGCAAAACGGCGTCCTCAAGGCTCTCGCCGAAGCGCACCCTGCCGCCGACGGAATAGTAAAACGCGCGTTCTTCATTCGGGTTGCGCGCCATGAGCACCTTTCTTCCGTTTGTGATTATTACGCCCACGCGGTAGTTGAATTTACCCATTTCGGTTTTAAATGTACAGTCCACGGCTCTCTCCCCTTTCCACGCTATTCTATCACAAGACACCGCTTGTTTCAAGAGCGAATCGCTTGTTTTCTTATTGACATATAAACGACTTTTTTCGATCAGGTTTTCTTGTAACGCTTTTGGAAATATGATATGATAATAACAGATGAAACGAAACGAGGTGGGAAAATGCCCGATATTATAGTTCATACCGCTTTTGGGGCGGAGGTTTTGGAGCGCACCGCTTTGGACGTTAAGCGCGATATATATGATTTGGGCTTGCTGGGACCCGACCCGTATCTTTTTTACAGATTTTACCGTCCGCCGTTCCGCAGCCGCGCTAACCGCTACGCTTCAACAATGCACCGCGAACGCACAGGCGAATTTCTTATGGAGCTGGCGCGGCGCTCAAAAGAACACCCTGAGGTGTTTTCATACCTGGCCGGCTTTTTATGCCACTACGCGCTGGATTCAAACACGCACCCGTACATCAACCGCAAGGCAAAAAACCGCAGCACTATGCATATGGCAATAGAGCATAGGCTCGATAATAAAATAGGCGGTGAGATACGCATTCCGCCTTTCCTTCCAGACTCGATGGAAGAAAGCGTCGGCGGAGCGATAACAAAGGTTTACGGCTGGCAGGACGCCTGGGAAAAACTCAGGCAGGGGCACCGCGATATGACGCCATTTTACAGGATAGTTGAGGATAAAAAAGGGCGTCTGGATCGGGTCGCGCGTAAAACGCACACCAAGCTGGCGCTGATTTCCTACAAAAGCAAGTCGGTCGACGACATGGATCTGAGCGGATTTGAGCCGCTTTACTGCCGCGCTCTCTATGACGCGACAAGGTATATCGAGGCGACCCAGGCTTTTATAAACGGCAAAACAGGTGAAAAGGAGCTGAGTGCTGTCATCGGCAGCCGCTCCTATATTGACGGGTAATTTATAGCAACAGCAAAAACAATCAGATAAAAACGAAAAGTCACAGATACCCGCAACGGGGTACCCGAGAATAAACCCGGGTACCCCGTTTTCATTTTTAATGCAATAACAAATAATTCATGCGTGCGGACCGCTAACCTGTTGCTGCCGAAAATACAACGGCAACAACAATATGAACACTTTACATATTTACCTTTAAGGTATTATGTTATTCGGATCGTTATAATTCGAATCGTTAGGGTCGTCAATAACAACAATTGGTCCTTCAGACTGGCTGTTAGCCATGTAGTTGTTCATCATCGCTTCAAAATCAAAGCCTATCGCCTCAAATTCAGGCTCAAAGTATTTCTTTTTCATCATCAGCCCTCCTCTGTGCTGGCATTTGTCTGCGAGTTGCCTATGTCGTAAAGATAGAACGTTACGGGATCGGTCAGATCGGTTACCGTTTGTCCGTTGACAACGTGGCTAACATAGTAATACGCTCTGAATACCATATGGCGTGCGCCTTCGCTGTTGCTGAAGTTAATAACGCGGTCAACACGGTTTTTGTTGTTGTAGCAGCTGTTGGAAACAGTGTATTTCATCAGATGCTGAGTTTCGTTTGTTGAGGTTTTGTCGCTTGATTCGGCAAACGCCTTTATGGCAGCCGCGCTAACGCCCGGAAGAGTGACACTCGCCTTATCGTCATCGGTGAGTGTTCCGCCCGGAATGTCATCTTTAGAGATTTTGCAATCATCGAAATACTCAACAACAATTCCCGAAGTATAGCCCTTTTCTTCCGCTAATTCGGAATTGAGCAGCAAACCGTTGCTTTCCATATAAGCCAGCAGGAAGTCAACCTGAAGCTTGTCGACCTGAGTACCGTTTGAGGTGTACTGCTGACGGGTGTAGCGCGGATCGCTGATCGACATGACATTGGCTCTTTCTCCGTACATGGCATAGATTTTATAGTTGCCGGTTACGCGGAGGTTAAAGCTTCGGCTGTAGCACTGAGCGATTTCCTTGCCGTTCTCTAAAACACTCCAGTAAGCGAAATTGTTATCGCCGTTCTTTTCGGGCGCCTGAATAAACTCGCCTTCATTATCCGTCGCGAGCGAATTGAGCTTAACATTATTAAGAACAACGTCGGCTTCCTCATTTCCCGCAGCATAGAAGAACTCGACTTTATACTTTTTCGCGTTCTGCACAGCGTTTACGGTAACTTCATTTTGCTCCTTGCTGTAGTTGACTGTATCGGAATCAGTATTTGTAACCGTCCATCTGCAGTCCTTATAGATGTCGTCAACAGCCGGAGCATGGTCGGCAATTGCCCTTTGAGTGGGCTTGCCGTCAATTGTAATATCTGCCGGATACAGCTCAACATCGACTGTGTAGGTCATGGGATCGTTTTCGCCGTCGTCGCCCGTGTAACTGCCGTCATTGGCGCCTTTACGTCCGTTATATTTGTACGTAAGCGTGTACGGTGTTGTTTTTATAGCGTAGCGCACTGTAATAACGGTTGTGCCGGAGTCGGGAGCAAGCCCTACGGTGTAAACGCCCTCGCTGAGCGAACTCTTTACAGAGCTGCTGATGTCCTCGCCGTTGATGGTTACGATGATGTCCTTTACAACATACTCATCGTCAGGCGGTACGGCGCTGAATGTCAGTGCTGTGTCGCTGCGGACAGAACCCTCGGCGGTCGCGGCGTCGCTCAATGTATAGCTGCTGCAGTCAGAACCGAAATTCATCGGATTTTCCACCCCGTCAAGCGTGCCGTTCACGGTTACCGAACCGTAGTTGCCTTCATAACAGTCGACGTAACTATCGCTGCCGATAAGCTTGATTTGCTGGTTCAGCTGCAGATTGGACAGGTAGATCCGCTCTTTGCCGACAAGCTGGATAAATATGTATTTATCGGTAACTACGTCGTTGATCGTCAGGACGTACCGGCTGCCGTCGGCTGATTTGCTGATTTCATAATTGTCGTTGGCAACATCGCCTCCCGACTCGGTATAGGCGGTCAGGGTGTGATTGTCGGTCACATTGTTATAAGCGTAGTAAGGAATAGCAGGCAGTGAAACAGCGGTGTTGGTAAACTCTACTTCGCCGAGCGTCTGGCTTTGCAAAACGCCGTCCATCGACTGCTTTACCTTAAATTGCGTCGTCGGCTGGTAATAGATATTTACTACCAATTCGCCCGCGCCGCGCAAGTAAGAAGTGCCTGAGCTGTAGCCGATAGAGTATCCTTTGCCGTTTGAATAACCTGAGGGATTGAAAATATAGCTGTCCCTGTATCTGTAGTCGTCGATTGCAGCGCCGCTCTTATTAAGCGCTATACCCTCTATAGCCGCCAGCGTATAGCCGTCGGGAGCCACCGGGTCGACATAAACGCCCGAGGAAGTTATTTCGGAAAGATACATATAGTGCGTATCGGCCGCACCCGACATGGAATAGGTATCGGCGAAATCCGTATCCGGCGCCGCGTTCAGGCCGTAGGTATCGGTGATAACGCCGGCGGTATAAAAGTACTTTTTCTTTCCGAAATCATTGTTTCCGCCGCCGGCCTTTGTAACCGTCGTTTCAAAGTCGGTATCTGACGCGGTGAGCTGTATGGGAGCGCCCGCTGAATTGAGCTTGTACTGCTTTACGGTAACGGGCACATAGGTGTATTCAGGAGAGCAGACAAGTATCAGGCCGCTGCGCTTTACCTTGAACTTCATAGTCAGCTTTGAGCAGACTTCTTCATAGCCCGAAACCGTTTCAAAGCTGTAGGTGTCGTCGCCCGAGGTCACTATATACTCGGCGACGTCCGACATGGTATATCCCGTTAGCGGAATGATCTGATCCCGATATACGCGGAATTTCAGCAATTGAGCATTGTTGCTGTAATCCTTTACTGTATAAACCAGGTTGTCCTGATAAAAAGCGGAATTGGAGTTGCTGCCTGCGCCGCCTATTTCAACAGTCAGCAGATAAGGATTCTCCACGGTACTGTCATAGGCAGGGGTGCTTATGGTTCTTGCCGCGTTTGAAACTTCAACCGTGCCGCTTGCCACGCCCTGGATCCTGCCTTTGAGCGTTGTCCTTGGTTTGAAGGCGCTGAGGGAATTGTCTACCTGATAAGAGAAGTTCGTGTAATAATCATCGGTTTGCTGATAGTATACGCAAATCTCAATGCTCCTTCCGCCGCTGCAGTTGAGGCTGTAGCTGTAATAGGGTGAGAAGGAAATAAGATATGAACCTTCATCCTCGTTAGCGGTTACGGTAAGATTTACGCCGTTTGCCCCTGTACGGTCATTAAGTCCCTTCGCGGTTATGGGAGTGTCCGCCATTATATAGCTGTTAAGATGCAGCATTTGCGGTGTAAGCTTAATGCCCTGATAGTATGTGCCGTTCTCCACCTCCATAAAGCGTGAAGTAGGAGTTCCTGCCGCGGTGAAGCTGCTTGTCCAGTTAGCCTGAGCGTTTGTATCGACGGTGTAGGGGTCGCTGACAGACGCGCCGCTTGTAAACGGGCGGTTCCTCGCGGCGTCGGAAAGGTTATCTGTGTTTGCGTAATATTTCTCCGCCAAAACCTCAAAATCGGTTGACGTCGCTTCGCTCGCGGTTCCGTTTTTGTCGATAATAAACTGCTTGATCGTAACGGGAATATAAAACGGCTGTGACTCATAGCAAAGCTTCGCGCCGCTTGAAGGCACCTTGATTTTCAGGCTCACCGTTTCACAGGGGTATGTCGCGTTTGAATACGGCGTAATGGTGCAGTTGGCTAAATCAAGGTAAGTCTCCAGATTGCTTGAGATATAGCTTCCCATTGGCAGGATCTGGTCGCGGTATATGCGGAATTTTACAAGTTCCGCGTCGGTTTCATAGTTTTTGAGAGTATAGACCATATTGCGGTTATACAGCGCAGATTCGTTGCCGGAACCGCCACCGAGCTCACAGGTGAGGATCTGATATCCGCCGTCTTCGTCATATACAGCGGTCTCAATATCGACGCCGTTTGTGGCGGTGACCGAAGAGTTACCCGCGTTGCTGCCGCCGAATATCCCCTTTAGATATACAATGGGATTGAAAGTGTTTGAAGCGGAGTCTTTTACATATTGGAAGTGCTTGTAGGTAATGGTCTGCGCCGGCTCAAAATCGACGTAGATCGCTATGTTGCCTACGTCAAGACCGCTCGGGATCGTAACCGTGCAGGTGCGCACGCCGTTGCTGTCGGCATCGCTTAGGTTACTGATAACCGAAGATGTAATATCTTCATTGGTGATCTCGCTGTTGCTGTAGCTCAACCAGCTGCAGGATGTCATTGTTCCGTTATAATAGTGAACACCGTTATACTGCTTATTGCCGTTGTAACTGAATTTGTATGCTTTTATATCCTTGACCATGTAGTCTGAGGACGCCGGCGTCGCGGTTAAGGTGAAGGTACTGTTTTCCAGCGTCATCATCCGGCCGCCGCTCCAGTTGTAGGAGCTATAGCTTGTTGACGTATAGCTGCTGTTCGCATTATACCAGTGATTGCTGATAAACCAGTTGTCATCGTCTCCGACAAGGGCAGCCGTGCCGCGCTTGTTTGAGTAGTTATAGTCAACAAGATAGTTTGTGGTAGCGTTGTATTTATCGCCGGAAATCACGGCGACGGCGCGGAGATGATCGGTGTACTTTGGGATTATGCGCACGCCTGATTCGGGCATGGTGAATACATAGTAAGTATCGTCCCCGACGGTCTCGGTTGTAAACGGAACCGCGTCGCCGAGAGTTGCGGTTGCGTTGGAGTTGTGGCTGAAATTGCTCGCCTTGTAGATCTCTATGCCGTTAAAGGTCATGCGGCTGTTGACATAGTCGATCAACTCCTGCGGACGGGTGGCTTCCACCGGGCGGTTCTCGATATTAAAGATGTTTTTAACCTTTACCTTGACGCCGGCTTGAAGCTTATATACGGTTGAGGTGCTGTTAGTACTTGTAATTCTATTGAAGTTGAGAGTCTGGTATGCGGTAGTTGCATCATTTGTATTGAACAGCAAGGCGGTTGGGTTGTCACTGCTGGAATAACCATAACAATAGTGCTGCTTTGTCAGGCTGGCATAAACGGTGGTTTTTTGAAGCTCCTTGTAGGTAACTACCACTGTGATGCTGCGATATTGGTTATTTGCTTTTATTGCGTCCGTAAAACGGATTATCTGAGAAGCCGACACCTTTTTACCTATCGCGTTGCTCAATTTATAGTTATTGTTTCCGACTGCATAATAGGCGCTGTCAGGGACTTCGGTTCCGTCGTCGTTGAAGTAAGCCGTTGCATGATCTATATACGCGTAGTTTGACGTATCAATTGTAAAATTATACCCGGAACTGTAAAAGTACCGCGTCATCTGACTTCCGTCGCGCATATGATAGCCGCCGTCTCTGTTGTACGCGTTTCCGCTTGTAGAGTTTGCAATTTGCCCGTTTTCACAGACAGTATATCCTCCACAGTTTATATCCTGATACTTATAGTCTAACGCATAGGATTTAGAGTACGGACCCACGTCGCCCTTGGTGATGATAGTGACAGAATATGCATTGCTGTTTGAGTTTTTATATGTTCCGTCCGCTACAGGCGTATCGTAAGTGACGTTTACCGTAACGTCGCCGGTGATGTTCTGCAGCTCCAAAAAGCCGAAGCGCGAGGTCTTGCAGCTCTCAATAAAATCAGTGTAATACTTAGCCGCGCCGAAAGCGGAAACAGTGATGTCATTACCCTGCGCGTCAAGCACCTGTACCGCTGAGATACTGACGTTGCTGTCACTCTTAAGGTTAAGCGTAGGCGTAGTGTCGGTTCCGACGTTAAACACAGCCGTGCCGTTGTCAGCCAGCGAATATGAATCGGATGGGGTGTCAACAAAGGTATCGGCAAAGTAACCTACCGTTTGGGTATTAGCCGCAACATCGGCGGCGTAGGTGCCGTGAACCGTGACATTATGCGCCGAAACGCCCGGCTGAGAAGGATTGCAGCTAATCGGCCTGTAGGTAACTACATAGGTGATATTGGCGCGGTTTACGTTATCGGGAATAGTAAACTGCACCGGCTGTGATACGTTATCATAATAACGCCTGCCAACAGCCGGAAATTCATTCTGCAAAAGCGCTCCGGTAGCGTTGTCGTAAAGCTCTATGCTCTCAATATAAGAGGGATAATTTTTGTAAGAATTTGCGTAAAAGGATAAAGTCTGGGGATTCTTATAGCTGTACACGGTCATCTGTGAGCCGTCTTTGAACCTGAGGCCGGGGTTATAAACATTGGTTAAATAGCTGCTGTATGAGCTTTATACCTGCGGAATCTTCCCGTTGGAAAGGTTATATATAAGTCCTACGTCGCTAAAGCTGACATACTGGTACATATCCGACTCCGCAACGTAGCCTTTTGCGACTACGGTGACAGAATAGAACTTATTGCTCGCGTTGTTGTTATATACGCCCAAATCGCTGACGGTCACGGGGGTATCATAGGTGACGTCGACGGTTAGATCCTCACCTACGCCCTGAAGCTCCACATAGCCGAAAAGAGAAGTCTTGCAGCTCTCAATAAAGTTATTGTAGTAATTCTGGCCGCCGAATTTTGCGTACGTCTGATCGGCGTTGGCGCTGTTTTTGATTGTCACGCTTGAAATGCGCGACGAGGCGTTATTCTTCAAGTTAAGCGTAGGCGTTGCGTCGCTCTCCTGAATTGTAAACACCTTGCTCTGTCCGTCGCCAATCGTGCCGGAATCGGCGGCTGAAGCAGTAGCGCCATCGGCAAAACACTCAACCTTTTGAGTTTCAGACGAAACGCCGCTTTCAAAGTGCGCGTTAACGGTGATTGTATAGGTTCCGTCGCCCGTGGGCTCACTGTCCGCCGGAGCGCCCACTGCCGCAAACAGCGGAGCGCCGTCAACCGTTACGGCGTAAATAGTTACTCCAGAAAGGGCAAGCATAAATACCAGGGCAAATAATACCGTCATCAATGCCCGTGCGGAAAACCTTGATTTTATCCTCTTCATAATCGTCCTCCTGAGTTTTTATTTTGGTTTGCAGGAAGCAAAAACAATATACCATATTAATAATACCATAAACAGTTTTATTCTTAAAAAACTATCACCAAAAAAATTAAACTATTTTCTGTTTTTTTAGTCCTGTAATCCAAATACAGCTATGTCCGCAGCGTATTTTTTTATGAGAAAACATCAAAAATTATTGCATATTGTTCTGAATGGTGCTAAAATTAGTTTTATCAAATAAGGCAACATCTACAGGAGGCAACATGAAAGCGCTGATGATTATTAACCCCAAGGCGGGCAAGGCAAAGCGCGGGCGCTCGGCGGATTATCTGCGAAGAGAATTTTTGCTGCACGACTACGACTGCGACGTAATCGTCACCAAAAAGCCGCGCGAGGCCGAGAGCATAGCGCGCGAAATGGCGGGAGCTTATCAGCTTATTATCTGCCTTGGCGGCGACGGAACTCTTAACGAAACCGTAAACGGCCTTTCCTCCCTAAAAAACCGTCCGCCCATAGCGTATCTTCCCACGGGAACTACCAATGACTTTGCGGACTCGCTGGGACTTTCTACGGATATTTCAAAGGCGATGCGCGACACATTCCACGGCACAAAAAAGAAGCTCGACATAGGCAGAATGAACAACCGCGCCTTTGTATATGTCGCCTCATTCGGCGCGTTTTCGGACAGCTCGTTTAAGACGCCGCAGGTTCTTAAAAACCGCTTCGGAAGGCTGGCTTACATCTTTGAAAGCCTTAGGGAGCTGCCCTCGATCAAGTCGCACCGCATGAGGGTTTATGACCAAAACGGTGAGATCTGCCGCGGAAAATATATCTTCGGCGCCGTAAGCAACTCCACCACCATCGGCGGAATGCTGCACTACAACAAAAACGACATCAGCCTTTCCGACGGCAAACACGAGGTTCTGCTTGTTAAAAAGCCATCGAGCCTCGGTATGCTAAGGCGCACCGCACGCGCCCTTATTACGGGAACTTACAAGGCTGACGGGATCGAACTGTTCCACACCTCGCATGTCAGGTTTGAGAGCGAGGACGAAACCGCGTGGTCGCTTGACGGTGAGCGCTGCGAACCCGTAAAGACAATTGCTATAGACAACTTTCAGAACGCTGTGGAATTTATCGTACCAAAAAGAATTCTTACCGCATAAAACATTTTGGCTGTGCTCCGTTTGGGGCGCGGCCTTTTTATTTCGGACAGCATAATAACCAAAACGCAGGTTTAATATTTATACAAATTAACCGCTTGTATTTTGGACAATATGCTTGAAAACTATGCCACTTTGCGCTATAATTATATTAAATATAAATATTAATACTATTACTATGGAGGTACGTTATGTTTAAAAAATTAATTTCGGTTCTGCTTGCGGTTCTGATGATTTGCGCGGTTATTCCGCTCAGCGCAGTCAGTACCTCGGCAGCTGCCGACACACAAACAGAGCTTACTGAGTCTTTAGGAACAAACAACGAGCCGTTAGAGCTTGATCTCAACACGGAATTTCAGGGCGACTTTACCGAAGAAGACCGCTCCGTTACGTTCCTTTTTGTTCCCAAAGAAGCAGGCTGCTACGTTTTTAACGCCAATGCAGACACTTACTGCGATTTTGAGCTGCTTGACGAGGACGAAATGTTCATCAGAGGAGTATCGGGTTATGCAAGTGATTTTTCGCTAAAAACCGAGCTTGAGGCAGGCAAGCCTGTTTTTGCAAAGCTCAGCTTAATGCCCAATGCCGAATTAGAGGATTACAATGTCTACGTTGAGACCTCGGCTTCAGCTAAGAAGCTTGAGATCACAAAAATGCCCGACCAAACCGAATATTATGCCGAAACCCTTGCCGACGACCTTAACCTTGCAGGACTTGAACTGCAAATCACCTGGTCGGACGGTTATACTACCGATTGGTCATTCATTGATGACAACAGACTTTCTCTGCGCGGCGATTCGTTTTACTGGAGCGTTAAGGATGACAACTCCGTTGAATTAAGCGTTGGCGATTGCTCAGTTATGCTGCCTATTGAAATAATTGAAAGTCCCGTTGAGGACATTGAGGTAAAAGGCGAGCTCCCCAAGCTTATAAAAGAAGGCAAAGGCAGCTGGGACAGCTACTACGACTTTGAGCTTGACGAATACGTTAAGTACTTCGACTACAGCCTTGAAGAGCTTGACGATACCACGGTTATCGTCCGCTATAAGGACGGCTCCTCGGAAGAAAAGAAAATCAATGATTTCTGGGGCGATGATTATGTCAGGGCGCTTGCGAAAGACCGCTCCAAATACTACACTGCAGGCGATAACAACGAGGCTTACCTTACGTATTGCGGCTTTAAGAAATCCATCTTTCTCACCATAGAAGAAAGCCCCGTAGAAAGCATTGAGCTTGTCGGCAAAGACGGCTTCAGCGTTATTGAGGATTACGACGGATACATTGAAACCAAGTATAACCCGGCTACAGGCTATTATGATATTGAATACTTCTGCTACGTAATAAAAAACTTGTCAGATACGGATATCCGCATCAACTATAAGGACGGCACATCAAAGGTTGTAGGAATTGACGAATCCGTTGACGGTTATTATTTCGCCCACTCGGATACTCAGGAAGATAAGCCCTGGACTTTGGGCGGCAAACAGTATTTGACTATCAAATACCAGAGCGCCACAGTCGACGTTCCCGTAACGGTATTACCCAACCCCGTTGACTATATTGAGATACCCGACGGAGAGGCGCTTACCCTGTATGAAAACACCGACGGTTACTGGGATACCCGCTGGACAGAGGACGACGACGAGGCTGAGTATTTCTACTACTACACTCCCGATATCGACAAGATCCCCGTTGTTATCCACTACACCGACGGAACCGTAAAGAACGCTCATATTGACGAAAACATTGACGGCGATTATGTATCATACCACGCAAAACAGGGTGAAAACCCCTGGACAAAGGGCGGCGATAACTTTATCAACGTTACGTTCTTCGGACGTTCAGCAAACCTCCGCGTCAACATTGTCGATTCCCCCGTTAAGTCGATCAAGATAACCTCTAACCCCAAACGCGAGTATATTCTGGGCGATGAAGCATACGGCGGAAATGAACGCTTTTATCCCTCAGACTTAACAGGACTTGCGTTCACAGTATCCTACACCGACGGAACCTCAAAGAAGTTCACAGCCGAAGATATCGACGAAAACAATAAAATAGACGGTCACTATATCGACATAACTCCCGCAAACGACGACGGTCAGGTGTTGGGCAACAATCCGTATACGCTTACCTACATGGGAAAAACAGCTGAATTCAACGTTAAGGTCGTTGAAAGCCCGGTTAAGTCGGTCAAGGTAACAAAGGCTCCCAAGATCACTAAATTCTCGCAGTATTATGAGCCCGACTTTGACGGCGCCCAGGTTACAATAACCTACAAGGACGGTCAAAAGGCAGTCGTCGACGTCACCCGTGATATGCTCACTTACTCAATGAGTTATCTTAAGCCGTTTTGCGCAAGCTTTGACGTAGGCGGTCTTACCGCACAGTTTATAGAATCATATGATAAAGAAGATGACTACAAAACATATAAACCCTTCTTCACCTTCACATTTGCGGGCGTTTCATGCGATGTTCCGCAGGTTGTTTATGAAGAGCAGCCTTATGCCGAGAGCGTTGAAATTGAGGATTACTCTCCGACAGGTCAGAACATGCTTGTAAAAGCGACATTTAAGGACGGCTCAAAGGAGAGCTTCCGCCTTACCGACATCTTTGATTACGATATCAAATACCTGCCCGGGCTTTCATACTACGGCGCATTCACCGATAATGGTATCCTTAATTACGCTATGATCAACGCCGAGGACACCGAATATAAAGCTATCCTCTTCGGCATATACGTCAAGCTCGGCGGCGAGCCCGACGACTATATGCCCGGCGACATAACCGGCGACGGCAAAGTAAGTATCGAGGACGCTACCGCCCTGCAAAGATACCTTGCGGAATTTGACGGCATTGACAAAACAAGAGTTGAAAAGTGCGCCGACGTTAACCGCGACGGCAAAATCAACATCGAGGACGTTACATTTATGCAAAGGTTCCTCGCGGAATTCGCAGGCGTTCAAATCGGATAAATAACAGCCTGAGCAATATTTCCCCTCAGTCAGTCTCTCACGATTGGCTGAGGGGCTGTTTTTTTAATTCCTCTTGCAAAAATGGACTTTTACTATTATAATAAAATTGTATTCTACATTTACGGAGCTTATTATGAAAAAGTTTTTTACAATTTTAATCTGCAAAATACTGCGCTCTGTCGGAAAGCTTATCGGAAAAGGCAGCAGCAAACCCGGGCAGGTGGCTTTAAAGCTCTGTCCAGACATCTTAAGCCGCGTGCAGCTTCCGCCGTACATCATAGCCGTAACCGGCAGCAACGGCAAGACCTCGACCGTTGAGATGATCGCTCATATCCTCACCAAAAACGGCAAATCCGTTGCGTGGAACCGCGAGGGCTCGAATCAGATAGAGGGCGTTACAACGCTTGTGCTCGGCAGCTCAACCTTGGGCGGCAAAGTAAAAAGCGACATTCTGCTTATCGAAAGCGACGAACGCTTCGCGCGCTACACCTTTAAGTACATAAAGCCCACGCATTATGTTATCACCAACCTCTACCGCGACCAGCTTACCCGAAACGGTCATCCCGAGTGGGTTTACGACGCGCTTGCCGACAGCATTACCGACGGCACCCAGCTTATCCTCAACGCCGACGACCCGCTCGTTTCGTCGTTTGCTCAGGGCAGGGACAACGTTGTTTGGTTTGGAGCGGACATGCTTTCAACCGACACCGACAAGCTCGACAGCGTTTACAACGACGGCGCTTACTGCCCCATCTGCAAATCCCCTATGACTTACTCAACCCACCACTACAATCACATAGGTCACTACAAGTGCACTAAGTGCGGCTATCAGCGCCGCAACACCCAATATACAATAACCTCGGTTGATTTAGACAAGGGCGAAATGACTATTGACAACAGACATACTATCCACCTTGCCCTTAAATCGCTCTACAACATCTACAACATTCTTTCGGCGTACACCGTCGCGTCTATCGTAGGTATCAACGGCGCTCAGATCGCTTCCGACATGAACGACTATGTGCTGAAAAACGGCAGGGTTATTACCTTCTCGCTCGGCTCAAGGCGCGGCACAATGCTCACCTCAAAGCATGAGAACTCTATTTCATACGACCAGTCCATCCGCGTAGCCTCGGCTTACAAAGAGGGCTGCGACGTAATGTTCATCGTTGATGCCGTAAGCCGCAAGTACTTTACAAGCGATGTTTCGTGGCTGTATGACATTGACTTTGAAATGCTTAACAACAGCAATATTCACGAAATTATCCTCGCCGGCAAATACGTCAACGACCTTGCGGCGCGCTTTTCCTACACCGACATTCCAAGCTCCAAGATAAAGCTTTTTGAGAGCATTGACGAGGCTGCCGATTACCTCAACAGCGACCGCAAAGAATATATCTATGTAATAACCTGCTTCTCGGACAAGGGCAAGTTTCTTGTAAAGGTAAAGGAGGATCAATGATGAAGCTTTTGCATTTGTATCACGATATCATGAACCTCTACGGCGACTGGGCAAACGTTGCCGCGATGAAGCGTATGCTTGAAAAAAGCGGCGAGGAGGTAACCGTTGACAGGCTCAGCCTCGGCGACAAAGCGACTCTTACGGACTATGACTTTATCTTCATCGGCTCGGGCACGGAGAAAAATCAGCGCGTTGTTCTTGACGACTTTAAAAAGTACACGGAAGAACTTAAAGCCTGCATTGAAAGCGGAAAGGTGATCCTGCTTACGGGCAACTCGTTTGAGATGCTGGGCAAAACAATAACCGACTGCATGGGCAAAGAGTTTGAGGGCTTGGGGCTGTTTGATTTTACCGTCACCGAGCAAAACAAGAACCGCCGCACCGCCGACCAGATTGCCGTCTCGGATTTCCTTACCCGACCGCTTGTTGGCTTTATAAACAAGTGCAGCGAGATACACGGCGTTGAAAATGCGCTGTTTAACGTTACAATGGGGCTTGGCAACGCCGACGGCGACAGAAAAGAGGGCGTTTACCGCAACAACCTGTTCGGAACCCACCTTACGGGGCCCGTGCTTATAAAGAACCCGCACTTTTTGAGCTTCCTTGCCGAAAAGATTATGGGCAGAGCGCCCGAAAGCGACTGGATGGTTCACGAGCGCGCAGGCTACGACATAACCCTCCGCGAACTAAGAAAACGAGCCGCCACGCGGTAGGAAGCGCGCCGCCACGCGGTAGGAAGCGCGCCTTTGGAAAAATTGCAAAAATAAAAAGGTTTCTGCAACGGCGCGTCATATCTCGCGGGAACATAAGCTTTGTTTATTGCAAACGTTTGATTCGCGTACTGGGTCAAGCGTGACGCTTGCGCGTCATGGGGCAAGCGTCACGCTTGCGCGTACTGAAACTTCACACTCCAAATTCAACTCTTAACTCTCAACTCTCAAAACTTCACATTAAAACCCGTCCGATTTATGTAAAAACCGTGTTTTTTAGGGGTTGCATGTTTTTAAGGAATAATGTATAATATTGTTACCCCGATATTATTTTAAAAGGAGGAATTTTATGCGCAAAAGAATAAAGACCATACTTTCCGCATTTTTGGCGGCGGCTATGCTTACAAGCGTGCTTGCTGTTTCCGCTGTTCCCGCTTCGGCAGTTGACGCTGAAATTGAGGCTCCGCTTACCGTAAAGGCGACCTCCAACTACTTCCCCGACACGGAAAACAAATATTACGGTCTGAGTGAGTTTCAAGACGAGAACGGCGATGTTTTTGTTACCGTTGAATATAAGCTTCTGGCAGATCAAAAATACCTGATCAACACCGACATAGGCGAGCTTACCTATGACCCAAACGTTCTTGAGTGGGACGAGGAATATAACAAATTCTCAAACGGCAACAACAAAAAGCTCGATTTCTTCCCGTTTGCCACCGAGTACAATTTCGGCACAGGCGTTATCCACAAAACTGCGGAAGGAAGAATCGTCGCGAACTACTCCTCAATCAAACCCGCGGCTTGGGCTTACAATGAGGACGGCTCGGCGGTAACGGTTGTAAAAGCTGTATTCAAGGTGCTTGACCGCGAGGCAGGCGAAACTACTGTAAACTGCTCGGTTAAGTATCTGGCAATGTGCGATGAATCCGAACCCACTCCTTATGTACAGTATCAGGTTGTAAACAACTGCACCGTTAATAATCTTAACTTGGGCGAAACGCTTTCAACGGTTATTTCACCCGAAGCTCAGGAAGCGTCGGATATCATAGGCAAGGTTACCGGCGGCGACAGCGTAACTATTAATGACGCCACAGAGCTTCAAAGGTATTTTGCGGAAATGAACGACCTTGACTTGACATCAAAGGAAATGCTTATCCGCGCCGACGCAAACCGCGACGGTAAAATCACCATCCGCGACGTAACTCAGATCCAGCGTTATCTTTCAAACTATATTGATAAACTTTAAAAGATCCGGCGGCTCAGGTCATCTAAAACCTGAGCCGCTTTCTTATGCGCAAAAACAGGGCAGGCAACCGAATGCCTGCCCATATTTTTATATTTTTTGATTATTTCTCGACCTCAAGCGTAATTACGTTTGCCTTGTCGCCTACATAGAAGCTGTCGCCCGCGTTGAGCTTAACGGGAACGTTCGGAGTAAGCTTTGTGCCGTTGCCGAGGTATGTGCCGAATGACGAGCCGATGTCAGTCAGGGTGAACTGTTCAAGCAGGCCGTCATAGCTGAGTGTGCAGTGCTTTCCGCTTACGCCGGGAGTGCCCATCTCATAAGCAATAGCGCAGTCGGTGGTGTTGCGGCCGATAACCGTAGGCTTGCCTGTGATGTAGAACGCCTTGCTCGCATGCTGAGGTGACTGTGAGCGCGCGATACCCTTTGTGGGAGTGGGAGCCATTGTTGCGCCGTAGTTCATGGGAGCCGAGGGAGCAGCCTGGGGTGTGTAAGCAGGTGCGGGAGCATTGATCAGATTTCCGTTTTTATCTCTCTTTCTCTTGAGCGAGAGGATAATGATGAGTGCGGCTATACCGAGAAGAACAACAGCGCCGCCGATGATAACGATAAGCAGCCAGGGCTCTAAGCCGCCCTTCTTTGAGGTTTCGGCGTCCATGTATTTAATGCTGTTTTTGCCGAGGAAGTCTTTCAGCTCGCTGGTGTTGATAGCGTAGTAGTCGGCTTCGACCTGGTTGTCATAGGGCTTGTTGGAGATGATGTTGGTGTTGATTCCAAGTACGTTGCCCTCTTCATTTACCAGAGGACCGCCCGAGTTGCCGTGCTGGATAGTGGCGTCGACCGCGATTCTCTTAACGCCTACGCCCTCGCTTACAACAAACTTGTTGATAACGCCCTTGTGAACGGTGGCGTCCTCGATTCCGTATTTGTTTACGCTTGTAAACTGGTTATCGGCGTTGCCCGGGAAGCCGACGGTGTAAACGGTTGAACCTACCATATCATCGGTCGGAGTCTGGAGCACAAGCGCGTGACGCTTTGTTGTGGGCTTTTGGATTTTGATGACCGCTATATCGACCTTTTCGCTGTCGCCGTAGCTGTCTACAAATGCGGTTTCATAATCGTTTTTGTCATAATAAACGCGAAGCTCGCTTGACTCGGCGCCCAGATATACGGGATAATTCTGATAGGTCGTGCCCAGCGGAGTCAAAAAGCTTTTGCCCTCGCCAACCTTGATATAGCTGTCTACAACATGCTCGTTTGTTACTATGTACTGCGGGTTCTCCTTTTCCTCGCCGATAAAGAAGCCCGTGCCGCCCGAAAATTCGGTGTCGCCTATTTGCTGGATCTGCTGGTACTGGCTTCCGTCGGTAATGTACAGACCGGCGCCTTTAAGATAGAAAACAATTGCGACTACGCCCGACTTTACGTCGTTGTCAAACGCCTGAGCGTTCAGCGAAACGCCTGAGCGTTCAGCGGAAAGGCGGCTACGCACGACGCGAGCATAACAAGCGTCAGCATGATTGCAAGTATTCTTCTGACCTTTGATTTCATTATGATACATCTTTTCTTTAAATAATCCCCTATAGGGTTTTCTGTTATTTTTCCTTACCACAATAACAGATATTCAACTATATATTAGCACTTATTTATATAAATTGCAATATGTTTAATGAAATTATGTTTAGATTTTTCCATTACAAAAAATAGCTCCGGAATAACCCGGAGCCTTTGGTTGTTCATTTAGATTTCGGCAAGATAGCCCATGAAGTTTTCCTTGTTCCTGATTGAGGAAATGGTAGGTCTGCCAAGGTCGGCGCGCGCTCCTATTGAGCATTTGACTTCAATAAGGCTGAGTTCGTTTCTTTCCTTAGCCGCCTTTAGAGCCGAATCAAGAGCGTCAAAGCTGTCCACGCTTACGGCGTTTTTGTAGCCGCACGCCTTGGCTATTGCTACAACGTCAATGCCTGCCGCCACGGTGGGCATACCTCCCACGGTTTCGTGAGCGCCGTTGTTTATCACGACATGAACAAGATTTTCGGGAGAGTTAGCGCCCAACACAGCCATTGCGCCCATGTGCATAAGCACCGCGCCGTCGCCGTCAACGCACCAAATCTTTGTGTCTGGCTTATTGAACGCCACGCCGAGAGCTATTGATGAGCTGTGACCCATTGAGCCTACGGTGAGGAAATCGTACTTGTGGCTCTGGGAGTTCTGCTCGCGTATCTCAAACAGCTCGCGGCTCGCCTTGCCCGTGGTGGAAACAATGGGATCCTCTCCGCTGACCTTTACTATATGGCGGATGATCTCCTCGCGCGTCATGGAGTTATCGTTTTTATACACGACCTTTTCGCCGTACTCAAGCGCGCCCTTGCGGATGACAAATGCAACGTTTTTGCCCTGAGCGAGAAGCTCTTTAAAGCCGTCCATCGCGGTCTGTGCTTCATAGTCGGAGGTGTCCTTGCCTATAATAAACGTGCTGATTTCCATATCCTCAAGCAGCTTTACGGTTACCTCGCCCTGATAGATATGCTGGGGCTCGTCGTGAACGCCCGGCTCGCCGCGCCAGCCGACGATAAACACCATAGGGATAGCGTAGACCTTATCATTCAAAAGCGAGGCTACGGGATTGATTATGTTGCCCTCGCCGCTGTTCTGCATATAAACAACCGGAACCTTGCCGGTGGCGAGGTGATAGCCCGCCGCAAGAGCGGTGCAGTTGCCCTCGTTAGCCGCTATTACATGGTGATTGCGGTCGATTCCGTAGGTGTTCATAAGGTAATCGCAGAGCGCCTTAAGCTGGCTGTCGGGCACGCCCGTGTAAAAGTCCG
>ONCY01000013.1 GCA_900316435.1 uncultured Eubacteriales bacterium | reverse complement strand
ATTACGTCGGTGTCGACGTTGTCTCCGAATTTATGTACTCTGCCTTTTGCGTTCATAGTCAAATCCTCCTTAAACCTTAGCGGGGTCGATGATGTAGCCCTTTACGGCGCTTGCCGCCGCGACCGCGGGACTCGCAAGGTAAACCTCGCTGTCGACGTGACCCATTCTGCCTACAAAATTGCGGTTGGTGGTGGAAATCGCCCTCTCGCCCGCCGCGAGAATGCCCATGTGGCCGCCGAGGCACGGACCGCAGGTGGGAGTTGAAACAACCGCGCCCGCCTCGATAAAGATGTCAAACAGGCCTTCATGCATGGCCTGCAGCCAGATCTTCTGTGTGCCGGGAATTATAATGCAGCGCACGCCCTTGGCGACTTTTTTGCCTTTAAAAATACCTCGGTCTCCCCTATCTCGTCAACGGTTTTTGTGTTTTCGGGAAGGTGAGGGAACGCGACGGTCGGGCGCAGCGTACTCAAATCAACCGTATATTCGGCGTCGTACTCAGCGTCTTCGTCGGCGGTGTACTCAACGGGTGTTCCCTGATACCTGCCGTCGCAGTATTCTCTGGTGATGTCGTCAACCGGGAAAATGCCGTTCTTGGCGCCTGCCTCAATAGCCATGTTGGCAATGCAGAGCCTGTCGTCGATATTGAGGTACTTGAGCCCCTCGCCCGAGAATTCCATCGACTTGTAAAGAGCGCCGTCAACGCCTATCTCGCCGATGATATGCAGAATAACGTCCTTACCGCTGATATAGCCCTGAGGCTTGCCTACGATATTGAACTTGATTGCGGACGGAACCTTGAACCAAGCCTTGCCGCTTATCATGCCTGCCGCCATATCGGTTGAACCTACGCCTGTAGAGAACGCGCCCAGCGCGCCGTAGGTGCAGGTGTGCGAATCCGCGCCGATGCAAAGGCAGCCCGGACCTACCAAGCCTTTTTCGGGAAGCAGAGCGTGCTCGATTCCCATCATGCCGACATCCATAAAATTCTTGATGTCGTATTTATCGGCAAAGTTTCTCGTCTGCTTAACAAGTGTTGCCGCCTTGATGTCCTTGTTTGGTGTAAAGTGGTCCATGATCATTGCGATTTTTGTGTTGTCAAACACCGCAGTAGCGCCGTTCTCCTCAAAAACATTGATCGCCACGGGCGAGGTAACGTCGTTGCCGAGCACCATATCGAGCTTGGCGTTGATAAGCTGACCTGCCTTAACCTCGCTCAGTCCCGCGTGAGCCGCAAGAATTTTCTGAGACATTGTCATTCCCATAAATATCACTCCAATTTTTATTTTGTTTATATTTTACTCGTAATCAAACACAATTGCAAGTACCCTTTTGTTTTCGTAGTAAACCACCTTGCCGCTGTCGGAGATTTTAGGGTTTCCGCCCGTGTAGTAATTCGCTCCGCCGATCCATGAGCCGGCGTATTTATCGGTAATATCTTTCACGGTTTTTTTGAAGTCAACGCTCTCATCGATCAGATAAGCGCAGTAGGGACTTTTGTTTCTCGACGCCTCGATAAGTGAGGCGAGGATCTGATCGTCGTCCGACGGGTCTTTTATCGTCACAAAATTCAGCGTCATATAATTGAGCTCGGTGCTGTCGCATTTAGGAACATAAACATTAAAAAATATCGATTTTTCCGAATCTCGCTGCGAATATCCGGCGCTGATTTTATGGTCGGTCAAAATCTGTTTATCGGTAAGGTTTACATAAAAGTAGTGTTCAACTCCGCATGCGGAATCCGTTGAGTCGTTCCATGTTACATCGATATGGTACCAGTTGCAGTCAAGCAGGATACAGTTCCACATGTGGCCGTTTTCCGCGTCGTTGTTGAAATCCGAGGTGCCCTCGATAACCGTACACTCGATACCCAGCCTTCGGCAAAGCAGCTGGAACGCGTGTGAGTATCCGTCGCACACAGCTCCTTCGCCCACAAGAGCGCCGTAAGCCGAGTGTTTATTTCCGGCGTCTGTTTTATAGGCGCAGTTGTCGGTGAGATAATCGTTGAGGTACAGCTCGACCTCAAAGTCGTCGGCGTTATCGGGAGCGCCCTCAGCTGCCTTTTCAACAGCCGCGTCAAGCTCTGTCCTTTGCTTCTCCAGCTCTCCGCCGGATGTGGTATAGCGAAGTGAGGCGCACAGTCTGTCCTCATACTCGTAAAACGTATAGCCCGACGCCGAATCTATCCAAAACACCTCGGGGTGGTCTGCGGTAAAAGCGTTAAGGGCGATTTCAAAGTCGTCTTTGCCGGCTTCGCCCAAATCGAACTCATCTCTGTCGGCCTCGGCGGAGTAAGAGACTATTGTATCGTACACCTTCCTCTGAGGCTCGCTTGTCAGTTTTTCGCGGCACAGTTGTGTGGTAAGCGCGGCGCGGTCTTTTAATGACTTTTTTTCAAGGTCAACAACCGTCTTATTAAGCTTTGGCTCGCTCCTAAACCAATACTTCCCCTGAAAAGAACAAAAGGAAAATATACCCAGCGCAGCCACAGCTGCAATGATCGCGGCTATCACCGCCGCTTTTGTATTGATTCTCACGCCATCACCTTGTTATTTGAAATCCTTTATAATAATACTGTATTTTTGCGGCTTCGTCAATTGCATTTTAAATATTTGTGTGCTACAATGTCAAAAGCTAAAGCTTCATCAGAGTATATATATAATGAAACCAAAGGGGTATAATTTATGAATCGTGAAAAGATAATAATCCGTACCGGCGCTATCGGTATTCTCGCAAACTTGTTTCTCGCGGGGTTCAAGTCGGTCATAGGGTTTATTTCAGGCTCAATCGCCATAACAATGGACGCAATAAACAATCTCAGCGACGCCTTGTCATCGGTAATCACGATCGTCAGCACCAAGCTTGCGGGCAAGACTCCCGATAAAAAGCACCCTTACGGCTACGGAAGAATTGAATATCTGAGCGCGGTAACGATTTCGGTCATAGTGCTTTACGCGGGCATAACCTCGCTTATTGAATCTGTCAAAAAAATAATCGAGCCCGAAACTCCGGACTACGCTCCGATTGCGCTTATCATCATCGGCGTAGCTGTAGCGGTCAAAATCGCGCTCGGTATTTACGTCCGTTCAACCGGCGAAAAAGTCAAATCCGACTCCCTTGTAGCCTCGGGCAAGGACGCCCTGCTCGACGCGGTGATCTCAGCTTCCACCCTTGTAGCGGCGGCTGTCTTCATTATTTGGGGCGTAAGCCTTGAAGCGTGGCTAGCTGCCGTTATCTCGCTTGTCATAATCAAATCGGGCTTTGAAATGCTTCGCGGCAGCGTCTCCTCAATTCTGGGAGAGCGCGTCGAGGGCGAGCTGTCTCGGCAAATACGGGAGATCATCCTCACCTATCCCGAGGTTTCGGGCGTTTACGATTTGATCCTGCACAACTACGGTCCCGAAAATCAAATCGGCTCAGTCCACATCGAGCTTCCCGAAAGCCTGAGCGTCAGGCAGCTCGACATACTCGAACGCGACATTTACTCAAAGGTTTACCGCAAAACAGGCGTCGCTCTTACGGGTATAAGCGTTTACTCGCGGGGTACCGACAACCGGTTGTCAAATCAGGTCTATTCCGACCTGCGCGATATAATCGGCTCCGACGAACGCGTGTTGCAGTTACACGGTTTTTTGGTTGACGAACAAAAAAAGCATATATATTTCGACATAATAATTGACTTTGACACAAACGACCGAAAGCAGATTTTTCAAGATATTGTGGAAAAAATCCAAAAAAAATATCCGGCATACAACATATATCCCACTCTTGACGCCGACGCCTCCGATTTTTAACAAAGCCGCATTTTCACTGGAAAAAATGCTTGACTAAAGCGTAAAATTACGATATAATGCTATATTGCAAGGTTATATTTTGAAGGGAGGTTTTCATTTATGTTGAGAACATATCAGCCTAAAAAGCTCCACAGAAAGAAAGAGCACGGCTTCAGAAAGAGAATGTCTACATCCAACGGCAGAAAAGTTTTGTCAAGAAGAAGAGCAAAAGGCAGAAAAAGGTTGTCTTATTGATACCGTGTGCCGGCAAATGCGTTATATGACGTTTTCGGCGCCCGGTATGAAAGGCCACAATTTCAGGTGTGGTCTTTTTTGTTACAAAGCGGCTGCTTTGTACGCGCGGCTAAACACCGCATGATACCTGAAGGGTGCAATTAATGAGTAAGTACACAACCGTTAAAGAAAACAGGGAGTTTTCGCTGGCTTACCGCCGCGGAAAATCCTGCGTCAGTCCCGTTTTGGTAACCTATGCTTTAAAAGCAAAGGGCAATGTCCTGCGATACGGAATCACTTCGGGCAAAAAGGTAGGCAACGCCGTAAAGCGTTCGCGCGCACGGCGTGTAATAAGGGCTTCGTACTTCCGGCTATTCGACCAAATCAAGCCAGGCTATATCCTTATTTTTGTCGCCAGGGGCAAAACACCCCATGTTAAATCGCAGGTTGTATGCAAAGCAATGAGGCAGCATCTTAAAACCTTGGGGGTTCTGTTTCAGAGCAGCGAGGATAACAGCCATGAAAAAGGTACTTCTGGCATTAATTAAATTCTACAGGTCGGCCATCTCCCCTCACACCGCACCCCATTGCAAATATATTCCCACCTGCTCTCAATACGGGCTGGAGGCTATTGAGCGGTTCGGAGCGTTCAAGGGTTTGGCTCTTACCATATGGCGCATTCTGCGCTGTAATCCGTTTTCCAAAGGAGGGTACGACCCCGTGCCCGAAAAACGGGCAAAAACCGTAAAACCGAAAAAGAATACGGAAAAACGGAAGTAAAATATGACGAGGTAAAATTATGCAAATTTTCGGTTCCATCGGATGGCTGCTTGGCTATATACTCTGGGGCGCGTTCTTCATCTTCAAAAACTTCGGAATCGCCATCATCGTATTCACAATTATCGTAAAAGCCGCGCTTTTTCCGTTCACCCTCAAGCAGCAAAAATCAATGGCAGGCTCTGCCAGAATGGCGAAAAAACAAAAAGAGCTTCGTGAAAAATACGGCAACAACCGTCAGAAGCTCCAGGAGGAAATGAATAAGCTCTACGAAAAAGAGGGCGTTAAACCTACCGGCGGATGTATGACAACACTCATCCCCATGATCATCCTCCTCGGCATTTTCTACGCGGTAGCCGCTCCGCTTACAAACACACTCCACCTTAATTCAAACGATGTAAGCTCAGCGCTTGAATTTGCCAATTCGATTCCCGGCTACACCCACACCGCGGGCAGCGCTACATATCAGGAAGTTTCGCTGCTGAAAATTTTTCCGCAAATCCAGAACACACAGGAAATCCAAGGCATCTTTTCAAGTGCCGAAATCTCCAGGATCACCGAATTCGCAAACGGATTTACTATTTTCGGAAACGTAGATCTGCTTACGATCCCCAACCAGCACGGATTCTGGTCATGGTACCTGCTTTTCCCGGTGCTATGTTTCCTTTCCAACGTAGGTTCTTCCGTAATTATGCAGAAAATGAACCGCCAGAACCAGGCAATGCAGTCACAGGGATGCATGAAGGTTATAATTTATGTTCTTCCTTTGTTCTCGGCATGGATCGCCTACAGCGTTCCCACCGCGGTTTCCTTCTACTGGATCATCTCGGCGCTGATCTCGCTGCTCCAGTCCATCGTCGTAAGCAAGGTGTTCAGCCCCGCGCACATGACGGCAAACAGCGAAGCAAGACACGCGGCGCTGATGTTTGAACAGGAGGCAAAGATCCCCTATATTTACGCTCCTAAAAAGCCGCAGGGAGAGCCTCAGCAGAACTCCAAAAAGAAAAAGAAAAGTAAGTAATTAACGCGAATAACAGGAGATAATAATGATTAGAGAAGCAATTTGCGAGGGCGCAGACGTAGAGGAAGCCCTCGAAAAAGCGAAAGCTGAGCTTGGCGTTACCGAAACCGACGAATACGATTTCGAAGTCATTCAGCGTGAAGAAAAGAAAAAGTTCGGTCTCTTCGGCGGACGTCCCGCTAAAGTAAGAGCCTTTATCGTCATTAACGAAGCTCCCAAGGATAAAACGGAACGGTTCTTAAGAAATGTT
This sequence comes from uncultured Eubacteriales bacterium, assembly GCA_900316435.1. Taxonomy (GTDB): domain Bacteria; phylum Bacillota; class Clostridia; order Oscillospirales; family Acutalibacteraceae; genus Ruminococcoides. The sequence continues at coordinate 35,368 of ONCY01000013.1, read as the reverse complement.
CTTGACAAAATGGGGCTTCCCGACATCGCTATCGAGCGCGGTACTGACGAAAAGGAAAACACCCTCACCTTTAATCTTTCGGGAGAGGAAGAGGGCTTCGTTATCGGCAGACGCGGCGAAACTCTTGACGCTCTGCAGTACCTTGCCAGCCTTGTCGCAAACCACAACACCGAGGAATATGTAAAGGTTTCCGTTAACGTCGGAAATTACCGCGACAAGCGTGAAAAAACCCTTGAGATCCTCGGCAGAAAGCTCGCTTTCAAGGCGGTCAAAACAGGTAAAAAGACAAGCCTCGAGCCCATGAATCCCTATGAGAGAAGGATCATTCACACGGCGGTTCAGAAGGTAAACGGCGCCACCTCATGGAGCGAGGGTGAAAACACAGCGCGTCACGTTGTGATCGGCCCCGACCCCAAGGCTAAAAACAACCGCAGAGGCGGCTACAACAACCGCAGAGGCGGCAAGCGCGGCGGCTACGGCAACCGCTACACAAATCCTGCTCCTAATCCTGACAGAGTTCCGCTTAACGAGGGCGGCGCAACAGGTCTTTACGGCAGAATAGATAAGTAATGAAGGAGCTGTCTCTTTTGAGGCAGCTCTGTTTTTCGGAGATTAAACATGAACGAAAACGCAACCATAGCCGCTATAAGTACGGCGCAGGGTGAGGGCGGAGTAGGCGTTATCCGAATTTCGGGAAGCGACGCCGTTAAAATCGCCGACAGGGTTTTTCAAAACATTAACGACCGCAGGCTCAGCAGTCTTAAAGGCTATACTGCCGCGTTCGGTAAGATAATCGCGGAAAATGAGCCGATCGACGAGGCGGTGGCGCTTGTTTTCAGAGCGCCGCACAGCTATACGGGCGAGGACGTTGTAGAGCTGTCATGTCACGGCGGAATCTATATCACACAGCAGGTTCTCCGCGCCGTTCTTGACGCGGGCGCAGTTCCCGCTCAGGCAGGCGAATTTACAAAACGCGCGTTTTTAAACGGCAAAATTGACCTCACCGAGGCCGAGTCCGTAATCGATATAATCAGCGCCAAAAACCGCAGCGCCGCGCGCGCCGCTCTTTCGGTAAAAGAGGGTGTTCTGCGCCGCAGAATAACCAAAGTCAAAGACAGTCTGCTCTCACTCGCGGCTCACCTTTCCGCTTGGGCTGACTACCCCGAGGAGGATATTGCCGAGGTGACTGACGACATGATACTCAGCACCTGCTCGGATGCTCAAAAGGAGCTGCAAAGCCTGCTCTCCACCTACGACAGCGGACAGGCTGTAAAGCAGGGGATAGACACCGTTATCGCAGGACGCCCCAACGTGGGAAAAAGCACGCTGATGAACCTTCTCTCGGGAAGCGAAAAGAGCATTGTCACCGAGATACCCGGCACCACGCGCGACATAGTAGAGGACACCGTAGTTGCCGGCGATGTGATTCTCAGGCTCAGCGATACCGCGGGTCTGCGCGACACCGACGACGCCGTTGAGAAAATAGGCGTTGACCGCGCCAAGAAACGCCTTGAACAGTGCGGACTTCTTCTTGCGGTTTTCGACAACAGCCGCGCTCTTGAAGATTTTGACTTTCATCTCCTTGAATCCGCAAAAAACATACCTTCGATTGCTATAATCAACAAAACCGATTTGCCGAGCAAATTGGATATAGACAAGATAGAATCTTATATAAGCAATATTGCATATGTTTCTGCGGTTACAGGTGAGGGTAAAGACGAGCTGATAAAGGCAATTGCAGCAGCCGCAGGAACAAATCAACTAAACCCGAGCGAAGGGATTTTATCAAACGAGCGCCAGCGCGCCAACGTATCGGCGGCTCTTCGCTCCGTAACCGAGGCAAAAGACGCACTGGAAGCCGGCATGACCTTTGACGCGGTGACGGTAAGTCTTGAAGATGCCATTTCGGAGCTTCTTGAAATGACAGGCGAACGCACCTCCGATGAAATTCTCGACCGAGTATTCCACAACTTCTGCGTAGGCAAATAGCTACGGGTGTAGCACCGGCGCGCCTTTTGAGAACCTTATATAACAGATACGTTTCTGCAACGGCGCATCCAAACAAAGAATAATAAAAACATTTCCATTACATTCGTAGGGGCGCACCCGTGTGTGCGCCCTGATATATCAGATACGTTTTCGGGCGCACACACGGGTGCGCCCCTACACTAAACCACTAACCATTAAACAGGGTGTTAAACATGACATACTTTGCAGGAAATTACGATGTAGCAGTCATCGGCGCGGGACACGCGGGAATCGAAGCCGCGCTTGCCGCCGCACGCCTTGGCTGCCGCACAGCTATATTTACAATCAACATGGATGCTGTGGGCAACTGCCCGTGTAACCCGTCGATAGGCGGAACAGCAAAAGGCCACCTTGTCCGCGAGCTTGACGCCCTCGGCGGCGAAATGGGCAAAACCGCCGACGAATGCTTTTTGCAGTCAAGAATGCTCAACCGCGGAAAAGGCCCTGCCGTTCATTCGCTCCGCGCTCAAATCGACCGTCGCAAATACTCAGAGGTAATGAAACATAAGCTGGAGCTTCAGGAGAATCTTGAATTGCGTCAGGCTGAAATAATCAGCATTGAAAAGCACGAAAACGCTTGGATGCTTACAACACAAATGCTTGCTCAGTATCTTTGCAAAACCGTTGTTGTGGCTACCGGAACATACCTCGGCGGCAGAATATACGTCGGCGAGGTCAGCTACGAAAGCGGCCCCGACGGAATGTTTCCGGCAACAAAGCTCGCTCTTTCTCTAAAGGAACTCGACCTGCCTTTAAGACGCTTTAAAACAGGCACGCCTGCGCGTATACTTCGCCGTTCCATCGACTTCTCAGAACTTGAGGTTCAAAAAGGTGACGAACCTCCGCAGCCGTTTTCTTATGAAACAGAAAGCCTCGGCGAAAACAAGGTCGACTGCCACATCAGCTGGACGAACGACCGCACAAAGCAAATCATCCTCGACAACATACACCGCTCGCCCTTATACGCCGGAAGAATTGAAGGCGTGGGCCCGCGCTATTGCCCAAGTTTTGAGGACAAGGTCATGCGCTTCTCAGATAAACCGCGTCACCAGCTCTTTATTGAACCCTGCGGCGAAAACACCGAGGAAATGTACATGCAGGGCATGAGCAGCTCGCTACCCGAGGAAGTTCAGCTGAAATTCTATCAGACCATCAAGGGTTTGGAGCACTGCGTTATTATGCGCCCGGCATACGCCATTGAATACGACTGCGTTGACCCGACCGCCATGAATGCCACTCTTGAATTTAAAGACTATAACGGACTATACGGCGCAGGACAATTTAACGGTAGCTCGGGTTATGAAGAAGCCGCGGCTCAAGGTTTTGTCGCTGGCGTAAACGCCGCATTAAAGGTTCAGGGCAAGGAACCGCTTGTCCTTACGCGCGCAAACTCTTATATCGGCACCCTCGTCGACGACCTTGTAACAAAGGGGGCAAATGAACCCTACAGAATGATGACGTCCCGAAGCGAGTACCGCCTTGTGCTTCGTCAGGACAACGCCGACGAGCGCCTAACTCCAACAGGCTACGCTCTCGGGTTGATCAGCGAAAAGCGATGGCAAAAGTTCCTTAAAAAACAGGAACAAAAAACGGTCGAAATCAAGCGCCTTAAATTAACCACCATCTCACCGAGCGAAGAGTTGAACAAACTTCTTGTTTCACGTGAAACATCTGAAATCACAACGGGCGTTCGCCTGATTGATTTAATGAAGCGCCCTCAACTCGATTATTCCTGCTTAACGCCGTTTGACAAAGACAGACCGGCTCTTGAACAAAACCTGCTTGAACAAGTCGAGGTTGAAATAAAATACGAGGGCTATATTCAAAAGCAGTTAAAGCAGGTTGAACAGATGAAAAAGCTTGAAAACAAACTGCTGCCAACCGACTTCGATTACAAAACCCTTAAAGGCTTACGCCTTGAGGCACAGGAAAAGCTCAATAAAATCAAGCCGCTAAATATCGGTCAGGCTTCGCGGATTTCGGGAGTATCACCTGCAGACATAAGCGTCCTGCTGATTTGGCTTGCGGCAAACAGAGGATCAAACCATGCAAATGCGTGACATACTAATCTCGGCAACAGCCGATTACAAGATACAGCTTACAGAAAAACAGCTTTCAAAATTTGAGATTTACTACAAACTCCTGAAAGAATGGAACGAAAAAATAAACCTCACCGCGATAACCGACGCCGAGGGCGTAGCCGTAAAGCACTTTGCCGACAGCTTATCCGTTCTGAATTACTGTGACATTCCTCAAAACGCAAAGGTGCTCGACATCGGAACAGGTGCGGGCTTTCCCGGGGTCGTCCTGAAAATTGTCAGACCTGATATTGAGCTGCATTTGCTGGATAGTTTAAAAAAGCGTTTTCTGTTTCTCAACGCACTTTTGACCGAGCTTGACATTGACGCGGAATTTTTGCAGGGCAGGGCAGAGGAGTACGGACAGGATTTAGACCTGCGTGAAAGCTTTGATCTTGTTGTATCACGCGCGGTAGCTCAGCTCAACACATTGAGCGAGTACTGTCTGCCGTTTATAAAGCTGTCGGGTAAATTCATAGCGTTTAAAGGAAGTAGCGCAGACGAAGAAATCAGCTCATCAAAAAAAGCTATACAAATCCTCGGAGGAAAGCTGATAAATGCCAATACATTTGAACTCCCATTTAACGGAGGCTGCCGCAGTCTTGTTGAAATTGAAAAAATACATCCGACTCCCGATAAATACCCGCGCAACAACGGACGCATAAAAGCCAAGCCCTTATAATCCGACAAAAAGACGCTCATTTCTAAAAAACAAAATCAAATAATTGCTCACTGTTCGACAAACGCCGCACACCTTATGTGATATTATAACAGCACAGGGACAAGCCTGAAGCTGACATAGGGTGATGCGGTTGAATTTTTTTATTAAGAGCGAAAACAAGATTACCGAGCTTCCTATTATTAGAATCCGACCGAACAAATCACAGCCGCGCAAGCAGTTCAATGAATCAGAGCTCAAAGCTCTGTCGCAATCCATATCCGAAAACGGAATTTTGCAACCGTTGATAGTTCGCAGAATAAGTTCCGCGGAATACGAAATTGTAGCAGGCGAAAGGCGCTTGCGTGCCTCAGCGATGTCAGGACTAAAAAAAGTTCCCTGTATAGTAGTCAAGTGCACTGACAAAGAGTCTGCCGTATATGCGCTCCTTGAAAATCTCCAGCGAGCCGACCTCGGAATATTCGAGGAGGCCCGCGGGATTTCAAGACTTATTCGTCGCTACGGATTAACTCAGGAGCAGGCAGCGGAAAAGCTCGGCAAAACACAATCTACGATTGCAAACAAGCTGCGCCTTTTAAGGTTAAGCAGTGAGGAGCAGGAATGGATTGAAAAAACAGGGCTGAGTGAACGCCACGCCCGCGCACTTCTTCGGCTGGAAGACGAGTCAATCAGACGAGAGGCGCTTTCAAGAGTTATTACCGACGGACTAAATGTATCTCAAACAGAAACGCTTGTCGGCAGCTTGATTCAATCAACCCCAAAAAAGCAAAACAGGGGGAAAAGTAAAGCGGTGATAAAAGATATAAGAATTTTTGTGAACACTATTAACAAGGCCGTTGACACCATGCGCCTTTCGGGAATTGACGCTGAAACACACAAAACAGACCATGACAATTTTATCGAATACACAATCAGAATTCCGAAGCCTAAGGTAGAACGAGCCGAAAAAACGGCGTAAGCCGAATTAATATACTTTCCACTTGGATGCTTTTGCATCCGTTCCACTCATACCCATTTCCTTATCTAACCCCTTGCGAAAAGACGCCCACTTTTGTGTGCGTCTTTTTGCGTGTTTCACGTGAAACATTTTTAGAAACATCTCTGTTATTTTCGCTTTTTGAAATAATACTAATTTCCATTAAAACGCTTTAAAACAGATGTTAAAGGGTTTTATTGGATATTAGTATAATAATAAGAAATTTTTAAAAGTTATAAATAAGCTATTTAAAATTATCTTGATTTATGTTATAATCAAAAAGGTGATTTTATGGCAAAGATAATAGCGATTTCAAATCAAAAAGGTGGAGTGGGTAAAACCACTACCGCCGTAAACTTGGCTGCGTGCTTGGGAGCTCTCGGCAAAAAGACCTTGCTTGTCGACGCCGACCCTCAGGGTAACGCCACAAGCGGCGTGGCAATCGACAAAAGCAAGGTAAAGTTTTCAACCTACAACATATTGGTAGACGGCGTTAAGGCAGAAGAATGCGTGCTTACAACACCGTACCAAAACCTTCACATTTTACCGTCGAGCATAAGCCTTGCTGCAGCGGAGCTTGAAATAGCGGAAAAACCGCACAGAGAAGCTCTGCTTAAAAACTCAATACTGCCGATAAAACAGTATTACGACTACATTATTATCGACTGTCCGCCGTCGCTCGGTCTTATTACGGCAAACGCTCTTACGCTTGCAGACAGCTTCATTGTGCCCATTCAGTGTGAATACTACGCGCTTGAAGGTCTGTCTCAGCTTATGAGCACCGTAAGGCGTATTAAAAGGCAGTATAACTACTCGATCGAGCTTGAAGGCGTGCTCCTGACAATGTATGACGGCAGACTGAACCTGACTCAGCAGGTAGTTGAGGAAGTAAAAAAATTTTTCCCCGGAAAGGTGTTTAAAACCGTGGTAAACAGGGGAGTCAGGCTGTCGGAGGCGCCGAGCTTCGGAATGCCCGTTATATACTACGACAAAAACTGTAAGGGCAGCTTAGCATACACCGAGCTTGCAAAAGAAATTATAGCAAAGGAGCGTCGCTGATGGCAAAAAAACTGGGCGGCCTTGGAAAAGGGCTTAACGCGATTTTTATAGAAAACGATAACGAAGAAAACAACGGCACAGTAAACATAAAAATATCGGAAATTGAGCCGAACCGCTCTCAGCCCCGAAAGGATTTTGACGAAGTGGCGCTGAGCGAGCTTGCAGACAGTATTTCAAAGCACGGATTATTGCAGCCGATACTTGTCCGTCCGCTGACGCTCGGCGGCTATGAAATTGTAGCTGGTGAGCGGAGGTACCGCGCGTCCCGAATGGCAGGACTTACAGAGGTTCCCGTAATTATTCGAGAGCTGAGCGAGTCAGAGACAATGGAACTTGCGCTTATTGAGAACTTGCAGCGCGAGGACTTGACTCCGCTTGAAGAAGCGCTGGGCTACGAGGTTCTGATGAACGAGCACGGATTTACCCAGGAGGAGGTTGCCCGCTCGGTCGGAAAATCCCGTCCCGCGGTGGCAAACGCCCTCAGACTTTTAAAGCTTCCTGAAAGCGCGGCAGAATATCTTAAAGCAGACAAGATATCCGCGGGTCACGCAAGAGCACTGCTCACACTTCCGAATGAAGAAATCATGAAGGATGTATGCGAGCAAATCGTAAAGAATGATTTGTCCGTGCGCCAAACCGAAAAGCTTTGTAAAAAGCTGACATCGGAAAAGAAGCCCGAGAAACCTGCGGAAAAAGTTCCGAATTACTACAAAGAGGTCGAGCTTAGTCTTTCCGAGGCTTTGGGCAGAAAAATAAGCGTCACCAAGACAAAAGGAAAACAGGGCGGCGTTTTACAAATTGAATTCTACTCGGACGAGGAACTGACCGAGTTATCAAATAAACTAAGTTAAATTACCAATTAAAAAGGAGATTATAAAATGATCGATATTAAATTTTTAAGAGAAAACCCCGACGCGGTAAAGGAAAACATCAAAAAGAAGTATCAGGACAACAAGCTCGGCCTGGTTGACGAGGTTATTGAGCTTGACGCTCAGAGCCGCGCCGTAAAGCAGCAGGCAGACGACCTGCGCGCAAACAGAAATAAGATTTCAAAGGAAATCGGCAAGCTGATGGCTCAGGGCAAAAAGGAAGAAGGAATGGCTCTCAAAGACGAGGTAAACCGTCAGGCAGAGCAGCTTAAAGAGCTTGAGGCTAAGGAAACCGAGCTCAGCGCAAAGGTAACCGAGATTATGATGCAGATTCCGCAGATCATCGACCCCGAGGTTCCGATTGGCAAGGACGACAGCGAAAACGTAGAAATCGAGCGCTTTGGCGAACCCGTTGTGCCTGATTTTGAGATTCCGTATCACACCGAGATCATGGAAAAGCTCAACGGCATCGACCTTGACGCGGCGCGAAAGGTTGCGGGCAACGGATTCTATTACCTGATGGGCGACATTGCAAGAGTTCACAGCGCGGTTATCTCTTACGCGCGTGACTTCATGATTGACCGCGGCTTTACTTACTGCGTGCCTCCGTTTATGATTCGCTCAAACGTTGTAACAGGCGTTATGAGCTTTGCCGAGATGGATTCAATGATGTATAAAATCGAGGGCGAAGATCTCTATCTTATCGGTACCAGCGAGCACTCAATGATCGGTAAGTTCATCGACACCATTCACAAGGAGGAGGAGCTTCCTTACACCCTGACAAGCTATTCACCCTGCTTCCGCAAGGAGAAGGGCGCTCACGGAATCGAGGAGCGAGGAGTTTATCGTATTCATCAGTTTGAAAAGCAGGAGATGATAGTTGTCTGCAAACCCGAAGAAAGTAAAATGTGGTTTGACAAGCTCTGGCAGAACACGGTCGATCTGTTCCGATCGCTCGACATTCCCGTGCGCACACTCGAATGCTGCTCAGGTGACCTTGCCGACCTTAAGGTCCGCTCACTCGACGTTGAGGCTTGGTCGCCCAGACAGAAAAAATATTTTGAAGTCGGCTCATGTTCCAACCTCGGCGACGCTCAGGCTCGCCGCCTGAAAATCAGAGTAAACGGCGGCAAGAACGGCAAGTACTTTGCTCACACCCTTAACAACACCGTTGTAGCTCCCCCGAGAATGCTTATTGCTTTCCTTGAAAACAATCTTAACGAGGACGGCTCAATCAACATTCCCGTTGCTCTCAGACCTTACATGGGCGGAAAAGAAATCATCAAATAATGCTCTTTATCATACACAACCGCTTTAATCTGGCGGTTGTGTATTTTTTTACAAAATCCCATTGCAATTTATTAAAAAATAGTGTAAAATAATCATATAAAATAATTGGGGGCTTTACAATGGCTGAAATGTATAAAATACGTACTAAAAACAAAAACGTATTTCTGCGCGTAGCAAAGGGACATTTTGCTACAATGCATATCCACACAAACTACTACATCGACGTAACAACACAGAAAACCCGTCTGTCAGAGGCGAGAGCAGTTGCCGAACAGCTTGTTCACGATTACCGCTCAAATACAATTATCGACACAATCCTCTGCCTTGACGGAACCGAGGTCATCGGCGCGTGCATGGCAAGCGAGCTTACAAAGGACAACTATCTCAACATGAACGCTCACCAGACTATTTATGTTGTATCGCCCGAATTTATCGGCGGCGGACAGATGATGTTCCGCGATAACCTGACTCCCATGCTGGCAGGCAAGCATGTTCTTATTCTGGCGGCTTCGGTTACAACAGGTAAAAGCGCTCTTGCGGCTATAGACGCTATTAAGTATTACGGCGGCTATGTTGTAGGCGTATCGGCGATATTCGCGACCGTTGAAGAATGTGACGGACATCCCGTTCACTCTATTTTTGACCCGAAGGACTTGGGCGACTACGAAAGCTACAAGCCGCACCACTGCCCGAAATGCAAAAACGGTGAAAAGATAGAGGCTCTTGTAAACAGTTACGGAATTTCAATGCTTTAAAACACTAAATCATTCTTTATTAGAAAAATAATTTTATAAATTAAATGAAAAGGGCTTGACAAAAGGCACACAATAAGGTATAATGAACCTTGCTGATTTTGACAGCATAAATGGCGGAATAGCTCAGTTGGCTAGAGCATTCGGTTCATACCCGAAGTGTCGTAGGTTCAAGTCCTATTTCCGCTACCATACGGCCCGGTGGTCAAGCGGTTAAGACACCGCCCTTTCACGGCGGTAACACGGGTTCGATTCCCGTCCGGGTCACCACGAAAAGGCTGTCTTTGACAGTCTTTTTGATTATTACACGAGTTTTCCTCGCTCGTCGCTACGCTCCTCCCTCGAAAAACTCGCGGCAATCTACTACAGACTAAAAAATTGTTTCAACTTGCTATTGCAATTTGCGTCTTTTTTCTTTTGCAAATTTTCCTAAAATACCCGAAAACGGTTTGAATACTGAGGTTCTGCGATTTCCTACGATTAAGTTGAGTTTAGTCAGATGAGCTTTAATCAGCTTAAAATGCAGTCAAATTTGCTGTCATATGCAGTCAGAGAGGCAGCAGAAAACCGCATTAAACCTGAGAAAATCAGTTATCAGACAAATGAAAATGCTGTCAATTCTCCTTTCAGTTATCAGACAAATGAAAATGCTGTCAATTCTCCTTTGACAGCAAAAAATTAAATTTATCCTAAGGTAGTCCATTGTTTTTTATATCTCTTTTTTCAAATAAAATCTTCTATGATTTTTCGGACAATCCTCTAATACACCAAACACCTCATAACCTTGCTTTTCATAAAACCCTTTTGCTTGAAAATCAAATGTATCAAGATGTATCAGATAACAGCCCTTTTCTTTGGCAGTTCTTTCGACTTCTATAAGCAGTTTTGAGCCAAAGCCATTACCTCGATATCTCTCATCAACCAACAGTGTATCAAGATAGGCGACATTCCAACAATACATTCTCGCAACACATCCGGCGATTATCTTTCCATTGTCGTCTATTATCTTTTTGTCGAGTGTATCAAACAATGTTTTCTGTTCTGCAGAAACTTGGGAGAGGTTGTACTCGACAAGTCTGTCAATGATATAATCTGCGTCGCCATCTGCGCAGTTTTCAAATTTATAAGCCATATTAACCTCGTTTTTCAAAAATCAAATGATGAAAGAACGCAATCCTCTGAAAATCCGGGTTTTGTGATACCCTCATTTCAATATCAATTATCTTTTTCTGCCATTCTTCATCTTTTTGTATTTCTTGATTTTGCTGTAAGTTCCAAAATGTACGCAAACCATAAGATTGCTGCAGAACAAGCCCATTGCACAAATCTAAAATATCGCTGTCATCATAGTAGAGAAGGGGTTTTAATGCCCAGACTCCGCGCCAGCTCATGCAGCGAAACTTTTGATTGCCCGCTCTCCTCAATATAGGCAATCGCTTCGGCTATGATTATCTCTTTTGTTAATCATTTTGTACTCATTTTTCCCTCCAAAAAAACAAACTAACAGCGTTAGTTATTATAATGCTAATACTGTTAGTTTGTAAAGTGCATATTTTACTTTTTAATTAATTTGAATTATATCTTTTCACCCAAAGTTGCATAAATAACACTCCATGTTTTCAACGTTGAATAATGTTGAATAATGTTTATAAATGTCCTTAAAAATCTATTATTTATCGGGCTGAAAGCGATTTTTAATGGGTAAATTTACTTGATTTTTCGGGATAAATTTGCTATAATAATGAGGTATATGATGTTAATGTGGGTTCATTTGCGACTTTGATAAAAACCGATGAAATCAGTGATTAATAATCACCGATTTGCTTACTTAAAATAATAATTAATTTATCAAAATTTTTTGCTCCCGATTAACCAGAAAATGAGGAATACAGATATCTAAATTGTATGAGAGGAAGTAACGATTATGAATTCATTCGGCGACGCTTGGGAGCTGGTCTGCTCCTACTGTAAATCGAAAATAACCGACGTCGCGTACAACACTTGGATTGTTCGTATTAAACCGCTGGATCTTGATTTTGACGGCAACACCGCTTATCTTCTTGTTCCCAACGATTTTCACCGTCAGACCATCACCCGCTGCTATATTCCGCTGCTTAATGAGGCATTTGAAGCGATTTTTGATAACAAGTTTAAAATCGAGCTTAAAACCCCCGATGAAATAGGCGAGAAGGATCACGTTGAAAAAAAGGTTGAGGAAATCGGCAACAACTATGAGTACACCTTTGATACCTTTATTGTGGGCTCGTCAAACAATTTTGCTCACGCTGCCTGCATGGCTGTGGCTACAAATCCGTCAAACGCCTACAATCCTCTGTTCTTATACGGCAACTCGGGACTGGGTAAAACCCACCTTCTTTTTGCAATCCAAAACGAAATCAAAAAAAATTATCCCGACAAAAATATCTGCTACATAAAAATTGACGACTTCATCAATGAGCTTGTTGAGTCGCTTAAAATGAAAACTATGATCGAGTTCCGCCAGAAGTACCGCCAGGTCGATGTTCTTCTTGTGGACGACGTTCAGTTCTTAGGCGGCAAGGAAGGTATGCAGGAGGAATTCTTCCACACCTTCAACGCTCTCTACGACGCTCACAAACAGATTGTTTTGACATCCGACCGTCCTCCTAAAGAAATAAAAACTCTTGCCGACCGCCTGCGTTCACGCTTTGAGCAGGATCTTATCGCGGATATCCAGCCGCCGGATATTGAAACAAGGATAGCTATCATTAAGCGCAAGGCTGAGCTGCTCGACGTTGAGCTTTCAAACGAGGTATGCGAGTTTATTGCCTCAAAGCTTAAATCAAATATCCGTCAGCTCGAGGGAACAGTTAAAAAGCTCAAGGCAAAGTATCTGCTTAATCACGAAAAAATTACCATTTCGTCGGCTCAGGAGGTTATCTCGGATATTCTCAACAACGACGTTCCGCCCGAGGTTACCGTTGAACGCGTTATCGACGAGGTTGCCCGCACCTTCGGCGTTTCCGCTGACGAAATCCGCTCTCAGAAAAACAAGAGCGCTAATATCAGCAACGCCCGTCATATTGCAATCTACATTACAAGAGAAATCACCGCTCTTTCGATGGTTAATATCGGCGACGAGTTCGGCGGAAGGCATTATTCCACAATTATATATTCGATTCAGAAAATCCAGAAGCAGATTGAAAATGACCGTAAAGTAAAAGAGCTTATCGACGACATAATAAAAAACATCCGCGACAGGTAATTACATTACTCGAAGCGCGGGAACGTGACGTTCCATACGGCGCGCCTATTTAGAAGTCGGTTTGTAGGAAAAATCGGTATAACGGCGCATCATAACTCGCGGGAACAAAAAGCTTGTTAATATCAAACTTCTGATTCGCGTCGTGAATCAAGCGTTACGTTTGCGCGGGTATGACGGTTGCCTTTTTCACATTTTTCAGTTGCGCGTCTTGGGTGCAGCGTCACGCTGCCTCGCGGGAACAGAAGGTTTGTTAATATCAAACGTCTGATTCGCGTCCTGTCCGTCGGCTCAGCCGACCTTGTATTCACAGGTTTCAACATAGGATTGATTGTTAAAATTAGGATAAATATTGAATGATTATAAAAGATGTCAAATCTATTGTTAATATATCAAATTTGGCATTCACGTTTATTCATGCTGTATCCTTGTTTTGGTGTTGATTAAAAATGCCGATAAAGATGCGGAAAATTATGAATTTAGTTGGTTTCCACATCCCCTACTATTACTAATAAAATAAATAATAAAAAGATAAGAGAGGTTTATCACTGTGAAAATTTCGTGTTTGAGAACAGATTTGGTTTCTGCTGTTTCAAATGTGTCGAGAGCTGTTTCGGCTAAAGCCTCAATACCCGCTCTTGAAGGTGTATTGATAAAAGCATATGACAGCAAACTTAATATTTCGGGTTATAATTTGGAGATAGGCATCACAACGGATGTTGAGGCGACTGTCAAGCAGGAGGGCGAGATCGTTCTCAGCGCCAGACTGTTTCTTGATATTGTGCGCCGCCTGCCCGAAGAAATCGTGATGATTGAAACAGACGACAGAATGGTTACATATATTACCTGCGGAAAAGTCGATTATCAGATAGTTGGTATGTCGTCGGTTGAGTATCCCGACTTGCCCACATTCCAGCAGACCGACGAAATCACTCTCAACGCCAAGATATTAAGAGATATGATCCGTCAGACGGTTTACGCGGTAAGCGATAATAATTCAAAGCCAATCTACACGGGTTCTCTTTTTGAAATTTCAGGCGGCGTATTGAGAATCGTTGCTATCGACGGTTTCAGAATGGCAATCCGCAGCGAAAATGTTGACAGTGAAAGCAATACTTCATTTGTTGTTCCGGGAAAGACACAGCTTGAGGTTCTTAAGCTTATAACCGATGATGATGAAAATGTCGAGATCATTGTCGGTCAGAGGCATATCACATTTAAAATCAACAGCTATATGGTTATCTCACGCCTTATAGAAGGTACATTTTTGGATTACAAGTCAACTATTCCCACGGGTGAAAAGACCGAGCTTGTTATCAACACGAGGATGATGATCGATTCGGTTGAGAGAATGTCGCTTTTAAACAGCGAGAGGATCCAAAGTCCCGTAAGGTGTAAGTTTAATGAGAATGAAATAAGGATGTCATGCGCTTCCGCTGTTGGCAGGGCAAATGATGTGATCAGCGTTCCCGTTATCGGCGAGAGCGTTGAAATCGGCTTTAACAACCGTTATATGTTAGAGGCGCTTAAGAACACCGATACCGATGAGGTAAAGATGGTGCTCAACGGAGCTGTTTCGCCGATCGTTATCAAGCCTGTTAAGGGCGACAGCTTTTTAAGCATAGTTGTTCCCGTGAGGTTGGCGAATGAAGGTTGAAAAAATTCATATTGACAGCGAGTTTATCCGTTTACAGGATCTACTTAAGCTCTCGGGAGTTTGTTCAACCGGAGGAATGGCGAAAATCGTTATTCAGAACGGCGAGGTGCTTGTAAACAATGAGGTATGCACCATGCGCGGCAAAAAAATGAGACCGGGAGACTTCGCGCAATTTGATGATATAAAGATTGTTGTAGAATAAACATTGAAAGTATTAAAAATCAATTTTAAGAATTTCAGAAATCTTGAGGATTTTGAGCTTGTTCCCTGCGAGGGCGTAAATGTGATTTACGGCGACAACGCTCAGGGAAAAACAAATATGCTTGAAGCGCTTTGGCTGTTCTGCGGCGGTCATTCGTTCAGAACTTCAAAGGACAGCGATGTAATAAAGTGGGATAAAAGCTTTGCAAGGCTTGATTTGGATTTTTTCGGTCAGGGCAGAGAACAAAACGCGACTCTCAGCTTCAGCGGCGGAAAAAAGTCGGTCAAGGTAAACGGCGTTGAAAAAAGCTCGGCGTCCGTGCTTATCGAAAAATTCTGCGCTGTTGTGTTTTCTCCCGAGCACCTTAATTTAATAAAGCGGGGACCGGGAGAACGGCGAAGATTTATTGACAGCGCAATTTGCAGAGAAAAGCTGCAAAACGCGGTTATTTTGTCAAAGTACAACCGCATGCTTAATCAGCGCAACACCCTGCTTAAGGATATTTCAAGAAAGCCCGCCTTGGAGGATACGCTTGATATCTGGGACGGGCAGCTTGTAAGCTACGGCGCGCTGTTGATTAAAAAAAGGCTTGATTACATGAAAATGCTGTCGCAAAAAGCCGAGTTCTATCACAACGGAATATCGGGCGGCAGAGAAAAGCTGAGCATAAGGTATATATCGACCGAAGATATTGAGCCCGGCGACAGCCTTGAAGAAATAAAAGAAAAGTTTGCATTAAAGTGCGCTCAAAACAGAAAAAACGATATTCACCTGGGTGTGACTCTTTCGGGGCCTCACCGCGACGATATGGAAATTCTGATCAACGGCAAAAATGCTAAGGCGTTTGCCTCTCAGGGGCAGCAGCGCAGCTCCGTGCTCTCTCTTAAGCTTGCCGAGGCGGCTGTGCTTAGAGAGCGAATGGGCGAGGAGCCCGTAATTCTGCTTGATGACGTTTTATCTGAGCTTGACAGCGGCAGACAGGATTTTCTTCTAAATGAGTTAAAGGACAGTCAGGTTTTTATTACCTGCTGTGAAAAATCAAATAAAGAACAGCTTAAAAACGGAAAAGTATTCTTTGTAAGCAAAGGAAACGTTACCGAATAAAGAGGAAGGTATGTATTTACATCTCGGGCAGGACACTGTAATTGACGATAAAAACATAATTGCTATGTTTGATATCGACGCGTGCACCGTGTCTAAAAAAACAAGAGATTTTTTGGCGGCGGCACAAAAAAACGGCGAGGTCGTTAATGTGTCCTTTGAATTGCCGCGCTCGTTTGTGGTTTGCAGAGAAAACGGCAGGAATGTTGTTTATATCTCCCAGCTCTCCACAAAAACCCTTAGCAACAGAAGATTTGGATAAGTTAAAAGAGGATTACCTATGAATCGTAAAAAACAAAGATGTCCGTACTGCGGAAGAAGAATGTCATATATAAATGCTTATTTCAGCAGACGCAAGGCTCAGTACACCTGTACGCGCTGCGGAAAAGAGAGCAGAGTTGTAATTTCTAAGATTATTATTCCCGTGTTTATTATTGTGGCGGTTATTTCGCTGGCAATAATGGGCTTGTGGTTTTTATTTAAGCTTTTAAGCAATCCTCTCGGAATATTGCTTGTTGCCGCTCCTTTGGTAATATTTTTGCTTTTCACGCCTAAGTTTGTATATCTTGAACCGCTGAAAAAGTATAAAAAATCAATGGAAGCAAAAAAAGCGGGAATGGAATACTCGGATAATTTAGTTGCTGCTGAATTTGACGAGGAAATTAACATGTCGCTTGAAAACAGCATGAAGTTCAAAATTAATTCCGATTTGTTTAATCAGATCAAGTCGGAGCGTTCATCAGCAAAAAAACAGGCTGAAAGTCAGGAGATTGTTTCACACTCCGAAACAATCGACAAAGACAGCTATGTTCATGTTATTGATGATGTAAGCGAGGATCATGCCTCAACAACAGCGGTTCCTCTTAAAAAAATCCATTCCGAGGGAGCTCCTGTACGCAGCAGGCATTATCTGCCTCCGATGGAAGAAGCTGAAACTACTGACGATGGAGCAGAAGATGACGACGTAAAAGAATACATTAAGCCGGACACAAATAAATATTCAGGCAACAGAAGGTTTTGATAATGAAAATTTTGCCTAAACATTCTGTTTGTCCGCACTGTAAAACGGTTTATAGGTATTCGGATTTAAAGAAGATAATGTGGAAAAAAAGTGAAGAGTGCTACCACTGCAAAAAGAATTTCAGGGTATCGCGAAAAAGCTTTTTGATACTTGCGCTTGAGTTAATTGCAATTTATGCAATTATGAATGTTATCGCAATAGGAGTAGTTGAAAGCGTAAATTTTATATCGCTGTTTATAATGAATATTATTCCGGCGCTGGCTGCGGTAATGCTGCTGCCGCTGTATATTGAAATAATAAAAGAAAAGAAAAAGCATAAGTAATCAGGCGAATAACGGAGGTTTTTGTTTTGGAAAATCAGGAAAAAATTGAAAAGACCGAAAATATTGAAGCAACTGAAAACGGAATAGAAATTACCAAGGTTGAACAGGAATACGGCGCCGATGAAATCCAAGTTCTTGAGGGACTTGAAGCGGTTAGAAAGCGCCCCGGCATGTACATAGGTTCAACCGGTCCGCGCGGCCTGCATCATCTTGTGTATGAGATTGTGGATAACTCGATTGACGAGGCGCTGGCAGGTTACTGCTCAAAAATTGAGGTTGTTATTGAGAAGGGCGACATTATCCGCGTATCGGACGACGGACGCGGAATCCCCGTTGGAATAAACAGCAAAACAGGTCTGCCTGCCGTAACCGTTGTATTTACCGTGCTTCACGCCGGCGGAAAATTCGGCGGCGGCGGATATAAGGTTTCGGGCGGTCTGCACGGCGTTGGCGCTTCGGTCGTTAACGCGCTTTCCGAATGGCTTGAAGTAAAGGTATGCGACGGCGAAAACGTGTATTTTCAGCGTTATGAGCGCGGAAAAATCATCAATGAGCTTGAAGTAATAGGCAAATCCGACATAAAGGGCACCGAGGTTCGCTTTAAGGCAGATCCGCAGATTTTCCGGGAGACCACTGTTTACGATTATTCGGTTCTTGAGCGCCGTCTGCGCGAACAGGCTTTTCTTAACGCGGGCGTTCATATTGAGCTGCGCGACGAAAGAGTTGACGGTGAAACAATAAAAAACAATTTCCACTATGAGGGCGGTATAAAGAGCTTTGTGGAATACATCCACAAAAAGCGCTCGCTTGAGGTCATTCATCCCGACGTTATTTACTTCGCCTCAAAGAATGAGGAGGACACCGTAGCAGTTGAGATTGCCATGCAGTACAACGAGAGCTACAACGAGAACCTGCTCACTTTTGCAAATAATATCCACACCACCGACGGAGGTACTCACGAGGAGGGCTTTAAACGCGCCCTTACCTACGTTATGAACGACTACGCGCGCAAGTTTGGCAAGCTTAAGGATAACGACAAAAATTTAAGCGGCGAGGACGTCCGCGAGGGCATTACGGCTATCATCAGCGTTAAGCTGAAAGAGGCTCAGTTTGAAGGCCAGACCAAAGCAAAGCTCGGCAATACCGAGGTAAGGACAATGGTTGACAAGCTGCTGCGCGAGAAGCTGATGGTTTATCTTGAAGAAAACCCCGCCGTGGCAAAGGCTATTTTTGACAAGGCATTAGCTTCGGCAAGGGCAAGAGAAGCAGCGAGAAAAGCAAGGGAAAACGTAAGAAGAAAGTCGGCTCTCGAATCGGCTCAGCTTCCGGGCAAGCTTGCCGACTGTCAGTCGCGCGACAGCAGCGAGACTGAGATATTTATCGTCGAGGGTGACTCGGCGGGCGGCTCAGCAAAGGGCGGACGCGACAGAAGAATTCAGGCTATTCTTCCGCTTTGGGGCAAGATGCTCAATGTTGAAAAGGCAAGAATTGACAAGGTTTACGGCAACGACAAGCTCATGCCTGTTATTACCGCGCTTGGCACTGGCATAGGCGATGAGTTTGATTTGGAAAAGCTCAGGTATGACAAGGTTATTATTATGGCGGATGCCGATGTCGACGGTTCGCATATCCGCACACTGCTGCTAACCTTCTTCTTCCGCTATATGAGGCCGCTTGTTGAAGCTGGACATGTCTATATAGCTCAGCCCCCGCTTTACAGAATTACAAAGGGCAAGGAGCACAAATATGCTTACTCCGATTTGGAGCGCGACCAGATTTTGGCGGGAATTGAGGGCAAAACCGAAATTCAGCGCTACAAAGGTCTTGGTGAGATGGACTCCGAACAGCTTTGGGAGACCACAATGAATCCCGATTCAAGGCTTATGCTTCGCGTTGAGCTTGCCGATGCCGAGGCGGCTGACGAAACCTTTACGATTCTTATGGGCGACAAGGTTGAGCCCAGACGTGAATTTATTGAGAAAAACGCGAGATACGTACAGAATCTAGATGTATAAGGAGGTACCGTATGCATTCAAAATCTTATATAACCGTCAGATATGCGGAAACCGACAGAATGGGCGTTGCTCATCACGCAAATTATCCCGTGTGGTATGAGGTTGGAAGAACCGACTTTATTAAGATGTTCGGCACTACCTACACCGAAATGGAAGCCGCGGGCGTTATGACGCCCGTTATAAACCTTACCTGCCACTACGGAAAGCCCGCTTTATATGAGGACAGGCTTATTGTTCGCACCTGGTGCATTCACATGACGGCGGCGAGAATTGAATTCGCGTATTCCGTAAAAAGAATTCTTGACGACGGTACCGAGGAAGAGCTGGGCTACGGTACCACCGAGCACGGCGTTGTTGACAGTGTTACATTTAAGCCCTGCAACATAAAAAAACGCCTTCCCGAGCTGTATGAAAAGATGAACGGAAATATTAAAGAGATTTAATTTGAGTAGAAAAGCAGAGGTACTATGATGGATGAACAGTTGAATGAAAAAAGAATAATAGACGTCGATCTGCAAAACGAGATGCGCAAGAGCTTTCTTGACTACTCGATGAGCGTTATCGTTGCGCGTGCCCTTCCGGATGTGCGCGACGGACTTAAGCCCGTTCACAGACGTATTCTTTACACAATGTATGAAAGAGGTCTTGAGCCCTCAAAGCCGTACCATAAATGCGCCGACACCGTTGGTTCGGTGCTGGGTTCGTATCACCCTCACGGCGACGCGTCGGTTTATGACGCGATGGTGCGTCTTGCGCAGGACTTCTCAATGAGATATATGCTTGTTGACGGCCACGGTAACTTCGGTTCGGTCGATGGCGACCCGCCTGCGGCTTACAGATACACCGAGGCTCGCATGAGCAAAATCTCGATGGACATGCTGACCGATATCGACAAGGATACGGTTGACTTTGTCCCCAACTACGACGACAGACTTAAGGAGCCGACGGTGCTTCCCAGCCGTTTTCCGAATCTGCTTGTAAACGGCTCCAGCGGTATCGCTGTCGGTATGGCTACCGAAATTCCGCCGCACAACCTCGGAGAAACAATCGACGCGGTCTGCGCTTTAATAGATAATCCCGATGCAGAGCTTCCCGAGCTTATGGAGTGTCTGCCCGGCCCCGATTTTCCGACAGGCGGCATGATAATGGGCAGAAGCGGAATCCGCGCCGCTTACGCTACAGGCCGCGGCAGGATCACCGTCCGCGCCAAGACCGAGATTATTGAGGCGAAAAACGGCAGATATAAAATTATCGTTACCGAGCTGCCTTACAAGGTCAACAAGGCTCGACTAATTGAGAATATCGCTAACCTTGTAAAGGACAAAAGGCTTGAGGGTATTTCAAATATTGAGGATCATTCCGACAGAAACGGAATGCATATTGAAATCGACGTAAAGCGCGACGCTTCGGCTCAGATAGTGCTCAATCAGCTTTTCAGCTACACTCAGCTTCAGGTAACCTTTGGCGCAATTATGCTGGCTATCGTTGACGGTCAGCCTAAAATCCTCACGCTGAAGGATATGCTGCGCTGCTATATCGACTTCCAGGAGGAGGTCATCCACCGCAGAACTCAGTACAACCTGAAAAAAGCGATGGACAGAGCCCATATTTTAGAGGGCTTGAAAATAGCTATCGACTTTATCGACGAGGTTATTGCTATCATCAGAAAGAGCAAGGATCTGCCAAGCGCCAGAACAGCCCTTATGGAGCGCTTCGGGCTTGACGAGATCCAGGCAAACGCTATCGTTCAGATGCGCTTGGGACAGCTCACCAACATGGAGCGCGCCAAAATTGAGGACGAAATAGCTGCTCTCAAGGCAAAAATCGCCGAATATAACGAGATTTTAGCAAGCGACACAAAGAAGCTTGAGATCGTTAAGGAGGAGCTTACCGCTATCCGCAACAAGTACGCCGATCCGCGCCGCACCGAAATCTGCGCAATCAGCGGTGAGGTTGACATCGAGGATCTTATTCCTCAGGAGGAGTGCGTTCTGACTCTTACTCAGTTCGGATATGTTAAGCGCCTTGCAGTTGATACATATAAGATTCAGCGCAGAGGCGGCAGAGGCGTTTCGGGCATGTCCAGACGCGAGGAGGACGTTGCCACGGAGATGTTTATTATCAACTCTCACGACTATGTTCTGTTCTTCACCGATAAGGGCAGGGTTTACCGCCTGAAATGCTATGAGGTTCCCGAGGGAACTCGCCAGTCAAAGGGACTCAATATCGCAAACCTGCTTCCTATTTCACCTGATGAAAAGGTTACCTCGATGATTCGCGTGCCCGAGTTTGACGAGGACAAGTTCCTTGTTATGGTAACACGCCGAGGAATTATTAAGAGAATTGCTCTTAACGCCTACAACACAGCGCGCAAGGGCGGTCTTATAGCGCTTGAGCTTAACGAGGGCGACGAGCTTGCCTGGGTAAGAATGACTGACGGAAACGCGAACGTTATTGTCGCAACGCGCAACGGAACAGCCATCCGCTTTAAGGAAACCGACGTCCGCCCCATGGGCAGACAGGCAAGAGGCGTAAAAGCTCTTACTCTTAAGAGCGGCGACGAGGTTGTGGGCATGAGCGTTGTACGCGAGAACGGTCTGGTGCTGACCGTCAGCGAAACAGGCTACGGAAGGCTTTCAAGTCCCGACGATTACCGTCTCCAGTCGCGCGGCGGCAAGGGTATTATCAACTATCATGTTGAAAAGTACGGAAAGGTAGCCGCAATCAAGGTTGTTGACATTGACGATGATATTATTATGATCTCGCAGGACGGCATTATCATCCGCATAGCCGCCGAGTCTATCCGCGTTTGCTCGCGTCCGTCAAAGGGCGTTACCGTAATGAAGGTAGGCGAGGGCGACAGGGTTGTTACCATAGCGCGTTCACCTCATGTTGAGGAAAACGAGAATTCCGAAAATACTGAGGGTGAAGAACCCGCAGAGTCAGCGGAACCCGTAGAAGAATAACAATAAAAAGCGGCAGCATTCTTAAAAGGGTGTTGCCGCAATTGTCAGGTGATAATATGAAGAAAATCAGAGTATTTGCCGCTGCGCTGCTTGTTTTTGCAACCGCGCTGAGCCTTGCGGCATGCGGCGGCGGTGAAAGCAGCAACGGCATAAAGGATATCGAAAAACCGAAAACAGCAGCTACGTCCGACGAGGCAGATGTTTCAGCCCGGAAGGACGCTGTAGAGGCAAGCCCAAACGTAAACGGAAAGAGGTTTAATCTTACTCTGCATGAGTTTACAACAAAATACAACAACGCTAAAGATCGCCGCAAAGAAAACGATCGCATTTTCTTCAGCAACTGGAAGAAAAACAGCGAAGCAACAAAGGATGACAACGGCGTTGATATTCAATACTGGTACTATAACGACGATAACGTTAGTTTTACCGCCACGGTTGAAACAGCTTCGCAGAAGCTTGTAAACATAGGCTGCGGAACTACCATGAGCAAGTTCATGGGCATGGACGGCGACAGGAAAAACAGTGACATTATCCTGGGAAAAGCCGCGCTGATGGCAGAGGTTGCCTGTGGCTTTGAAGAGGGCAGCGAAACCGTTTTGCAGGATATTTTCTTTAAAACGACTACCGAAAGCGACGATTCGCTGTGGTACAAGGACTATGTTTTTAACATGAGCACAAAAGAGGACGATAACGACAGCAAAAACAACATTATGCTGTTCAGGGTGTTCCCCATAACCGACAGTCTGAAGAACGAATGGAAGCTGAAGGAATACAGTTAGTAGTTTTTTGTTTTTAGTAAATAGTTATTAGAATGTAGAGGCGTACTCATGTGTGCGCCTTTATATAGTTAAAGAATGACTTTATAAAAAAGCAGCGTGCGATAGGTTGAATCGCACGCTGTTTTAACGTTACAGATATTTGCATTATTTTGACCCGCCGTTGTGCCGCGGTTTCCTATAATACCGAGCTTTACAAAGGCGGCGTTGGGTGCAGCGTCATGCTGCACGCTGCCTTATACCAATTCGTCGGCAGATATCCTTTGATATTCGTAGTTGTTGTAAAGCAGCTTTTCTCCGTCAAAGCTGTAGGTAGCTTCCTCGGTGGTCTTTTCCTTCATTGTATAGGTCTGGGTGATTTTTCCGTCCTTTGCCGAGTAGTTGTAGAACGAGAAATTCACGCCGACCTGATTGGCGTACATTATGCCGTTTTTGTCAAAGTAAAGGTAGGCGCCCGTGTCGTCTTTCCACGCGCCCAAAAGCTTTTCGTCAATTACGGGGTTCTTTTCAGGCTCGGGAATGCTGTTGTAGCTTTCCTCTCTGACCATTGTTGTTTTGTTGTTGTCGGCAGTGTTGGTGAGCACCACGCTTGTTCGTTCTTTGTTGAACTCGTAGGTGAAGTCGCCGTCCAAACCGAAGGTCATCTGTGAGCTGAATACTGACTTGCCGTCTTTTTCTTTTATTTCATATCCTCCTCGGTAACCCATAGTGCCTATCAGCATAAACGACTTTCCGTCGCCGTCAAAGCATAAGGTGAAGCTTTTAAGCTGAGAGCCCGTGCCTTCGGTTATTTTCCAGTATCCGGCGAACTGATCTTTTTTTTCGTCGGGTTTGTGGAGCTTTGTAAGGTCGGTTTCTTTTTTAAGGTCTTTTGCAGTTGTAGTCAAAGGCTCGGTTGCCTGGGTTTGAGCGGCTGTGGTCTCAGGCTCTTTATTGTTTGATGAGTCGCCGGAGCACGCTGTAAGCGAAGCGGCAAGGATGACTGCCGCAACAGTGCAGGTTAATTTAAAAAATAGTCTATTCATATACTACCTCTTTAAAATTTCATTTCTAATATTGTAGTATTTTATACAAAAAAAGTCAACAATAATTTTGCCGAATAAGCAGTGCGGAAAAAAACGAAAAATAATCGACTAATTGCAAAAAAGCTGTTGATTAGAGTCAAACTATTTGTTATAATAAAGGATAAATTAAAAGATGAGGATGGAGGAGTAGTATGCTGAACACCAATTTTGATTCAAAATTCGGCAAGGAGGGGCTGACCTTTGACGATGTCCTTCTTATTCCCGGAGAGAGTAACGTTGAGCCGAAGAACGTTAACGTCACAACTAACCTGACAAAGACCATCAAGCTCAACACACCGCTTATGACAGCGGCTATGGACACCGTTACCGAAACCGCAATGGCTATTGCCATCGCACGTGAGGGCGGCGTGGGCATTATTCACAAGAATATGTCTATTGCTAAACAGGCGGATATGGTTGACAGGGTTAAAAGAAGTGAGAACGGCGTTATTGTTAATCCGTTTTTCCTTTCTCCCGAAAACACAGTCCGTGACGCTGACGCGCTTATGGGTAAATACAAGATTTCGGGTGTTCCTATTTGCCTTGACGGAAAGTTAGTAGGTATTATCACAAACCGTGATCTTCGCTTTATGACCGCCAAGGACTTCAGTCAGCCGATTTCCAAGGTTATGACGCACGAAAACCTTGTAACAGCTCCTGTTGGAACTACCATGCAGCAGGCGCAGGAAATACTCCGCCATCATAAAATCGAAAAGCTCCCGATTGTAGGCTCCGACGGTTCACTTAAGGGACTTATCACAATCAAGGATATTGAAAAGAGCGTTCAGTATCCAAACTCGGCGCGTGACGACAAGGGCAGACTGCTTTGCGGCGCGGCTATCGGCGCTACCGCCGACGTTCTTGACAGAGTTGCCGCTCTTATTGAGTCGGGTGTTGACGTTGTTGTTCTCGATTCGGCTCACGGCCACAACTCAAACGTTATCAACTCGGTTGCCAAGGTTAAAAAGGCATATCCCGACCTTTCTCTCGTTGCGGGAAATATCGCAACGGCAGAGGCGGCTAAGGCACTCATCGACGCGGGTGCGGACGCTGTTAAGGTTGGTATCGGACCCGGCTCTATCTGCACAACAAGAATCGTTGCGGGCATAGGCGTTCCGCAGATCACCGCTATTTACGACGCGGCGTGCGAGGCATCAAAGTACGGTATTCCCGTTATCGCAGACGGCGGTATCAAGTACAGCGGCGATATCGTCAAGGCGCTTGCCGCGGGCGGCAGCGTTGTTATGGTCGGTTCGCTTGTTGCGGGCTGTGAAGAAAGCCCCGGAGATAAAGAGATCTATCAGGGCAGACAGTTTAAGGTTTACCGCGGCATGGGCAGCCTCGGCGCTATGGGTAAAGGCAGCGCCGACCGCTACTTCCAGGCGAGCAACCGCAAGTTTGTTCCCGAGGGCGTTGAGGGACGCGTTCCATACAAGGGACTGCTCTCCGACACGGTTTATCAGCTCATGGGCGGTCTTAAGGCAGGCATGGGCTACACGGGCTGCGCCACAATTACCGAGCTGCACGAAAAGGCGAAGTTCGTTCACATTTCGGGCGCAGGTCTGAGAGAGAGCCATCCGCACGATATCCAGATCACAAAAGAAGCTCCCAACTACTCCTACAACGGCTAAAAACGTGACGTTTTATCCAGCGCGCCTTTGGAAAAGTCGGGTTAATTGGAAAACTTGGTACAACGGCGCATCATATCTCGCGGGAATATAAGGTTTGTTAATATCAAACGTTTGATTCGCGTCATGGATCAAGCGTCACGCTTGCGCGTCTTGTCCGTCGCGTCACGCGACCGGCGCAACTTAACAATGCGGAATACGGAATTAAATTAGCAGCAAACAATGAGGTTTATATTGTAGTGACAGGGCTTGCCCCTGTCAGGCGGCAGCGGCAGGTGTTCACCGAAATCAGATTTGTTTCTTTGTGACGAAAATGCCGCTGCTTGAGTTGCGCTTGCAGAAACCCTGCCGATATATTAACTTTCCATTAAAATGAAAAAGACCGGGCAGCCCTTAGGGGTTGTCCGGTCAGATTTTTATTAGGAATTAGTATTACCCATCAGGATATCCAGAAGCGTCTGCGGGAGCTGCTGCACAAACGAGCTTCCGCGCGGGTCGTTTGACGCGGCAAACAGGTATATTCCCTGCTCGGTACTGAAATAGTCCACTGCGCCGAAGTGGGGCGGTATCTGCCCGACGTGACCTACTCCGTCGTAAGACATTTTGTATAAGCCGTAGCAGTAATCCTCATAACTGTTTTCATTGACGTCCTCTGTCATTTTCTTATAGCTTTCGGACGAAATGACCTTTCCGCCGCTTAGTCCGTGCATCCACTTGTCCATGTCTGCGGCGTTGATTACAATATCGCCCGCGCCCTTTGTCAAACCCGGGCAGGAAGTCTCTGTCATTAGTTCCGTTTTGGAAAGCGCCGACGCCCATTCGGGGCTGTCTTTTATATCTTCCACAAAGCCGGTATGGGTCATTTCAAGCGGTTCAAAAATGTTTTTTCTAATAAACTCGTGATAAGGAGTTCCGCTGACCTGTTCTACGATATCCGCAAGCAGGAGGTAGTTGGAGTTGGAATAACCATAGTCGTCTCCCGGCTCAAAATTAAGCTCTTCTGCAAAAAGCATTTCCTTGATTTTTTTGATGTTTTCCGCTTCATCCGCGCCCAGCTTTGAGCCATCCATAAACATTTCGTAATAGTCGGGGATTCCGGAACTCATGTTAAGCATATTTTTGATCGTAATTTTATTACCTGATTTATAATCGGAATAATACTTATCAAGCTTGTCGTCCACACTCAGCTTGTCCCGGTCGCAAAGGAGCATTACTGCGGCGGCGCAGAACTGTTTTGACACCGAGCCGATCGGCAGAGAAGCGTCGATAGTCATAGGCTGTCCGTTATCATCGCTGCCGTCGGTGTATTGATAAATCACCGTGTCGCCGCGCACGATCTGTGTAACGCCCTTGAACGCCTCTTTTGACAGAGCCTCATCAAGCTGCTTCTTGACGCTGTCGGCAAGCGGCTGAACTGTTGTCTGCGGTTCCGTTTGCTCGGTTGCCGAGGTATCCGCTGCTGCGGATGAGGAGCTTTCCGACGGCGATGAGCTGCATCCGGCAAACACGGAAGCTGTTATAACGCCGCTCAATAATAATGCCAAAACCTTTTTCATGGTATCTCTCCTTACCAATCATGTTATGTATATAATAAAACAGTTATACGGTAAATGTCAAGGAACGCTGTTTTGAATTACCAAATCATACGGAGTAAAACTAAACCAAAAGTTTTAGAATATCTAAAATATCAAATTACGTCTTCGTCCTTTTTGTCGAGCAGACATTCAACAAGGACGGCTTTCTGAGCGTGGAGGCGGTTTTCGGCTTCCTCAAAGATCTCGTTTGCGTGAGCCTCAAACACATCTGCGGTGATTTCCTCGCCGCGGTGAGCCGGCAGGCAGTGGAGCACCATGCACTCGTCGTTGGTGACGGACATCAGCTCGTCGTTTACCTGATAAATGCCGGCAAATACAGCCTCGCGAGCCTTCTTTTCCTCTTCCTGTCCCATTGAAGCCCATACGTCGGTGTAGATAACGTCGGCGTTTTTGGCGGCTTCCATCGGGTCGTTTACAATTTGGAACTTATCGCCGAACTGCTTGCCGAACTCCATGATGTGCTCGGGGGGGAAATATCCGTCGGGGCACGCCGCCGAGAACGACATGCCTGTGCGCAGAGCGCCTACCGCAAGGGAGTTGAGCATGTTGTTGCCGTCGCCGATAAAGCACATTTTAAGTCCCTCGAGCTTGCCCTTGAACTCGCGGATAGTCATTAAGTCGGCAAGAACCTGGCAGGGGTGACAGTAGTCGGTAAGACCGTTGATGATCGGGATAGAGCCGTATTTTGCGAGATCCTCGACCTCGCTCTGGGCAAAGGTGCGGATCATAATTGCGTCGATAAAGCGAGACAGAACGCGCGAGGTGTCCTCAACGGGCTCGCCTCTGCCGATCTGCAGGTCGTTTGAGCTGAGGAACAGCGGATAGCCGCCCAGCTGAGTCATGCCTACCTCAAACGATACGCGGGTACGGGTGCTTGACTTCTCAAAAATCATGCCCAGTGTTTTGCCCTTGAGCAGCTTGTGCTCGATTCCGTGTTTTTGCTCGTATTTAAGCTGGTCGGCGAGGTTTAGGGTGCTGATTATTTCCTCGGTTGACCAGTCTTCAAGCTTAAGCAGGTGTTTCATTTTTAATTCTCCTTTAATGTTTTTTCCAGTATGTTGACCGCTTCGTCAAGCTCAGCTGTTGTGATTGTAAGCGGAGGCAACATCCTGAGCAGATCCTTTGCGGTAATAATCAATAAGCCGTTCGCGACGCATTTTGCCGCTGTGTCGTGGGCGTCGTTTTCGATTTCGATTCCGACCATCAGTCCCAGTCGGCGTACGTTTTTAACGCCGTCGATTTTAAGGAGCATTTCTTCAAGATAGGCTCCCTTTTTTTCAACCTCGCTGAGGAAAGTCTCGTCGGAAACCCTGCCGAGAACATAATTTGCTCCCGCGCATACAACGGGGTTCGCGCCGAAGGTGGTTCCGTGGGTTGACGGCGACATTACGTCCTTGAGCTTTTCGCCGCACATGCAGATACCTATCGGAAGTCCGCCGCCTATGCCCTTTGCTACGGTGACCAAATCGGGATTTACGCCGTAGTGCTCGTAAGCGAACAGCTTGCCTGTCCTTCCGACGCCGGTCTGAACCTCGTCGATAATGAGCAGGATGTCGCTCTGTGAGCAGATGTCGGCGATTCCCTTTACAAAATCCTTGTCTAAAATGTTTACGCCGCCCTCGCCCTGAACGACCTCAAGCATAATTGCGCAGGTTTTTTCGTCGATGTTGTTCTTTACGTCGTCGAGGTTGTTGGGCTCGGCGTATTTAAAGCCCCGGGTGAAGGGAAAGAAGAAGTTGTGAAAAACCTCCTGACCCGTAGCCGAGAGTGTGGTTACGGTTCTTCCGTGGAAGGAGTTTTTGAGCGTGATTATCTCGTTGCGCTCGGCGCCGTATTTGTCAAAGCTGTATTTGCGCGCGATTTTTATGGCGCATTCGTTTGCCTCGGCGCCGCTGTTGCCGAAGCAGATCTTGGCAAGGCCTGTGAGCGAGCAGAGCTTTTCGGCAAGGTCGCTTGCCTGTGAGCTGTAAAAATAGTTTGACATGTGCTGAATGGTGCCTGCCTGCTGTGATACAGCCTTGACCCAGCCCTCGTCGCAGTAGCCGAGAGAGTTTACGCCTATACCCGAGCTTACGTCGATATAGCGCTTGCCATCCTCATCGTAGGCTGTGGCGCCCTTGCCGCTTTTAAGTGCGACATCGTAGCGGCCGTAGGTGTGCATTATATAT
The DNA here is from genome assembly GCA_900316435.1 of uncultured Eubacteriales bacterium. GTDB lineage: Bacteria > Bacillota > Clostridia > Oscillospirales > Acutalibacteraceae > Ruminococcoides. The sequence goes on along the minus strand of ONCY01000013.1, from coordinate 5,880 downwards.
TTTAAGTCTTTTTCTTTCGTATTCAATTTAACCCCTCTTTTCTGATTTAAACGCGATTACTGATAGCTGAAATCAAAGATGTCGTCGCGCTTTACAAAGCCGAAATCGCGCCAGAAATTCTGTCCCGTTTCGTTGTCGCGGTAGCAGAAAATATGTGTTTTTTCAATGCCCTCCGATTTGATTTTTTCAATTGCCTTTTCAGCTAAGGCGTGGCCGATGTGCCTTCTGCGATATTCGGGAAGCACCGCCATGTGGTGGATAAAGCCGCGTCTGCCGTCGTGCCCGGCAAGCACCGTGCCGACGATTTTTCCGTCGATGAGAGCAACCTGCGACAACCCCTCGTTGCGTTTGAGGTACCGCTCGATTTGTCCGCGTTCATCCGCTGAGGAAAGCGCGCGCTTGCTGGTGATAAGCCACATCGCGTAAACCTCGTCGTAGTCTTCAATTGTCATTGGCCGTATGGTTATCATGCGGACACCTCGCTTTAATTTTTTTATGTGATTTTTAGTCGCGAATCAGACGTTTGATATTAACAAACCCTATGTTCCCGCGAGATTGGGCACGCCGTTGCAGAAACATTTTGATAATTAAAACCTTTCCAAAGGCGGCTTTGGATGAAACGTCACGTTTCAGTAGAACATTGTGCCTATGCCTTCGTCGCTGAAAAGCTCAAGGAGGATCGAATGCTCGATTCTGCCGTCGATAATATGGGCGCGGTTTACGCCGTTGCGCACTGCCTCAACACAGCAGTCGATTTTGGGGATCATGCCGCCCTTTATTATTCCGTCGCGCTTAAGCATGGGAACCTCGCTGACGTTTACAACGGGAATAAGGCTTTCTTCGTCGCTTACATCGCGGAGAAGGCCGCGGATGTCCGTCATAAGGATAAGCTTTTTAGCGCCGAGCTTAGCCGCAATCTGAGCGGCGGCGAGGTCGGCGTTGATATTATAAACGTTTCCGTCATAACCGCCGGCAACGGTGGCTACGATAGGAAGATATCCGTCCTTCATTGCGTTTTGAAGCGGCTCGGGATTGACCTCGCGGATCTCGCCCACAAAGCCGAGATCGGCCGCGCCCGAAACGAGCTTGTCAGCCATGAGCATTTTGCCGTCGAGTCCGCAAAGACCGAGCGCTCTGCCGCCGTGGCTTTCGAGAAGCTGAACAAGGCTTTTGTTTACCTTGCCCGCAAGAACCATCTGAACGATGTCGATCGTTTCCTGATCGGTGACGCGCATTCCGTTTTCAAACTTACTCTCTTTGCCGATTGCGTTGAGCATAGCGTTGATTTCGGGTCCGCCGCCGTGAACAAGTACAACGTTAATGCCGATTAGCTGCATGAGCACCAAATCGCTCATAACAGCGGATTTTAACTCCTCGTTTATCATGGCGTTGCCGCCGTATTTAACAACAATGGTCTCGCCCGACCATTTTTTGATGTAAGGCATTGCCTGGATTAATACCTTTGCGCGTTTTTTATTGTCCATGTTGTTGCTCCTAAACACTAAACTCTCTTATGTGCGGTAGTCGCCGTTGATTTTTACGTAATCGTATGTCAGGTCACAGCCGTAGGCTTCGGCGGATGATGTGCCGTCGCCAAGCGTGATGATGATTTCAATTTCGTTTTCCAAAAGGATTTTTTCAGCCTTTTCCTCATCAAAGGCAAGTCCGCAGCCGTTTTGGCAGACAAGGATTTCGCCTGCTGAGGATTTATATAAAACGTCGATTTTCTTTACGTCGTTTACCTGAGCGCCGCTGTAGCCGATTGCGCAGAGGATTCTGCCGCAGTTAGCGTCCGCGCCGAACATCGCCGCCTTTACAAGGCTTGAACAGATAACGCTTTTGGCGATAGTTTTTGCCGCTTTTTCGTCGGCAGCGCCGCTTACGTTACAGATGAGCAGCTTTGTAGCGCCCTCACCGTCAGAGGCGAGCAGCCTTGCTACCTTTTTGAACGCCGCTGTAAGAGCCTCGAGGAAGATGTTGTAGTCCCCGTTTTTATCGGTGATTTCTTTGTTGCCGGCATATCCCGAGGCGAGGATAGCCAAGGTGTCGTTTGTTGAGGTGTCGCCGTCAACGCTCACCATGTTGTAGCTCACGTCAGCTGCCTCAATAAGCGCCGAGCGCAGCATTTGAGCCGATATTGCCGCGTCGGTGGTGACAAACGACAGCGTGGTGCCCATGTTTATGTGGATCATTCCGCTGCCCTTTGCAATTCCGCCGATGGTTACAGTCTTGCCGTCGATTACGGTCTGAACCGCCCACTCCTTTTTGACGGTGTCGGTCGTCATTATCGCCTCAGCCGCGTTTGTGCCGCCTTCTTTGGAGAGAATATCCTTGAGCGCGATTACGCCGCTTTCGATAGGAGCCAAGGGCAGTGGCTGACCTATTACGCCCGTGGAGGCTACGATCACGTCGTTTTCGTCGATTCCGAGAGCGTCTGCCGCAAGCTTAGCCATCGCCTCCGCCTTTTCATAGCCGTCGGGGTTGCAGGCGTTGGCGTTGCCGGAATTTACTATTACAGCCTGAGCCACACCGTTTTCAAGGTGCTTTTGCGTTACGTAGATAGTGTCGGATTTTACGAGGTTCTTTGTGAAGATCGCCGCTGCAGAGCAGGGCTTGTTACACGCGATAAGCGCAAGGTCGCGCTTGCCGTTCGGAATAACCGAGGAGTCGTTTGCCTTTATAGCTTTGGTAATTGCGGCGGAGGTCGCCTGTTTTACGCCTGCGCAAATTCCGTTGGCGGTAAAGCCCTGCGGCGAAGTTACGCCGCCGTTGATGAAGGTGTAGTTGTTCATGATAGATACCTAAAATATAATATTATAAAGCTGCGTGCCGCGTTTTGATGGGGTAATTTTTTACCTTTCCAAACACGCGAGATATGACACGCCGTTGCAGAAACTTTTATGATAAATAAAGTTATCCAAAGGCGGCTTTGGATGGAACGTCACGTTCATTAGAATGCAGGCGGTACAATAACAAGTCCTGTTTTTTCGTCCAGCCCGAAAATGATGTTCATATTCTGGATAGCCTGACCTGCCGCGCCCTTTACCATGTTGTCGATTGCCGCGCAGGCTACAAGCTTGCCCGCGCGCTTGTCGTGATGGATTGAAACGTCACAGAAGTTTGAATAGCGCACATTGTGGATGTCGGCGCACTTGCCGTCCTCGAGCAGACGTACAAAGAACTCGTCCTTATAGTAGTCCTCGTACGCTTTGCGGATCTCCTCAAAGGTAACGCCGTCCTTGATGTCGGCATAAACTGTAGCGAGAATGCCGCGGTTTACGGGCAGAAGGTGGGGCACGAAGGTGATTGTCACGTCCTCGCCGCTGAGCTTTGAAAGTGTCTGCTCAATTTCGGGGGTGTGGCGGTGACTTGCCACCTTGTAGGCGTGGAAGCCCTCGTTAAGCTCGGGAAAGTGGTTGCCCTGAGTGGGTTTTCTGCCCGCGCCCGTTACGCCGCTTTTGCAGTCGCAGATGATTCCCTTAGTGCTGATAAGTCCGTTTGCAATTGCGGGCGCAATTGCCAGAGGCGAACAGGTCGTGTAGCAGCCCGGGTTCGCTATAAGGCGCTTGCCTTTGATTTTATCGCGGAAAAACTCGGGAAGTCCGTATACGCTCTCTTCGTGGAGCGCCTTGTCCAGATAAGTGCCGCCGTACCATTCGGTGTATTCGTCCTCGCTCTCAAGGCGGAAATCCGCGCCGAGGTCGATAAACGCTTTGCCCGCGCCGATGCACTTAGCCGCTAATTCCTGTGAAAGACCGTGAGGGAGCGCCGCGAAGATAACGTCGCTCTTTTCAACGACAGCGTCCTGATTTTCACATACCATATCGTTTAAAAAAGTGTAGGCGGGGTAAACGTCGCTGAGTTTTTGTCCCTCAAAGGAAACCGAGCTTATTGCTGCGATTTCCGCCTCGGGGTGAGCTGTGAGCAAGCGCACCAGCTCCGCGCCGGCGTAACCCGTGGCGCCTACGATTCCTGCTTTAATCATGTTATCATTCCTTTACAAATTATCTGCAATTTGTTTTACGCGCTGTGCCTGTGCTTTTACAAGCTGAGGCGCGGGGCCGCCGAACGCGGTGCGCGTTGATACGCATTTTTCAAGCGAAATTGCGTTGTATACATCCTCGGTGAATACGCCGCAGACGGCTTTGTATTCGTCGATGGGTAGATTTTCCAGATCGGTGCCGAGCTCAATGCAGCGCGCAACAAGCTCGCCCGTTGCCTTGTAAGCGTCGCGGAACGGAACGCCGTTCTTTGTCAGCCAGTCGGCACAGTCTGTGGCGTTGATAAAGCCGCCTGCAGCCGCCTTGCGCATGTTTTCTGGGATAACGCGCATGGTGTCGAGCATGGGCGTAAAGGCGGTAAGGCACATCTTGACGGTGTCAACCGCGTCGAAAATCGCTTCCTTGTCCTCCTGCATATCCTTGTTGTACGCAAGGGCAATACCCTTCATTACGGTAAGCAGGGTCATGGTGTCGCCAAATACTCTGCCACTCTTGCCGCGCACCAGTTCAGCAATGTCGGGATTCTTTTTCTGCGGCATGATCGACGAGCCTGTTGAAAAAGCGTCGTCAAGCTCAACAAACTTGAATTCCCAGCTGCACCACATGATGATTTCCTCGGAAAAGCGGCTGAGGTGCACCATGATTATCGACAGCACCGACGCGAACTCAATGCAGAAGTCGCGGTCTGAAACGCCGTCGAGCGAATTGTTTGTAACTCTGTCAAAGCCGAGAAGCTCTGCGGTGATCGTTCTGTCAATGGGGTAGGTAGTGCCAGCCAGCGCGCAGGAGCCGAGAGGCATTTCGTCCATTCTCTTAAGGCAGTCCTCTAGGCGGGAAACGTCTCTGAGCAGCATTTCGCCGTAAGCCAGAAGATGATGACCGAACACGATGGGCTGCGCTCTTTGAAGGTGGGTGTAGCCGGGCATTACAGTTTCGCTGTACTGCTCCGCCTTATCCGCGATCACTTTTATCAGCTCAACAACAAGGTTTTTGACGTTGACGACCTCTTTTTTGAGGTAGAGCTTTACGTCGAGCGCGACCTGGTCGTTGCGGCTGCGCGAGGTGTGAAGGCGCTTCCCGTTGTCGCCAATGCGCTTCGTCAGCTCGCCCTCGATGAAGGTGTGGATGTCCTCAGCCTCCATGTCGATTTTAAGAGCGCCCGATTCAATATCCGAAAGGATTCCCTTCAAGCCCTGAATGATGTCGGCGCTGCTTTCCTCGCTGATAATTCCGCATTTTCCAAGCATTGTCGCGTGGGCTATGCTGCCTTCGATGTCCTCTTTATACATGCGGCTGTCAAATGGAATTGAAGAGTTGAAGTCGTTGGTGGTTTTTGAAAGCTCCTTTTTGAAGCGGCCTTTCCAAAGCTGCATTTTTTACCTCCGTGTATCGTGAATAATTGTGATTCTGACAGAAAAAAGATACCCCTATTAAACACTATATGGGCAGGGGTGTTACCCCTGCCCGAAAATGTTTATTGAAACCTTTGATTATTTAATCAAGCCCTTTTTAGCGCGAACCTTGATGGGAAGACCGAACAGATTGATGAAGCCTGCGCTGTCGTTCTGATCGTAAACTTCGTCCTCGTCAAAGGTGGCGATTTCCTCATCATAGAGGCTGTAGGGGCTGGTTACGCCCGCGTCAATGATGTTGCCCTTGTACAGCTTAAGCTTAACCTCGCCTGTTACATACTCCTGGGTGCTGTCAACAAAGGCTGACATAGCCTCGCGCAGGGGTGTGTACCACTTGCCGTCGTATACCAAATCGGCAAAGGTGTTCGCAAGGTTCTTCTTGTAGTGAAGGGTGTCCTTGTCAAGGCAGATTTCCTCAAGCTTGTCGTGAGCCGCGTAAAGGATGGTGCCGCCGGGTGTTTCATAAA
>ONCY01000073.1 GCA_900316435.1 uncultured Eubacteriales bacterium | reverse complement strand
TACAACCTGCTGTTCATCGCCTATACCAACTCCAATATCGATATCATCGACGGTAACGGCAAGGTTTTATATGACAATGAAGCGGATTCGCAAAAAATGGAAAACCATATGGAGCGAGAGGAGATAAAGCAGGCGTTAAAAGACGGCTACGGTGAATCCTCACGTTATTCAGACACATTGACGGTAAAACAGTTTTATTCAGCGATTCGTCTCCCGGACGGTTCGGTGCTGCGCCTGTCAATTCAACAGATAGCTGTATGGACATTGATACTCGGATTCTTTCAACCAATTTGCATTGTTATTCTGATTGCGCTTGTGTTGTCAATCGTACTTGCCTTGCGGCTTGCAAAGAAAATCGTGGAGCCAATCAACCAAATCGATCCGAAAAATCCTGAACAGTATTTAAACCAAAAGAATTACAAAGAGGTTGAACCGCTGTTATTGCATATTTCAGCCCAGCAAAGTCAGTTGAAAAAAGATCAAGAACAAATTGAACAGATGGCTTTACTTCGTCAGGAATTTACGGCTAATGTATCTCACGAGCTGAAAACGCCGCTTCACGCTATTTCAGGCTATGCCGAATTGATGGAAAACGGGATGGTCGAAGAAAAAGATATTATACCATTTGCGAGTAAAATACGCAGTGAATCCACTCGAATGACCAAGTTGGTTGAAGATACCATTGAGCTGACCAAGCTCGACAACGGCGGAGCGGAAATAAAGTGGGAGGACTGCGACTTGTTCCGTATTGCGGAAAACGCTGTTGACAGTCTTGAAACAGCCGCTTCTGCTATGAATGTGATGATTACAGTTGAGGGCGAATCCGCCCCGATGAAAGCAGTTTCGCAAATGTTATATAGTGTTGTTTATAATCTCTGCGATAACGCGATCAAGTATAATCATAACGGCGGCGAAGTAACTGTCTGTGTGAATCAAACACATAGGGACACTGTATTATCTGTAAAGGATACAGGTATAGGTATTCCGGAAGAATGCAAGGACAGGATATTTGAGCGATTTTATCGTGTTGATAAGAGTCGAAGCAAGGAAGTCGGCGGTACGGGGCTGGGGCTTTCTATTGTCAAACACGCAGTGATGATTCATAAAGGTAAGATAAACGTGAACAGCGAAATTGGGAAAGGCTCAGAATTCATCGTTGTTCTTCCGAATAACTCAAGGGATAATTAAAGCAGTTTTAATTGGAGAAGGGTATGGATATTTTTTCAGTATTTACACTATGCGGTGGGTTAGCGTTCTTTCTGTTTGGTATGCACGTTATGTCGCAAAGCCTTGAAAAATTAGCCGGCGGTAAGCTTGAATCCACCTTGCGCAAGATGACTTCCAATCCGTTCAAGAGTTTGGGATTGGGCGCAGGAATCACTGTTGCTGTTCAGTCAAGCTCTGCGGTGACGGTTATGTTGGTCGGACTTGTCAATTCGGGTATTATGGCGCTTGACCAGACCGTCGGTGTTGTAATGGGCTCGAATATCGGTACAACGCTGACCGCGTGGATACTCAGTATGGCGGGAATCGAAAGCGATAATATCTTCATTTCATTATTGAAGCCTGAAAACTTCGCTCCTGTTGTTGCGCTTTTTGGTATCGTTTTGTTTATGATCAGCAAAAAGAAAAAGCGTCAGGATATCGGTATGATTATGCTTGGCTTCTCGGTGCTGATGTACGGAATGGAGCTGATGAAGGATTCGGTTGCTCCGCTTGCCGATATGCCTGAATTTCAACATCTTTTAGTTGCGTTCAGCGTTCCGATCGTTGGCGTACTTTTCGGAGCGGTATTTACGGGTATCATCCAATCCTCTGCCGCTTCCGTCGGTATTCTTCAGGCTCTTTCGATGACGGGAACGATCTCGTACCGTATGGCAATACCGATTATTATGGGGCAAAACATCGGAACCTGCGTCACGGCGCTGATTTCGTCAATCGGAGTCAACAGAAACGCTAAGCGTGTAACGGTCGTGCATATGTCGTTTAACATCATCGGCACGGTGATTTGTTTGCTTGTGTTCTATGGATTAGACGCACTTGTACATTTCGCATTTTTGGATAAGGCAATTAATCCTGTAGAGATCGCTTTTGTTCATTCAATTTTCAATATCCTTACGACGATAATACTGCTTCCGTTCAGCAAGTTCCTTGTTAAGTTGGCATACAAAATAATCCCTGAAGCAAAAGGCAATAAAAATGAGGATAAGACGGTATGGCTTGATGAACGTCTGCTTGCATCACCGCCCCTTGCTACCTCACAATGCAGACAAAAAGCAAAGGGTATGGCGAAAATTTCAAAAAGCGCTATGCAGGACGCTGTCAGCATAATGTTCCAATATGACCAAAAGATAGCGGATAAAGTGGAAGAAGCGGAACAAAAGCTCGATACAATGGAAGACAAGCTGTCTACTTATTTGTTGAAGTTGTCGCAAAAGGAATTGACAGAAGAAGACAGCACCACGATTACTGAGCTTTTGCACACGATAGGTGATTTCGAGCGTATAGGCGACCACGCAATCAATATGGTTAAAATATCACACCAAATGCACGAAAGCGGATTGCAATTCTCGGAAGAAGCGAAAGCAGATTTTATCACATCGTTTCAAGCGCTGACGGAAATATCCGAACTTGCGGTTAACGCATATACCAAGAACGATGTATCTCTCGCAAACAAGGTAGAGCCACTTGAGGAAGTCATTGACAAGCTGACCGCAAAAATCAAACATAAGCATATCGAGCGTATGAAAAACGGTTTGTGTTCTCCTGAGCTTGGCGTGTACATTTCCGATCTGTTGATTTTTGTTGAACGTATTTCCGATCACTACTCGAATGTCGCGGTTATCATCATCCAAACCGCACAGGCTAATGTTGACAAACACGACTACCTCAATGAATTAAAATCCGAGCGCAATCCTCAGTTTGTAAAGAACTATGAGAAATATAAACAGAAATACCGTTTAGCGGAATAAAATTCAAATATTAGAGATAAATATGAAAACAGGCGAAGATGATACAACTTTCCTTTATTCACTATTCTTTTTTCACTAAATATATTTAAAGAATCCTGTAACAAAAGTGGCGGGATTTTTCTATGTATTATGCATTTTTATTTTATAACATAATATCCCTTAACCGATTGAAAACTTAATATTATAATGCTAATATAATAACTATAGTAAAAGAAACTCAAGGGTTACACGTTTCTTTGATTTGTAACGTAAGAAAAGTAAAACCCGCGGCGCTGACCGCAGGATATAATAACGATATGAAGTGTAGAAGCAATGAATATCCGAATAAGAAAAGGTATTTCTTTCTTGCTTTCGGCGGTTATGACCATTTCCATGTTCGCCTTTCTTGGTACGGTTCAGGCCGGTGCAAATGACGATCTTCGCAGGCTGGAATGGCACTCCGACGAAAGCTCGCCGAACTATATCTCAGCTGCGAGCGTTTATACCGCTTTTGACGACGGTGAAGTGCTTAAAGCCGTTTCGTTCTTCCCGAGATGATATGAAACCGGCTATGAGGTAAAAGTATATACCGACATTCCCGAAAAACGCCGGTTCTCCCAAGAGCGGCACGCTGCGCGCGGTCAAGTCCGGCGAAGCGCTTCAGCAAGACTTTCGCTCGATAGAGCTCGATGAGCCGGTATCACTCAACGCGGACGAGCGATTCGCGGTCGTTGTAAGCGTGGCTGCCGAGTGTGACGACAAAGTCGTATTTTCCATGAACTGTCGATCATTTTCCTGTTCTCGAAAGGGACTATGAGGTCGAGGACGGCTACACCGCCGAAACCGACATAAAAACGCTGGCTCAATACTTAGCAAGCGCCTTAGATCCATGCTACGGCTGGGAGAACTATAAGCCCGATATATCTGCCCCTTCGCAGTATTCTGATGAAAGCTTGTATTATTCGGTTGTAAAGAAAGGGTACGAATAAGCCGATGAGCTTTCTCCGGTGATGCTGCTGTATTACGCGCGCCTTCTGAATGCGTTTGTTGACGAGATTAATGAAATCTACAATAACAGAATATCGGTTGCATAATTTAGAGAAAAAGAATTTTCATAGTCTTTTCAACATTTTTTTCATCAAGTCTATTATACCATACTCGTTGAAAAAAGCCCAGCCAAAGCTGGACTTTTTCGACAAGCTGAGAGGCTGCCGAAACCGGCAGCCTCTGATATATATGCATTTATTGTAAAACAGATTAAATCAATACTCAGCCAAGAAGTGTTGCATGCTTGTGCAGTCTTCAATGGTGATTGTTCCGTCATGATTAAAATCAGCGTTTGCCTTTGATTTTTTACTTAATGTGATGTATTCCGCAAGATAACGCTGAATCTCTGTTACGTCATTTATATTAACAACACCGTCTAAATTAGCGTCTCCAATTAAGGCCGGTGTGTTATCGCTTATAGCGACCGCTTTAATAACAAAGGTTCCACCCATATCGTCGTTGTTGTTATCATGATACCAATCCATCAAATCGGTCATGGTGCCGCCGGAATATATATAGCTTTCACCTTTGCGGCTGCTGTTTTTAAACTTGAAATCATTGTTGCTTGTCAGCCATTCTCCAACGCCTAATGAAGCCATTGAATCTGTTTCACTTGCGTCAATTGAAACAGCGATGGAGCCTGTGCTTGCCGGCAGTTTAAAATCCTCAATGTCTGCGCAAATATATCCCGAATAATTCGTTTTGCCGTCGTAAAGCTTTGCCCAGTGCGCTGTATCGGCATCGGGAGTGTTATCGGCGTTATCAGGTACATAATAAATGCTGTAGTTTGCGCCGCCCGCAGTAGTTTCAAAAATTACTTTATCGATAATATCGTAGTCATCTTCAAAGGTGAAGCGATTTAAATAAGTGAGCGTCTTGCTGTCGATATACTTGAATTCATATGTAGCGCCGTATATTTCGTTTTGCATCAGCTTTTTTCTGTCGTCAATCTGCTCATAACCCGTGAAAATGTACGACCACTTGTATTTATCAGCAAACAGATAAGCGTCTTCGTAAGATATCCAGATAAATCCGCCGATTGAGTTGTAGCTGTTGCCCCAACTGCTTTTTATCAGCCATGCGCCGTCGTTTTGGGGCTTTACTCCGTTTATTTCTTTAAACAAATCCTTTGAGTAATTGTCGTCCCAGCCGATTACTTCAATTGAGTGACCCGAGTAGCCTCCCGTGTATCCCGCGGGCATAAAATAGGAAATCTTGTCATCGCTAATACAAGACACCGTGTGAGCATATGAAGAAAACACGCCGCCGTTTTCCATTATCGCTCGTTTTATTTCAGTGGTGTTGTCCTTCTTTAGGTACTTAATGGATGTAATCCCGTACCGCGCCAGAGTTGTGTCAATGTCGTCGCTTGTCAGGTTATTATACAGCGAAATATCGCCCGCCTCAGATTTATAAACTCCGCCTTGCCACGATGTAAAATACCCCGGGGCGATTGTTGCGTAGCCGTCTGAAGATACTTTTCTTATCCATCCTGTTCCGTCGGAATGAGGAGTCGCCCAAAGATTCAGATGGTCGGTGGACATATCCTCAATTTCGCGGCCGTTTTTGAGCAGAAAGGATTCATAAGTAGCTAAACTCGCAAACGCCCAGCAGGAGTTATAATCCTGGACTTTTACCGAACTAACATAACCCGAATCAAGCGAACTGTACGCTGATGGCAGACTATTATCTTCGTTTGCGGCGGCAGCTCCGATACCTCCGGCAGATACAATTATCGCGAATAAAATAGCCGAGCATGTCGCTTTTTTTATAAAAGAGCCTTTCATATTCACATACCTCAAATATTAATGTTAGAAATCATTATATCAAAAAAACATTTTGATGTAAAGAATATTCACAGTATTTTCACAAACACTAATAAGGAAATTTTTAGTGAGAGTGGTTTAATGCAAATGAGAACGGATTTGGCAATTGAGGCGCGTGAAATCGCGGGAGAGTGCGTCGCGGGGACTGATTTTCGTGAATATAGCGAAAACGGCTTGAAGATATCACGGCTCACTGTAAAAAATCAACGTGCCAAGCAGGCGCTCGGTAAAGAAATAGGCACATATATTACGATCGAACTTCCGTCGCTAACTGATAATTTCCGCGAAACAGATGAAAAGATAATCACAATAGGAGCTGAGATCCGCAGGCTTTTGCCCGTAAACGGTTTGCTTCTTGTCACGGGACTCGGCAACAAGGATATTACCCCGGATTCGCTCGGACCAAAAACAGGCGGAAGGGTACTGGCGACAAGACACATAACCGGAGAGCTTGCGCGTGCCTCGGGACTCGACAGGCTCAGACCGGTAGCGGTAATGAACACGGGAGTAACGGGGCAGACAGGCATTGAAACAGGTGAATATATTTTGAGCGTAGTTAAGCGTATTCGTCCCAATGCGGTTGTGGCTATTGACGCTCTCGCTTCGCGCCGACCTGAAAGGCTGGGCAGAACCGTTCAGATAAGCGACGCCGGAATATCTCCGGGCGCGGGCGTGGGCAATCACCGAACAAAAATTAATCAGGAAACCCTCGGAGTACCCGTTATAGCGATAGGCGTTCCGACTGTCGTAGATGCCAATACCTTCGCGGGTGATTTGCTGGGCGGTAAATCTGTAAGGAGCGAAGCGGATCCGCTGCCTAATGCCGAACAGCTGATAGTGATCCCGCGCGAGATCGATCTGCTTATCGAGCGTGCTTCAAGGCTGCTTGGGTTTTCACTGAATGCCGCAATACAAAACAATTTTGACATAAAAGAGTTGATTTCCCTGATGTAGCGTCAGGGAATTATTTTGTCTTGCTTCGCATATATATAACCATTAAGCAGGTGGTGTTTTGAAGCTGAAAGGAAGAATAATAAAAGGAATAAAATCGCTGATGGCAATCGGGCTGGTGCTTACGGCGGTAGTGTGTGTTTCCAGGCGACTGCCGGAGGTTTTTAGTAATAATGATGCCGCTTTGGCTGCGGCGGCTTTTACACTTACTGACGGAAAATATTATGCCGAGAGCGGTACTGTACCAGATACAACAGGAGCTTCTGATCCTGAGCCGACTAAACAGACTACTCTTGCCGCGGAGATTGATTCAAAGCCTAAGGAAAGGGACAAAAGCGGATACTACGACAGCTTCTCGAATCACAGCGGCGAGGCGGTTTATGAGGTTGAGGAGAAAACAATCGGTCCGTTCGGCACTAAGGTGGACGGCTGCTTTGTCAGAAACTACACCGGGCTTGATGTAGATTTTAAAAAGCTCCTTGACAGCGATTTGTCGTTTTCGGTAAATAAGAATACCGAAAAGCCGCAGGTGCTTATATATCATACCCATACAGGCGAAGCGTATCTTGACGCCGACGTCGATTATTTCTACGAGTCATATTACTCCCGCACAAACAACAACAGCTTCAATGTAGTCGCTGTAGGCGACGCGATCTCTGAGGTGCTTGAAGAAAACGGGATAAAGACTGTTCACGATACAACCGTTCATGACTCAACTTATAACGGATCTTATGACCGCAGCGCACAGACTGTTTTAGATGATATAAAAAAACACCCCGAAATCAAGGTGGTGCTTGATATTCACCGCGACGCGCTCGGTTCAGAGGAGAAAAAGGTAAAAACCGTTTTTGAACACAACGGCAAAAAGGGCGCTCAGATAATGATTCTGTCAGGCTGCGATCCAGACAATGAGCGTAACTTTCAAAACTGGGAAAAGAATCTGAGCTTTGCTCTAAAAATCCAAAACACGGCCGAAAAACTATATCCGGGAATGACACGCCCCATGGATTTCGGATATTTCGCGTATAACGAATATATTTGCGACGGCTCCTTATTAATAGAAATCGGCACTGACGCCAATTCAATTGATGAAGCGGAATACACAGGCAAGCTTCTTGGTGATGTATTGTCAAGAGTTTTATAAGAAATCTCTTGCATTGCGGTTCATTATTTGCTATAATAACTTTAAATATGTAATAATACAGAGGTAACTGCAATGATTAAAAGAGTAATCAGAATAGTTTTGCCCTGCTTAATGTCATTAACGGTACTGGCTTCGGTTTCTTCTATAAGTGCGTTTGCCACAGAGCAGAACGGCTTGGATATTCAGGATATCATCGATATCTTTACAGGTGACGATGATCCTACGGATCCCGAGCCTTATACTGAGCCGACCGATCCGGAACCTACAGATCCCGAACCGACCGATCCGGAGCCGACTCAGCCCGTGCCTACGGAACCCGAGCCTACCGTTCCGGTCACGACCGAGCCCGTTGAAACGGTTCCTCCAACGACCGAGGACGCGGGCGGTGGTGTTGACCCTCACGTTACTGTTCCTTTCGATACCAAACCGCTTATAGAAAACAAGAGCGATATTGACAAATCGATCAGCAAGAAAACCTATTCAACCGACTATACCGC
>ONCY01000107.1 GCA_900316435.1 uncultured Eubacteriales bacterium | reverse complement strand
TGCCTGATTTATAGTCGGCGGCAAGTCTTCTGCGGTTGAGCTTAAATTCCTCGCCCGTCATAAGCGGCTCGGAAATAAAGGCTATTTTGCCTATTTGCCCTGTCAGGTTAAGCTCGCCGAGCTTAAGTTTGAGCTGCTTTTCAAGAGAGGCAAGCCTGTCTTGGGCGGTATAGCGGTTTACCGAAACAAGCAGAACGGGCGTTTTGCCGTCGCTTATAAGGCATACTCCGTCCGTATTTGGCTGCCTGAGCTGAGGCTCAACCAAATTCGGGTTAAGGTTCTCGCCGTTTGCGGCTACTATCAGGTCGTCGGTTCTTCCAAGAATATAGTACCTGCCGTCCTTGCACTCGGCGAGGTCGTGGGTGTTGAACCATAGCGACTTGTCGGTGACGGTCTTTTTGCCGTCCTCAATAATGTACTTGGCAATAACTCTGCCGCGCACCAGCAGCTCGTTTTTGCCGTTGAGCTTGTATTCGGCGTAGGTCATGGGCTTGCCTACCGAGCAGGCGTTGAGTATTTTGCGGTTATCCGAAAGCTCAACCGAGGTAATGCCGATCTCGGTCATTCCGTAGCCGTCGGCAAGGTGGTAGCCTATAGCGTTAAAAAACTCTATTACCTCGGGGCGGATTGCGCTACCGCCTGTTATCATAAACTGAATGCTCTCGCCGAACAGGTTTTCCCTTACCTCTTTAAATGCGGCTCTGGGAAAAGCCTTGCCAAGCTTGCGCGAGAGCTTCATGCCCTTTAAAAACTTCTTGTATGTCTTTTCGCCGCGGCTCTTGATGGTCTTTATCGCGGTGTCGTAAACCGTCTCCCAAAACAGCGGAACCGCGAAAATATGTGTCACCTTGTGGCGCTTGATTGTATTTACGATAGTCTGGGGCATAAGGTCGTTGAGCTGCACGAACGCACGCGAGAAGAACCCGAACCAGATGTACATCGCGATAAGTCCGAAAACATGATAAAACGGCAAAAAGCAAAGCTGCTTTATGTAGCCGTCGTAGTGCCTTTTTACAAGCGCGCACTCTTTAATGATGTGGTAGCTGTCGTGTATCTGGCAGCGGAACTCATCGGCGGAGTATGCGCAGATTTTAACGTGTTCCGAGGTGCCCGACGACATCACCATAAGCTCGGTTCCGAATTTATCGGGAACAATCGGAGCGTCCGCCGCTTTTATGCTGTCGCTCATTATGGTGCGGACAGAGTATTTTCTGCCGTCGGAAATGACCGCCTTTACGCCGCAGTCGGAAATAGCCTGCTCAAGAGCCTCGTCGCTGAGGCGCAGGTTCATAAGCAGAGGGCAGCAGCCCGATACAATGATCGCCCAGAACAGCTCAATCCAGAGCAGCGAATTATCCATGCTGAGCCCCACAACCGAGCCTTCGGGTAAATCAAGCTCTGCTTTAAGCGACGCGGCAAGCCGCAGAATTTCATCATAAGCCTCGCCGTAGGTGGTCTTTTTTATGCGGTAGCCCTCGCTTTTTTCGTACATCAGGTTTTCTTTTTCCCTGAACATAAGCTCAAAAAGCGACTCAAACCCGACGGGTGAATTGTCAAGCGATTTAAGCTTTGCCTCAACAAACGAGTCAATATCGCGGTACTGTCCCAGTCCTAAACTTTCCATATACACAATCCGTTTCCTGTTTATTCTATAGATATATGCAATCAGCCTTTATTATACTACAAACAGCCGACGTTTTTCAAGCTTTTTCGACAGTTTGTTTATGCAATTGCTTCCAGCAGGGTGATAAGCGCCTCAACCCCGAATCTTGGGTCGCGGTCAAACTCAGCGTTGAGCGCCTCGGCGTTGTCGTAGGAGTGCTCAACCTCCTTTGAGTACCTCTGCAAAATCCTCATTCGGGGCAGGGGATAGCCCTTTTCGGCAAAATCTGCGTCAAGCTTGCCCGTAACTATATACGCGCAAACAATCCTTTTCAGCGAGTACAGCACGTCGCCTGAGTTAATCGCCTCCAGATAGTACCTGTAAATATAGTAGAGCGCGAACTTTTCAAAGTCATGCGCAAAATCAGCTGACGGTTTGAGCGAGTCAACGCGGTCAAGAACGTCCTCAAGAGCCTTGCGCCAGCGTTCGCTCATTATCTCAAAACCGAGGTGCATGTCGAAGATAAACCGCACGCTTTCGGGCGCTTCAAACTCATCCGAGAGCGGAACGGGCTCCTCGCCCTCGATGATTTTCTGGACTTGGGCGTTAAATTCAAGGCAGTCCGCAAGCCTGTACTCAAAGGGCAGCGAGCTGTCGAGCAGGATTTCAGCCGAGCGCGCCCTCGCCTTAAGCAAAAAGCTCATCAAATCGTCGGCTCCCTCAGCCGTTTCAAGCTCGGCCGAGCCGCCGAAATCCGCGTAAGGATCGCCCTCGCACCGCAGCATTATCCTCGCCGCCTCGGGGCAGGCAAAGGACAAAAGGTTCTCGCAAAAATCGCCGTAATTTACATTTACGCGCGGAAAGGTATCGCAGGTATGGCTCAGGTGCTCCTCGCCCAAATCAATATATATGTCGCAGAGCATGTCACTGTTCCAGAACGGGCAGCGTCCGCCCTCGGCTTTAAAGACGCGCTCATCGTATTCGTCGGTGACAAGCTTTTCCCTGATTTTGTTGCCTATATCGCCCTTTACGGTCATGTAGAAGCGCTCGGTCTCGCTGTCGATGTCGATGTCCCAGTCCTTGCAGCAGCTGTCCTCGCAAAGATTGGCAATGCATTTGAATCCGCTGTAAAACGAGGGGTATATTTCGGTCATTTGAATCAATCCTTTTGTTGTGATAAGTCCGTTAGAATAATACCATATCGGAATAAAATTTGCAATATTGCCGGGAACGTGACGTTCCATCCAACGCCGGGAACGTAACGTTCCATCCACGCCGGGAACGTGACGTTCCATCCAACGCCGCCTTTGGAGAACTTTATATAACAGCTACGCTTCTGCAACGGCGTGTCAGAACTTAATTTTAGCAAAAAGCATTATGCGCCAATATACCGAGCTTTCCAATAAAACCTACTTTATCAAAGGCGCGCTTCCTGCCGAGTGTCGGCAAAATAATAGTCAGGAAAGCGTTTTCGCCTTCCTGACTGATTTAATAAATATAAACTTTTACGCTGCCTTGGTAGCCTCTGTTGTGTTTGCGGCTGTTGTTTCGGGAGCTGTGGTATCGGCTGTAGTTTCGGGTGATGTGGTTGCGGGCGCCGTAGTCTGGGGCGCTGTTGTGGGAGCTGTTGTCTCGGGCGCCGTTGAGGGAGCGGTCGTCTCCGCCTCATACTTAACGGTGTAGTCAATGCTGTCCCTTGTCAGCTTAAGGCCGTGTTCCTCCAGATCGGTTACATAGTAGCTGTCGACGGAAATTGTAACCTTATCGTTGTTCTTAAGGTAGTATTTGTCGCTGAAACTGAGATAAACGCTGTTGAGCTTTGTTCCGTTTTTATAGACGTCAACATAGCTTGAGTCCTTGTCGTGACTGAATTTAAAGCCCTTGTCCTCAAACGAGAACTGCTTTGTTTTAAGCTCGCAATAATCGCCGTAGTCAGGCTTTACCTCAATGTAGTTGCCTTCTACGATTTTGCCGAGCATGTCAACCTCAACGGGTTCGGTTACGGTAATGTTCTGCTTTTCAAGCACGTCGCTTATTTTGATTTCGGCGGTTGTTGTTTCGCGTACGATTTTTATGTCATACTGCTCTTCAAGCTGGTCGACCTTGCTGTTGAGCGATTTCTCCGCCAGCTGGTTCAGAATGTTGCCGTCGCCGTCGCCCGGCCAAAATACGGTTGCGGAGATAACGTCATCCTTTTTCGCGCCCGAAAAGCTTGAACTGAACGACTTGCCGTTGAGCGTTTGCTCCTTTGAAAGCGAGTTGGCGTAACTGCTGAGGATCCTTTCGGCAACGCTTTCGTCGACCTCGATATCCTTTGCAAGCTTTTTGGAGTTCCAAACTACCGCACCGCCGATTTTTCCGTCAAGGACTTCGTTTTTGGCGTTGGGGTCGTCGTAATTTACGTTAGCGAATTTGACCGTGCGGTAATCCGCAAGTCTGATTTTTGTAGTGTTGGCGTCCTTGATAGCGGGGATGATCACCACAAACAGCACGATAAGTATAGCGGCAAGAACACCCGCGCCTATCGCCGAGAAGATGATTATCTTCTTTGTCTTGGGTGACATGGGCTTTTTCTCACGAGTGGGAGCGTAGCCGTAGCCGTACTGTTGGGGCTGGTTAGGATACTGCTGTTGGGGCTGGTTCGGGTACTGCTGAGGCTCGTCGGGGAACTGCTCCTGAGGTGAAGCGGGAGCCTGAGTATATTCGGGCTCGAATGCCTCTTCCTCGTGCTTTGGCTGATAAGGTGCTGTGTCAGCCTTTATCTCCTCGGTTTGTGCGGGGATTTGCACCGGAGCGCCGCAGTTTTCGCAGAACGCGCTGTTTTCGGAAATTTGGTTTCCGCATTTTGAACAGAACATGATATCTCTCCTTTTTTGAAAAATTATTAATGCGCAATATCATACAGTTACATTATAAAGTATTATTCCCCGAAATGCAATAGTTTATTGTGGGTAAAATAAAAGCAGGAAAGCGTTGCGCCTTCCTGCTGACTTTATATTAAAGAATCTTTGTGTTGGTGTAGAACTGGCTGTAGGCCTTGCTGAGGTACCAGCAGTTTTCAACAGCCTGCTCGAGTGTATCGGCTTCCTTGCTTTTTGAGAAGTAATCGCTCGATGAAACGACCTTGCCGTTCTCTACAGACAAATACTCGGGATTGATCTCGATCGCTCTGAAGAACTTTGCGGTTTCGTCCTGATAGATGAAAACAACGCGTCTGTAATCAGAGGTGGGCTTGTCGCAGTAGTATATGTTTTTAACGGTGATCTTGTCGCCCTTGGTGACCTTTGAATCCTGCTTTTCGATGTTAGCCATAGCATATTCTTTCAGTCCTTCGGCGTTCTTCTTTGCCTCGTCAAGTGACATGCCCTTTACCTGAGCCGTTGTGCCTCGCCGGTAAACTTGATACCCTTGTCAAGCATAGATGATACGCTGTATTCGTTAAGGGAAAGCGTAACGGTGTCGCCGTTCTTAAGATCATACTCTTTGTCAAAATCAAGGCGAACGTTGCCGATCTCGTATTCGTTCTCATAGATATTCACATATGAGGAATAATTCGAGTGAGTGAACTTGTAGCCGCTTTCGGTAAACTCAAATTCCTTTACGCTTACGGAAACGCTGCCGCTGAGGTCGTCGGAGTTGGTGATGAGGTTCTCGTTCTTGATGTAGTCAAGCAGCTTTACCTCGGTAATGCCCTTTAAGGTGATGCCCTGTTCGTCAAGAACATCGCTCAGCTTGAACTCGTTAGAGGTGGTTTCGCGCTTGAACTTAACGCCGTAGGTCTTTTCAAGCTCGTCAAACTTCTTTTCGGCAGCCTGCTTGGCGGCTTTGTTGATAAGCTCGCCGTATTCGGAATCTGAGCTGTCGCCGTCAAAATATTTGAAGGTCACCTTAACGGTGTCGTCTTTGCTCAGATCGTCAAAGCTGTTGCTGTAGTATTCCTCGCCGTTGATGAAGTAGTCGGTGTTGAAGCAGCCCTTGAAATCGCTGAGAATGCTGCTTGCTTTATCCTCGGGAATATCTGCGTCCTTTGCGAACTTAGCGGTGTCCCAGGTGATAGTGCCCGCAAGCTTGCCGTCGGTGAGCTTTCTTTCCGCATTGTCGGCTTCGCTGTCGCTGCTTTCGCTGCTCTTGTCATAGTCGATTCCGTGGAAGTGAACCGTGCAGTAATCGGCAAGACTGAGCTTGTTTGCGTTGCTGATAGCGGGGATGATAAATACAAACAGCGCAACCAGAATAACAGCTAAAGCGCCGGCGCCGATAGCCGAGAACATGATGATTTTCTTGGCCTTGGGCGACATCGGCTGCTTGGGAGCCGCGGGTGCGGGCTCGTACTGCTGAGCTGAAGCGTTGAACTGATCCTGAGGATCAAACGGAGCCTGCTCCTGGATTGGCTGCTCAACGGGCTGTTCTACAGGCTGTTCTACAGGCTGTTCTACAGGCTGTTCTACAGGCTGCTCCTGAGCGGGCTGACCCGCGGGAGCGCCGCAATTGCTGCAGAACGTGCTGCCGTCGGGAATCTGCCGGCCGCAATTTTCACAAAACATAACTTATACTCCTTTGTTGTGTAGTTAAATAGGGTTAGATAAATAACCCAAAAGAATTATAAACGAGAATGAATAAAAATTCAATCTGAGCATTAGCCAAAGATTTTTGCAACCCAAAGCTTGACTTTTAGTTAAAAAGGCAACATATCAGGCGGCAAATCGCTTTTTGCACAAATCGCCTTAACTAATCGCGCTATGTTTAGTGCTTTTTTCGGGAGCGTTTTTTCACGGGCGGCGCCGCGAATTATGCGGTATTGGTTTAATTGGTTTCAACCGGAAAGCGCTCAATCATTTCCGCAAGAAAGCGCTGTATCTCCGTAGCGTCCTCAATATTTGTTTTGTCGTCGCCGTTGATGTCGCCCGCGAGCAGACCTTCACGGTCAGGAGCGCCGAGCTCGGCGATGTATTGCTGAATTGCCGTAACGTCGTTTATATTCACCGAGCCGTCGTTGTCAACGTCGCCCCAAAGCCTTTCGGACAGTATGCCGAGCGGCTGAGGGATAAGTCTGTCGGCGGTTGAGCCGTTTCCAAGTCTGCCGCTGCCGTTGTTGCCCCAAATAAGCATAGTTCCGTTTTTGTCAATTGCCGCGCAGTGATTAAATCCCGCGCGCACCGACGCCGCCTCGCTCATTATTTCGGTAGGCTCGGTCTGATTGATGGTGCTTCCGCAGCCAAGTTGGCCGCTGCTGGTTATCAGCCATCACATAAAGCTTACGGGCGAGTATCAGGATTGCGATGCCGACAATCACGGCACGGTAGTTACAACAGGCCCCCTCAGCGGTGTGGATATGCCGCTGCGTGACAGCACGGAAGCGGAGGTTGAAAACCTCACCCTCACCGAATCCGGCAAGGTGACAAGTGTTGACAAAAACGACAATAATTATTTTGTCTATGACAAAACCGACCTTGCGGCAAGCATGACAAACATGAATCGTATCGACTACTACATCAGGTTCGCAAACAGCGAACGCCTGCGCGGTTATAAGTTCAATGCGTACGTATACCTGATAGTAGACGGAACAATCATAGTCAGCAAGGAAGTTTCGGCAATCTGTATCGACGAGTGCGGTACAGGGGTATATGAATAACCGGAGGTGACATTAAATGTTTGAGACATATATTAAGCCCGAAGTGAGCATTGCTTACTTTGAAGAGGAGGATGTTATTGTTACATCCGGTTTTTACGATGACGAAAGCTCTATAGGAGCCGGAGGAGACGATTTTGGCTTTTAGTTAAGGCTTTCTGTCAATAGTTGGGGTAAACCCGAATAAAACAGAATAAGAAATAAAGACAAGCGATGGCTGAGAAGCTGTCGCTTGTCTGTTTATTTGAGAATTGATAAGAAATATATACATTTGGCAGCGTCATTGAGAAAAAGAGAAAGGGAGCGTTACGCTCCCTCAATCCTATTATTCTAAACTACTTGTTTATGCTTTTCTATGGATCACTGATTCCCGGTGATTATGTCGGTTCAGCTTACACTTCAAACAGTCACTCCGACAGTCTGTCCGCAGCTTCCGTACCCTTCGCTGAATTCAGCCAGATAAAGCTGAATACAAGTAGCGTCTGCGATGGTGATGCTTCCGTCGCCGTCTGTATCTGCAGCTGCTTCTGCCGCTCCTGTCAGCAATTCAAATTCGGCGCAGTGGCGCTGTATGGCTGTTACGTCCTTGATGCTGATTATGCCGTCGAGGTTTGTGTCGCCGATGAGGACGGTCTGAGTGGTTTCGTTCTTTTCCGTTGTTACCGTAATCGTTACAGCTCCGGTGACTTTGGTGACGCGGTAGGTGTTTGCAACTCCCGTATCCTTTACATTCTTATATCCCCCTGAAGCAGTAACGGAACTGATGGTATAGCCGTCCTTCAAAACAACCGTGAAATTGACCTGACCGTCGCCGGTAATTACCGGATCGCCCGAATCATATGCCGAAAGGCTGGATTTCCGGCAACAGATATTAAAGGGTTTATTTGATATAGTATCACTCCTCGAAAGAAAAAACACAAACAAACACTTGACAAGCTAATAAGTATTGGCCATACTATAGCTAAAGAACATCAGCGGACAAACGGGAGGTTAAAAGATCAACAAATGGAATTTTACGAAAAACTGCAAAAGCTTAGAAAAGAGCAAAATCTGACGCAGGAAGAATTAGCCGAAAAGCTCTTTGTCTCGCGCACTGCGATCTCAAAATGGGAATCGGGCAGAGGTTATCCGAGCATTGATTCGCTGAAAGTGATCGCGAAATACTTTCATATCTCGATTGACGAGCTGATCGGCGGTGAGGAAATCGTCACGCTCGCCGAGCAGGACATCAAGGAGAAAAAAAGAAAACACACGGCGCTGATCTGCGGCGTGCTGGACTGCTTTGTAGCGCTGTTGTTCTTCCTTCCGCTGTTCGGCAACGGAGATTCAAGCGGCGCGGCAGTCACGGTGTTTTCATTGACGAGAGTAAGCGAGTGGCTGAAAACAGCGTTTATCGCAATTATC
>ONCY01000042.1 GCA_900316435.1 uncultured Eubacteriales bacterium | reverse complement strand
ATGTAAAAATATATCTGCTCATTACTGTTTACTCTCCTTGTAAGCCAAAATAAAATTGATATTCTCAAATGCAGCCATATCGCTGCGGTTCTCAAAATAATGCATTTGTATCATCTGCGGTGTTTCATGCTCTTCGATTTCAAAGCCGTGACGTTCGAGCGCGCCGTATATCTCCTTGTAGGAATAGCCGTGCAGCATTTTTTCGCCAAGTTTTTCGGTGATATCCGCAAGCGTGTGAACACGCTCGGCACATTGACCGCGCAGGGTGGTTTCGTCGGGATAGTCAAAAACCACCTTACTCTCGGCGAAGCACAGTGAGCTGATTTTGCGGATCGTCTCCTCAAAGACGGAAAGTGTCAGATAATACGACACGCCCAAAATGGCGAAAAATGTCGGAATCTCGGGATCATAGCCCGAACTTAGCAGCCTTTCGCTCATATCGTCCTTTGAAAAATCAATCGGTACAAAGTGGAGATTATCGGGAATGATCCACTCAAGCTCTCTGATTCTGCGCCGCTTGTACCGTCCCGTATCGGGATGGTCAAGCTCAAACACCTCAATATCGGGATTATCGTTGCGAAACGCAAAGGTATCCATACCGGCTCCGCAAATCACATACTGACATTTACCGTGATGCTGCGCGAACGCATTTAGCTCCCGTTCCGAAAAGGCAATTCGTGAAAGCGGAATCGGCGTGATATAGCGGTTGAGGCGGTTCACAATCTTTTTTGACGCAAAGGTGAAGTTTTTATCCGACTTTTCCGCGTCGAAATTATTTTGGATAAGCTGACCGATTTCCTCATACTCATCCTTGCCCATCAAATCATAGGCAAGATAATCGTCGAAAATCTTATTACTTCCGATATTGGAGTGAAAAGCGCGGGCAAATGAGCACAGTTTCGCGGTAACGCTTTCCCTTGTTTCTACCATTGATTTACCCTCCATTCAGTTTTTAGGCATAAAAATGCCGCCTGCGCTGCAAGATGCAGACAGACGGCTCAGGTTGGAAAACAAATTTATCTTCATCAAATCCTATGACTGCCGCCTGTGTTCACAACACAACACATACAACGGGCGCAGAAGGGCGCAGCAATGCTGCCGAAGCCAATTACGCCGACTTCGGTATAAACAGTATTGAACTTTGCATTGCTGTTGATAATCATTTTTTGTACCTCTTATTCTGAAAACATGGGAGTTGAAAGATATCTTTCTCCCGTGTCGGGCAAAATTGCCACGATGATTTTTCCTTTATTTTCGGGGCGCTTTGCAAGCTGTGAAGCCGCCCAAACAGCCGCCCCCGATGAGATCCCGACAAGCAAGCCCTCATGCTTGGCAAGTGTTCTGCCTGTCGCGAATGCGTCCTCGTTTGTTACCTTGATGATTTCGTCGTACACGTCGATGTTCAGCGTTTCGGGGACAAAACCCGCGCCGATACCCTGAATCTTATGCGGTCCGGGCTTTTCTCCCGACAAAACGGGAGAACCTGACGGCTCAACGGCGACGACCTGAATATTCGGGTTCTTATTCTTAAGATATTCACCCACACCCGAAACGGTTCCTCCAGTGCCGACGCCCGCGACAAGAATATCGACCTTTCCGTCGGTGTCGTTCCAGATTTCAGGTCCCGTGGTGTCATAATGCGCTTTGGGGTTGGCGTTGTTCGTGAATTGGCTCGGAATAAAGCTGTGCGCGTTTTCAGCCGCGATTTCCTGCGCCTTCTGAATCGCTCCTTTCATTCCCTTTACGCCTTCTGTCAAAACTACCTTAGCGCCGTATGCCTTTAAAAGATTTCTGCGCTCAACGCTCATGGTCTCGGGCATGGTAATAATGATCTGATAGCCTCTCGCGGCTGCTACGGCGGCAAGACCGATACCCGTGTTGCCGCTGGTAGGCTCAACAATAACGGATTCAGGCTTTAAGATTCCCTTAGCCTCGGCGTCGTCAATCATCGCCTTGGCGATTCTGTCCTTGACGCTTCCAGCAGGATTGAAATATTCAAGCTTCCCGAATACAGTCGCTCCTGTGTTTTTCTCTATGCTTTCAAGCTCCAAAAGCGGTGTGTTGCCGATTAAATCAGTGATTTTCTTATATGTTTTCATAACAGTATACTCCCTCTGAATTTTTAAAGATGAACATCAGAGTCAACATCGTTTCAAGGGTTGAAAAAAGCTCATACTAATTCCTCTATCTCTAATACCTATATACTTAGTAGGTTTGTTCTGCGATATATTATCTCACATTTCACTTCATTTGTCAAGGTGTTTTTACCACATCGGTTATAGATTATTTCTATTGCCGGATATAGAAAACGCCGGGTGTTTGCTGACGAAACACTCGGCTGTTTATCTTATCTTTCAAAATCCGTCAAATCTTTAATCACTTCGCCGGCTATTATCAGTCCTGCAACCGACGGCACAAATGCCGTTGAGCCGGGTATGTCGCGGCGTACCGTACATTTGCGGGTTCCCGGAGGGCAAACGCAGTGCTTTCGGCAGCTGATTGACATATCTTCCAAGGGTCTGATCGGTTTCTCCTTGGAATAGACGACCTTTAATTTTTTGATACCGTGCCTGCGGCATTCATAACGCATGACTCTCGCGAGAGGACAGACTGATGTTTCGTAAATATCCGATACTTCAAAAGCGGCGGCATTCACCTTGTTTCCCGCGCCCATAGAGCTGATAATCGGCGTTCCAGCCTTCTGCGCATTCTCAACGAGCGCGAGCTTGCCCTTGACAGTATCTATTGCGTCAACGATGTAATCGTATTGCGTAAAATCAAATTCATCCTCGGTATCGGGCATATAAAAGGTTTTGAACGTGTTGACCCGGCATTTCGGATTGATGTCCGCAATGCGCTCCTTTGCAACATCCACCTTGTATTGTCCAACGGTTTTCAGCGTAGCGAGAAGCTGACGGTTGACGTTCGTAATACACACCTTGTCGTCGTCAATCAAATCAAGCTGACCGACGCCTGAACGCGCAAGCGCCTCAACTGTGTAGCCTCCGACTCCGCCGATACCGAAAACAGCTACTCTTGTGCCGGCAAGCTGCTGCATCGCTTTCTCTCCGAAAACAAGCTGAGTTCTTGAAAATTGATTTAGCATTCTTCTTCTCCCGAATAGATGAATTCAACCGTATCGCCGTCCTGAAGCACCGTGGCATCAAAACCACCGTCAAGCAATACCTCTTTTCTCGTAACGACCGAAACATAGCGCGGTCTGTCAGTTTTTTCGCTGTTGATGAGCTGCTCAACAGTCAGTCCTGCGGTCACTTCTTTTCTTTTTCCCGAAACAATAATCTGCATAAACACGCACCTGCCTAAATCATATAAAACCATGTTTCGTCCAGTTCTATCTCCTTGCGCTCGACGGAGTGCTTGGAGTCGTAGTTGTACATCAGCTCCTGACTCTTTACGCTGACCCTTGCACCCTCGGGGATGGAGCTTGTGATGAAGGCGTTGCCGCCGATGACGACGTTTTTGCCGATAACGGTATCGCCGCCGAGAATGGAAGCGCCCGAATAGATCGTCACGTTGTCGTGAATGGTCGGGTGACGTTTTTTGCCGCGCAGGTTCTGACCGCCTCGGGTAGACAGCGCGCCGAGCGTCACTCCCTGATAGACCTTGACGTTGTTGCCGATAACGGTCGTTTCACCGATAACGATGCCTGTGCCGTGGTCGATAAAGAAATACTTGCCGATGGTGGTGCCCGGGTGGATGTCGATTCCCGTCAGGCTGTGGGCGTGTTCCGTCATAATGCGCGGGAGCAGCGGGACACCGAGCAGAAACAGCTCGTGGGCGATGCGCGCGGTAAAAATCGCGTATAAGCCGGGATAGGTGCAGATGATCTCGTCCTTGTTATAGGCGGCGGGATCGCCGTCATAGAACGCCTGGATGTCGGTTTCGATATACTCGCGGATTTTCGGTATTTTATCGAGAAAGTCAAAGGTGATCCGCTCCGACTCTTTTGCGATCGTATCATCGTCTGCATTTTGGTACTCGGGCGCGTATTTCATCACGATCGACGTCTGCTTCATCAGATTGTAAATAATATCCTCGAGCAAGAGGGAAATATTGTTTTTGACCGTGTAGGTGCGATAGTTGCGGTTGCGGTGATACCCCGGATAAATGACGATTTTCAGCTTTTCAAGAATGTCGATAATAATATTCTTGTCGGGATAGGCGAACATCTTCATCTCGTCGATGACCCTGCCCTTGCCGTAATCGTCCATTAGTTTGTCGGTAAGATTGGTTATTTGGGATTGTATATCAGCCATAGAAAACTTTCCTTTCTCAGCTTCCGAGCCTAATCATCTCGTCAATACATTTTCTCGCCTTTGTGATGGTGTCGCTGTCGAGCAGGATTTCCTCGCCGACGTTGCCGGCAACGCAGTTGTAAAGGTCGACGAGCGTGGTCGATTTCATATTTGGACAAATCAGCTTTTGCGTCAGGTAATAAAACCGCTTGTCGGGGCATTGATACTGCAAATGCTCCTGTATACTGATTTCGGTGCCTATGATAAACTCCTTTTTATCCGACTTAACCGCGTAATTCATAATCCCCGAGGTTGAACCGATATAGTCCGCCAAGGCGCAGACGGCAGGCGTACATTCAGGGTGAACAAGCAGCTCCGCGTCAGGGTGAAGCGCCTTTGCCTTTTTTACGTCGTCAACATTGACGCAGGCGTGGATAGGACAGCCGCCCGAAACGAGCTTGAACTCCTTTTCAGGGATTTGCGCCGCCACATACGCGCCGAGGTTACAGTCGGGAATAAAGAGGATTTTGTCGTTCTTTATCTTTCGGCAAATCTCAACCGCCGAGGACGAGGTAACACAGACGTCGCAGACGGTTTTCAAATCGGCGGTGGTGTTGATGTAGGCGACGACCGTATAACCGGGCAGGTGTTCCTTCATCTGCTCAACCAGCTCTCTGTCCATTTGGTCTGCCATGGAACAGCCTGCGTCGGGATTCGGCAAATATACGCGCTTTCCGGGTGAGAGCAGCTTGCAGGTCTCCGCCATGAAGCGCACGCCGCTCATGACGATATTTTTATTGCCAACCTTGGAAGCGTCAACGCTGAGCTTGTAGCTGTCGCCTGTGTAATCTGCGACCTCCAGAATCTCCTTCGCCTGATAGCTGTGGGCGAGAATACAGATGTCCTTTTCTTTTTTCAGACGGATGATTTCGTTTTGAATATCAATAATGTTCATGTTATTACACCTCGGCATAGCTTTTTATTACGGCTTCCATGCTCTCGCCGTTTTGCAGTCGGATGAGCATTTCCTTTGCTGGGTTGGTGCGGTTTTCGGCTCTTTTAAATAGCGGTTCCAAATAGATTTCCTCGCCGAGTCCTCTCTCTTCAAGTCCCTCTTTGCAGAGGTTGAGAACCTTTATTACAAGGCCGTACACCGCTTCCTCGCTGACGGTTGACGGCAGCTCTTTTTTGACGAGCTGTCGCCTTAATTCAACAGCATTGTAGCCGTAGTGATAGAGCGCAGTATCGCTTTCAATCAGCTCTTTGAGCTGTGCCGTTTTATTTTGCAGACCGAGGTGGAAAGCAGCGACAGTCATTGCGCCGCTTATCGGCTGACAGCATGCGCTGCGATATTCTATCGTTCCTCGATAGGTCAAGTCCTCGAACTTGAAGGTGCGCAGATAGGCGATGTCGCCGGGCTGCGGCTGAAAGTCCATTAAAATATGCTCGCCGTTTTCCGTGTATTCGCCCGTCAGCATATCAAGCGTGAAGTACTCGAGGATATTTACGGGCGGGAAATTGAGGTATTTGCCGTTTCTCTCTACACAGTAAATGCTCGCGGTGGCGATGTAATTCAAAATATCTTGGGTCGTTTTTATCTCGCAGTCATACATACCAACGTTGTGCGGATTGATTCCGTGGGTGCTGTTCTCCCAGAGCATATCGCGGCAGCAGAGCAAGTCCTCGTTCTCGCCGAGCAGGACGGAATTCGAGAACAGCAGCGCCTTTATCGGCTCTAACTTGTTGAAGGTATCGATGATCTCGGGCAGATTCTCATAATCTACATCGAGCTGCACCTGCGACGCGCTGGAGAACATTCCGAACTGCGGATAGCGGTGAAAGAACATGGGAATGTAAAAGTATTTGGAGAACGACGACAGGTGGTTGAACAACATTTTGTATCTGCCGTTTTCGATGGGGATATTGTGATTGAGTTTGCGGTTGGGGTTGATTCCCATCCCCGTCAGAGTGTAGTTGTACGGCTTGAAAAAGTCCTGCACAAAGCCGTAATATTTCAAAAAACGCTCGTGGATAACGTGCAGTTTTTTCTCCTTGCCGAACGAGAACTCCATGTTGTTGTAGGAGCAGTCGTAGGAGAATACGTCGCCGTTTTCGCGGTTAACGGCGGAATAAATATGCCCTTCCTCGTCAAAGCCCGTCGGGGTGAAATTGAATTCATCGAGGAAAGCCGCAGTCAGCTTGTGGACGACGGCAAAATCCACCGCCTCGTTATTAAGATTGATAATCGGTATCTCGATTTCAACGCCGATAAAGCTCTCTCTTTTTTTCTCGGTCGGTTTGATAAAGCGGTAGTAGAGACGGCTTAAAACTTCTTCTTTTGTCATGTTGTCACCTTATAGATTGGCGAAGATCTGATACAGCAGCTTCATCTCGTCCTCGCTCTGGATATATTTGTGATGGTGTTCGGTTCCCGTTTTTATCAGCCTGCCCTTGTTAAACGCCAAAAGCTGTCCGAATGGTACAAGTTGCCAGTTCTCGCCGTTGAGCGGCTGTGTGGACAAAAGCGCTGCTTCGTCCTTAATGAGATAATGCATGGTGCCCATGCAATTCGTGTGGGCGTAAAGGTATTTGCCGTCGGTGAACAGCAGGTTGAGCTTGTTGCCCCTTGCCATGTCGCCGATGATTTCATCAAACAGCTTGAAGCGTTCCTCAAAATGAAGCCTTCCGCCCTTTTGACGCGTCGCCTCGTTGAGTCTGTCGAGCAGATAGAGGAAAACGCGTTCGCTGTCGGTGTCGCCCTTCTGCTTTTTCAAGTAGGGATACAGCGCAGGATAATCAAAAATCGTGCCGTTGTGGATTAGCGTCCACCGTCTACCCGTGCAGTCCTTGCCGGTGAACGGGTGGCAGTTTTTGTACTCTACGTTACCGATGGTGGCGTAGCGGATATGCGCTAAAAGAAGCCTTTCGGTAATAGGCTGAGATAACCGCTCGCGCAGATAGTTGCTTTTTGAAGCCTTGACGCTCTCCTTTTCGACAAGCGCACCGTTTCGTGAAACGCAGGCTAAGCCCCAACCGTGAGGGTGGAAATCGCTGTGGCTGTAAAAAAGTTTGAGGTAGTCGTTTGCATAAAAATCGTTTTGGGCAGAAACTCCGAATAACTCACACATCGCCCTCACCCCTTTGGTAGGCTCTTGCAAGCGCAAGACCTTTTTCCATGTAGCCGTCGGAGAATTTGCGGCTGACAATTTCTGCGTAGCTGTTGCCGTCAGTCAGCTTATTGCGCTGATAGTCAACAATATTCAGATACTTCGGGAAATATTGCTCCGTGAAGCGTTTGATTTCATTAAGCATCTCCTTGGCTCTTTGCTTGTATTCCGCGCTGCCGAAAACAGCTGCTGACTTAACGTCGGAGATCGCCCTTATCTGCTTTTCTTCATCAAAATCAAAGTCGGGCAAGCTTGAAAGGTAGAGCAAAAGCAGGTGCATAAAGCGGATATCCTCGGTGAAGATTCCCGTGCGCGTCAAGGGATTGACGTCGAGCACGCGCAGCTCGATATGGTTAACGCCGTTTTGTAAAAGCGTTTCCAAGCTGTTCGCGCCGCGCGGCTTGAGCCTTACGGGATAATAAAGCTCGGACGCTCCTTTCAACTTGCCGTTAACGACGTACTGCGCAATACTGCGGACATAGCTCTTCAGGTTTGAATAGTCGAAAATGGGCGTGAAATCGTTCCAGTAGCCGTGCTCGGAGCAGCGTATCGAGGAATAGACATTGCTCTCAACCCCGAGGGAAGCGTCCGCGACGGGGCTTGCGGCGGTTAGGTAAACCGCCAGCCAAGCGTACTGCGTCAGGCGCTTTGAAAGGCGCAGATAAAAGCTATTCTTAAACTCCGCGAAATCGGGATAATTGCCGTATAAAAACGCGGTTTTCAGAAGTTCATTAGTGAACGATAAATTAAGGTGAATCCCCGAAAGCAGCATTTTCTTTTTGCCGTATTTTTGCGCTAAATAGTGACGGTACTCCGACTTGCCTTGAAGCGCGCCGTGGAATCGCGCTACGGGGATTTCATCCTCTGAAACGAAACGCGGAGGATTGGAGAACGCCCAGAGCAGCTCGTTGTTTTTAATTAATTCCGCGTCAACTCTATCAAGCAGATTATCGAGCTGACGGTTCAACTCGGCAGGGGCGTTGAAAACGTCTCCGATCATCTCCAGCTGATTTTCGCAGAAATCGCGGTCGATATGCGTATTGCCGACAAACGGGTGCTCTGTCTGAGCAAGCTTACCGTCGAAGGTAACGCGCAGGCTCTCGCGCTCAATACCGAATTCAGCATTTTGCGCAAGACGGTTGATATATGAATTGTTGAGGTCAAGAAGCATTGCTTTTCCTCCTACAAAAGTCCCTTTTCGTCTACTGCCATAGTAGGTTAATTATACATTGTTAATAGATTACTGTCAATAAGATAATACTAAAAATGCCGGCGGAGTTTAACGAAACTGCGCCGGCAGAATATATTTAAAACAGCTTATACTGCACTAAATCCGTTTTCCAGATCGGCGATGATGTCGTCGATGTGCTCGGTGCCGATTGAAAGGCGGATGGTGTTCTGGTGGATACCCGCGGCGTCAAGCTCCTCGTCGGTAAGCTGCGAGTGCGTGGTGGTAGCAGGATGGATAACGAGCGACTTCACGTCCGCTACATTTGCCAAAAGCGAGAAGATTTTCAGCCCGTCGATGAAGCGGAAGGCTTCTTCCTTGCCGCCCTTGATGTCAAAGGTAAAGATAGAACCGCCGCCGTTGGTGAAGTATTTTTTATACAGCGCATGGTCGGGGTGGTCGGCAAGCGAGGGATGATAGACCTTTTCAACCTGCGGATGATTGACGAGATAATCGAGCACCTTCTTGGTGTTCTCCGCGTGGCGCTCCAGACGGAGCGAGAGGGTTTCGGTTCCCTGTAAGAGCAGGAATGCGGCAAAGGGCGATATAGTTGCGCCCGTATCTCTGAGCAGGATCGCGCGGATGTAAACCGCAAATGCGGCTTTTCCCGCGGCGTCTGTAAACTTAACGCCGTGATAGCTTGGGTTCGGCTCGGAAATCCACGGATATCTGCCCGATGCCGCCCAGTCAAAGGTACCGCCGTCTACTATTACGCCGCCGAGAGTTGTGCCGTGGCCGCCGATGAATTTAGTTGCTGAGTGTACAACTATATCCGCGCCGTGCTCAATCGGACGGATAAGGTAAGGCGTGCCGAAAGTGTTATCTATAACGAGCGGCAGACCGTGAGAATGAGCGATCTCGGCGAGCGCGTCGATGTCGGGAATGTCGCTGTTGGGGTTGCCGAGGGTCTCTATATAAATCGCCTTGGTGTTCGGCTGGATTGCAGCCGTTACTTCCTCGAGGTTGTGAATGTCAACAAAGGTCGTGTCAATGCCGTAGAGCGGAAGCGTGTGCGCCAGCAGGTTAGCAGAACCGCCGTAGATAGTTTTCTGGGCTACGATGTGCTCGCCCTGCTTTGCGAGAGCCTGAATTGTGTATGTGATTGCCGCAGCGCCGGAAGCCAGCGCCAAGCCTGCAACGCCGCCCTCGAGCGCCGCTATCCTGTCCTCAAAAACGCCTTGAGTGGAGTTGGTGAGTCTGCCGTAGATGTTGCCCGCGTCGGCAAGTCCGAAGCGGTCGGCGGCGTGCTGCGCGTTATGAAAAACGTATGATGTGGTTGCATAAATCGGAACGGCTCTGGCGTCGCTTGCGGGGTCTGCCTGTTCCTGTCCAACGTGTAACTGTAATGTTTCAAATTTATATTCTGACATGGTAAATACCTCTTTCTTTTCAAATTAATTGTTTATGCTCTGTATAATATAAGATATATTGAGAAATAATCAATATCTTGTTTAAACGCGGGAACATACATCTTGAATATCTCCGCCGTCTGTTGCGCGGATTGGGTCAAGCGTCACGCTTGCACATTCGCATTGATAATTTTTTTAAGATCAGCGTCATAACTGTCGTCTCCTTTTCTTTCGCTGACTCAATTATATACTATGTTGGTAGGTTTTGTCCAATACATAAAACATATACCCGGTTATAGATTCAGCCTATAACTAAAACCCGCTCAAACTAACGGGCTTTCAGTTATTTATGGGATTCTTGGTAACTGCAAAGGTACTGTTCAAGCTCCTTCACATAAAGCTGCGCAATGTGGCTTAAAAGCAGATTCTTCTTTGGAATGTACTTTTTATTTGGTTTTAATATTATCCTTACTGCATCTACTGCATCACTTTCATGATTTCCTTAGGTTTTATGAACTTTTCCGATTTAATAATTACATATTTTACATCTGTTTAGTTAAAAAACTTTTTGGTTCTATTTGCAATGCCGACAAGAAACAGCATAACGGGTACTTCTGTTAATACGCCTACGGTTGTCGCAAGCGCCGCAGACGAGGTCGTTCCGAACAATGCGATTGCCACGACTACCGCAAGCTCAAAGAAGTTTGACGCCCCTATCATTCCTGCGGGAGCGGCGATATTATGCGGCAGCTTTAAGAGCTTGCAAGCCAAATACGCTATGGCAAATATGAGGAATGTCTGTAAAATCAGCGGCACGGCAATCAGCACGATATGCAGCGGATTTTCAAGAATTGTATACTTAATAGACTTTCATCCAAAACGCCTGAGGTTATCACGGGCTTTTACAACGATTTAGCGGAAATCCTGTCACCAGAGGACATTATTCGTATTTACGCGGCCGGCGGCAAGACCTTTGCATCGGTCAGCAACAAAGAATACATCCTCAAACAAAGATTATACGGGCTTGAGGAACAGCTGACCAAGCAAAGCTTTGTGCGCATCTCCAAATCAGAGATCATCAATTTGAAAAAGGTGCGCAACTTTGATCTGAGCTTATCGGGTACAATTTGCGTTATCATTTATATTCACCATTTATACTATTTCAGTATCTGAATTCATCTTTTCTTTGTCCATCCGACTTTTCAGGTGCAATACACTTCTATAATGTAAATTTTTCAAATTAAGCATGTACGATATGTACGATAAATACGATATTTCGGGGAGTATAACACTTACTAATAAAAAATTCAAAAGCGAGCTACGGAGCTGATATACTTCGAAGTCCGCTATTTTATACTAATATCCAATAAAACACTTTAACATCTGTTGCGTTAAATTCCGCTTAACCGCGTTGTCGTCCTCGGAATCCGTCAGGATTCCTGCGTCCTCCGCCTTGTTTTGCGAAATTTTCCGCTAACATCTGTTTTAAAGCGTTTTAATGGAAATTAGTATTACTAAATCAAATATTCAATATCCACCCTATCGTCTGTAACAATTACCCTGTTTACACAAATACGTAAGGCTCTTTGTTTTTCTTGTAATGTTAAGCTATTCCAACAATTTCTTAAATTTTTTATGGCGTTTTGTCTTTCCGAAATATCCTCAACCGCCGCCACAGAAGCTTTCTCGCTGTTGAGCATCTTTGAAACATCTGCCATCTCTTTTTGTTTTTCCTTGATCGTCTCAATCAAAAGCTTATCACCGTTTGACGCGTATAAATTGTACAAGCGTTTGAGCTCAATTTCCAGAACATCATATTTTGCCTGAAAGACTTTGATCCCAGCCTGTCTATCACTTATACTCTGCGGCAGCTTCGACTCCTTAACCGAGATATTATCGGTCATTCTTAAAACGTCACTGACTATAAGCTCATCCAAATCATGCGCGTCGATCTTTTTATTATTACAATTCGGATCCTTAATAAGTTTGGGATTTGAAGATTGTTGAGAATAACAATAGATCTTGATTTTGCCGTTTTTCCCCCAAGGCTGATATCTCATTTTTGCGCCGCATTTTCCGCAGACAAGCAATCCTGTCAGCAAGTAAGGTGACATTGCTGATTTTTTTCTGGAGCGTTTTTGCCGCTCCTTCTGAACACGGTTCCATGTGTTTTCATCAATCAGCGGTTGGTGACGGCCGGGAAAAACCTCGTCATTGTACTTTATTTTCCCGATATATGTAATACGGTCAAGAATCAGACCTATCTGCCTGTCGCCCGAAACCGAAAACATTTTTGCGAGCCGCGTGGTGGAGTAGCCTTTCAAAAACAAGTCATAGATTTTTCGGACGTCATCAGCGTGCTCGTTTGGTACCAGAATATTCCGATTCGAGTCATAGTCGTAGCCAAACGGAACGCCGTTTCCGCCCATCCAAAAACCTTCTTTAACGCGCTCATACATTCCCATACGGGTTCGCTCGCGGATGTTCTCGCGCTCGAGTTGAGCGAATACCGAAAGAATACCGATCATTGCCTTGCCGTAAGATGTGCCGGTGTCAAAATTCTCGTTAATTGAATAAAACTCAACGTTATTTGGAATAAACACCTCTTCCAAAAGAAAAAGTGTGTCTTTCTGAGAGCGGGAGAGTCTGTCGAGCTTATAAACAACAACCCGGATGACCTTATGGTGAGATATCTCAAAAATGAGCTGTTTCATTGCGGGACGATCAAGGTTGCTTCCGCTCCAGCCGCCGTCTTGGTAAACTTTATAATTTGAATAGTCTTTTAATTCGCACCACTGTTTGAGCTTCTTTTCCTGGGCTTCAATAGAGTAGCCCTCTTCATACTGAGCGTCAGTCGAAACACGCACATAAAGAGCTGTGATGCCTGATGCATTTGCTTTATCGGCGGTATTATTTAATCTTTGCTTAGCCATAATCAAAACTCCCATAGAATTTTAAACTGTTTTTAGTATAACAGATGGATGAAGAAATTTCAACTTTATAAGCTGTTTATTTTTTTGTCGAAATTTTCCATTTTTTTAAACCCTGATTCAGCATAATAAACCTGCGACAGGAAATCCTTCAGGGCAACAATATGCTGAGGGACGTATTTATCCATTTCAATATTTTTCCTCTTATTATTAAAACGGTTATTAATATATAACATGTCATCACCGCTAATCTTATTGACATTTATTTTCGGTTTTATTCAGTTAGATAAAAATCCGCTACTGAAACAGATGCCAAACGCTTTTACAACACTAAAACCGGCAACAGCGGCTATGTTCCCGCATGTGCCAATGAGTGGGTGCAGGGTGTTTGCGTTAAGAAGAAATACAAGTGCGCCGCTTGTCC
>ONCY01000009.1 GCA_900316435.1 uncultured Eubacteriales bacterium | reverse complement strand
GACTTCTTTGAGTCGTAAGCGAAGTAGCCCTGAGCGTACATGTCGGTGTGGTCGCCGATGATTTTGATGGAGTTCTTGTTAGCGCCAACGGTGCCGTCCGCGCCGAGACCCCAGAACTTACAGCTGTGAGTGCCGGCAGGTGTTGTGTCGGGATCCTCAACAACGGGAAGTGAAAGGTTTGTAACGTCGTCAACAATGCCGATGGTGAACTTTCTCTTGGGAGCGTCAGCCTCAGCATTTCTGTAAACGGCGATGATGTCGCCGGGTGTGGTGTCCTTGGAGCCGAGGCCGTATCTGCCTGCGTAAACCTTTACGCAGGCAAACTTGGAATCGTTGATAGCGGCAAGAACATCAAGATAGAGGGGCTCGCCGATTGAGCCGGGCTCTTTTGTTCTGTCAAGAACGGAAAGTGTCTTAACGGTGTCGGGAAGCTCGTTTACCATAAGCTCGCCAACGAATGGACGGTAAAGTCTTACCTTGAGCAGACCGACCTTTTCTCCTGCGGCGTTCAGGTAATCAACAACCTCTTCCGCGCAGTCGCATACAGAACCCATAGCAACGATTACATGCTCTGCGTCAGCAGCGCCGTAGTAATTGAAGGGCTTGTAGTTTGTGCCGACCTTGGCGTTAACCTTGTTCATGTACTCGATAACAACATCGGGAACAGCGTCATAGTAGGGGTTGCAGGCTTCTCTTGCCTGGAAGAAGATATCGTCGTTCTGAGCGGTACCTCTTGTTACGGGGTGCTCAGGGTTGAGTGAACGGCGGCGGAACTCTTCAACTGCGTCCCAGTCGAGCATTTCGCCGAGATCCTCGTAATCCCAAGCTTCAATCTTCTGAATCTCGTGAGAGGTGCGGAAGCCGTCGAAGAAGTGCAGGAAGGGAACTCTGCCCTTGATTGCGGTAAGGTGAGCAACAGCCGCAAGGTCCATACATTCCTGAGGATTGTTGGAGCAAAGCATTGCGTAACCGGTCTGACGGCAAGCGTATACGTCAGAGTGGTCGCCGAAGATAGAAAGCGCGTGGCTTGTGAGTGCACGGGCGGAAACGTGAATAACGCTCGGAAGCAGCTCGCCTGCCATTTTGTACATGTTGGGGATCATCAGCAGCAAACCCTGTGACGCGGTGTAGGTTGTGGTCAGAGCGCCGGCAGCCAGTGAGCCGTGAACAGCACCTGAAGCGCCGCCCTCGGACTGCATCTCAGTTACCTGAACTTCTCTTCCGAAAAGGTTCTTCTGACCCTGAGCCGAAAACTGGTCGGTGAGGTCAGCCATAACGGAAGAAGGTGTGATGGGGTAGATAGCAGCAACGTCTGTAAATGCATAGGAAACATGAGCGACCGCGCTGTTACCATCCATGGTTTTCATTTTTCTTGCCATTGTAAATCGTCCTCCTTTTAATCTAACGGCAATCGACAAAACAAATGCCGTCCGTGTAATCTGATACACAATATATCACATTAGATTGTACCACTTTAAGGGTGTTTTGTAAAGTGCTTTTGTGTATTTTATCACAAAACAGCAGGATTTTTGTTTTATTGACACTCCGATTTGATTGGTGTAGAATACCTTTAGAGCTCAGAAAAATATTTCAAAAATTTTAAACCTTTTCGGTTTCTGCTTCGTCTGTATATTAAACAAAGCAGAAAGCGAGGGGTTATTACGGAAAAGTTACCCGACAAACCATACGGCGAAGGGGAGTTTGCCGCCGATGCCGAAAACGACATCGCTCTTCCCGAAAAATACGACAGCAGCGCAGACCTTAATGAGCGCCTGAAAGAGATAATTCTCGGGCTGAGCGAAAACCAAAGGCAGACATTGACTCTTTATTATTTCGGAAATCTGAACATTACGGAGATCACCGAAATAATGGAATGCGGAGAAAGCGCAGTAAGGGCACGGCTGGCTCTTTCGCGCGGGTCGATAAAGACGGAGATAAACGAGCTTGAACGTAAATCGGGCGAAAGCCCTAATATAGCCGACGAGCTTTCGCTCAAAACAATCTTTAACAGACAGCTGAAAAAAC
This sequence comes from uncultured Eubacteriales bacterium, assembly GCA_900316435.1. GTDB lineage: Bacteria > Bacillota > Clostridia > Oscillospirales > Acutalibacteraceae > Ruminococcoides. The sequence goes on along the minus strand of ONCY01000009.1, from coordinate 31,663 downwards.
AAGCTCCAACACCCAAACGCGCCGAACAGCTTTATAAAACAATTCAAAAACAAACCACTGACAGTATAGATAAGGAGAATCATCATGGCAATGAATGAACAGCAAATTGAGCTCGCAGCAAAAGCAATAAAGGGCGATGAAAAAAGTTTTTCAAATTTATATCAGCTTTATTATCCAAAAATATACGCTCTGGCGTTTCATACACTAAAAAACACATCTGACGCCGAGGATGTTCTTCAAGTCACCTTTATTAAAGCGTGGCAGAGCATTTCGCGCCTGTCAAACCCTGCGGCGTTCAACACCTGGATACAGAAAATCGCTGTTAACGAGTGCACAACACTGCTGAGAAAGCGCAAACTCGAGTATTCGATCGACAGCGACGACAGCAATGCCGGAGCGTTTGAGCTTGAATCCGACCTTATGCTGCCCGAGGCTTACGCCGAGCAGGAGGATTTAAGCGAACGCCTGCGCAGGATTATTTTTACGCTCAGCGATGTACAGCGCCAGACAATTGTCCTTTTTTACTATGATAATCTTAAAATACCTGAAATCGCGGAAATCATGGATTGCAACGAAAACACGGTTAAATCGCGGCTGTTTTTGGCGCGCAAGGCTATTAAAACCGACATAGCGGCTCAGCTTTACAGCGGCATATGCGCTGCGGCTTCTCCGGCGGCAGCAGCTTCCGTTGCAACCTCAATGGCAGCAGGAACAAAAGTGCTCATCGGTGTGTTGGCGGGAGTAATAGCTGTCGGTTTGGTCGCGGCAGGCATTATAGCGGCGACGCTTATCGGCAAACAGCAAAATATGGAGCAGTCCTCAGCCTCCGCTGTAGTTGAAACAACAAATCTTCCCGAAACAACAGCCTTGCCCGAAACGACCGCAGCTCAGACCACCGCCGCTCAGCCTGAAACCGAAGCCCCAACCGAACCCGATTACGCTAAAATGTCCGCCGCGTATCTGCAATATCTGCATTTTACACAGGACGGAATCAAGGCGTTCAACTGGGAGGGCAGCGCCGAGCGTGAGAACAACTCGATTTCATTTGCCGACATAAACGGAGACGGAACCCCCGAAATGATATTCCTTTACGCGCAAAGATATAAAAAGCACCCATACGCCGACGTCAATCAAGGACGCGCTCAGCTTAGGGTAGTAACATATGCCGACGGCGGCGCATCAAACATCTTTGAAACAGATTACGACATCGGAATTTACCAAAACGAGGCAGGCGGAAATATGAGCTATGCCGTGTTCACAAAAAAGGGTGATAACGCTCTTTATTACTACAAAAAGGACGCCAACGAGGCCTGTACGCGCAGCATAGTAAAGGTGGTTTTTGACAAAAACATAAACCCCGCAACCGAAACGCTGTCAACCGTGGACGGCAAAGATCATCCCGAGCCTACCGCGGATGAATTGGAAATCGTAAGCAACATCGACAGAGTACTTACTCGCAGCACCTCTGTTGCCGCGTTTTCGGATTTTCCGCAGGGTGAAGGGCTGACATACGAAAAAGCCGTCGCGTACCTGCAGGACTTTGCGAAAGGGGCCGAGAACGAACACCAAACAGAGGCCGAAACCGATATTTTCGGCGAAATGTCCAGCAAAAAATATGTGGCTAAGGCAGGCGGTTACAGCGCGGCAAGCTTTCAGGTAAACTCCGACGGAAGCTTTACATACATTCACAACAGCGGCAACAGACCTCCCGAATCGGAGACAGGCAGCTTTTCAACTCCCGAAAAGGTGAGCGACATTTGTTATAAAAGCGTTATTTCAAGCGAAAACGAGAGCATCAACGGAAAAACTGCTTACATCTATACCCCACAGTCCTCGCTGTACAATATTCCCGAAGATGCCGCAACTGCGCTGATTGAAAATATTTTTGTCGGTTACGGCGACAGAAACAAAGCAGAAAAGGCGCTTGATAATCCGATAGGCAAATATTTTATAGTTGTTGAGAACAATGGAGTGGCTTATATCGACAACGGAACATTTTAAGGCAACACCGCACAATTCGCAATCAGCACCCATACGTCAGTATGCGCACTGATTATTTGTCCAACCTGACGAAAAACCTGACTGCGCAATCCGCACACCTGAATTATGCGGTATTGCCTTAAAAGTCCTTGTTAAAACCGGCGCGATATGTTATAATCGTTTTATTCAAACAACGAACAGGAGGATGAAAATGCCTTTTCCTCAGGATAAAATCAGAAATTTCAGCATTATCGCGCATATCGATCACGGCAAAAGCACTCTTGCCGACCGTATTCTGGAGCAGACAAACTCTGTTTCGGCGCGAGACATGGAGGCTCAGCTTCTCGACGACATGGAGCTTGAGCGCGAGCGCGGCATTACAATCAAGGCGCGCGCCGTAAGCGTCGTCTACAATGCCGACGACGGTGAGCAGTATCTTTTTAATTTAATCGACACTCCGGGGCATGTCGACTTCAACTACGAGGTTTCGCGTTCTCTTGCGGCTTGCGAGGGCGCTATTCTTGTTGTCGACGCGTCGCAGGGCATTGAGGCTCAGACCTTGGCAAACACCTACCTTGCCGTTGACAGCGGTCTTGAGATCGTGCCTGTAGTAAATAAAATAGACCTGCCGAGCGCCGACCCCGACAGGGTTATAAAAGAGATAGAGGACGTTATAGGCATTCCAGCCGAGGACGCACCGAAAATTTCGGCAAAGGCAGGCATTAACATTCATGCGGTTTTGGAGAAAATAGTAAGCGATATTCCCGCACCCGAGGGCGACGTAAACGTTCCGCTTCGCGCGCTTATCTTTGACAGCTACTACGACAGCTACAAGGGCGTTATAATCTATGTGCGCCTTAAGGAGGGGCAGATACACCCCGGCGACGAGTTTAAGCTGATGGCTACGGGCAGCGTGTTCAATGTTGTTGAATGCGGTCTTATGCACGCTACTCAAATGGAGAAAACCGACGGCCTTTACGCGGGCGAGGTAGGCTACATAGCAGGCTCAATCAAAACGCTTGCCGACGCAAAGGTGGGTGACACCGTTACGCTTGCAAACAACCCTGCCGCCGAGCCGCTCCCCGGTTACCGCGAGGCTCAGCCGATGGTTTTCTGCGGCATTTATCCGCTTGACGGCGCCAAGTACGGCGACCTTAAGGACGCGCTTGAAAAGCTGCAGCTCAACGACGCAGCTCTCTCCTTTGAGCCCGAAACCTCGGTCGCTCTGGGCTTTGGCTTCCGATGCGGCTTCCTCGGTCTGCTTCATATGGAGATTATTCAGGAGCGCCTTGAGCGCGAGTACATGCTCGACCTGATTACAACCGCGCCCAGCGTTATTTATAAAATCCACCGCACCGACGGTACAACCGAAAATATCGATAACCCGACAAACTATCCCGACCCGTCGCTTATCCAGTCGGCGGAGGAGCCCGTAACCGACGCGCATATCTACACTCCGAAGGAGTACGTCGGCAATATTATGGAGCTTTGTCAGGACAGGCGCGGAACATTTGTAGATATGCAGTACATTGACGCCGATAGGGTTGATTTGCATTATGTTCTTCCGCTTGCCGAGATTATCTACGACTTTTTTGATACGCTCAAAAGCCGCACAAGGGGCTACGCGTCCTTTGACTACGAGCTAAAGGGCTATGTGCCCAGCGAGCTTGTAAAGCTTGACATCATGCTCAACGGCGACGTCGTCGACGCCCTTTCGTTTATTATTCACAAGGACAAGGCATATCCGCGCGCGCGCAAAATGGCTGAAAAGCTTAAGGAGAAAATTCCGCGCCAGCTTTTTGAGGTTCCGATTCAGGCGTGCATTGGCGGTAAAATAATCGCGCGCGAAACCGTAAAGGCAATGCGCAAGGACGTTCTCGCAAAGTGCTACGGCGGCGACATAACCAGAAAGAAAAAGCTGCTTGAAAAGCAAAAGGAAGGCAAAAAGCGCATGCGCCAGCTCGGCACCGTAGAGGTTCCGCAGGAGGCGTTCATGGCAGTTCTGAAACTCGACACAGATTAGCAACGTGACGTTGCATCCAAAGCCGCCTTTGGATAACGTGATATAACAATACATCTCCGCAACGGCGGGTCAAATTTCGCGGGAACAGAAGTATTGATAAATTTCGATTGCCTGATTTGCGTACCGGGTCAAGCGTCACGCTTGCGCACCTTTGGATAAATCGGATTTTAGGAAAAATCGGTATAACGGCGCGTCATTTCTCGCGGGTTAGGAAGTTCTGTTAATGCAAACGTCTGATTCGCGTACCGGGTCAAGCGTCACGCTTGCGCGCCTTTGCATAAATCGGATTTTAGGAAAAATTGGTATAACGGCGCAACAAATGAATTCGGAATTAGGAATTCGGAATGCGGAATTTCGGTCGGGCAGAGAGATTGTATTGAAAAATACGTCTTGTGCCCGACCGAATTAATTAGTCGGATTTGGATGGTATAAAATTTTTGATAAACGCCGTGTGCTTTTTTCTGCCCTTTAAGTAAAAGTACCCCGCGGTATTAAACGCCGCGGCTCCTGCAAAATTCACCGCCAAGTCCTTCATGGTGTCGTACAGCCCTATGTCGAGGTACCCTTTCACACCAAGGCTCTGACCGTTTACGGCGGTGTCGCGGATATCGCTTATTGTAATAACGCTGCCGCCGTCCGATAAAAGATGGGTGCTTATCGAGCTTACAAGCGTGTCCTTCTGCATGTCCTTGCCGAAAAGCGCGTCCATTCCGAACTCAAACAGCTCCCATACCGTGCCGGCAGTCATTGAAAAGCAGAACGAGAACAGCACCACAAACAGCGGCGAAAGCCTTACTCTGTGCGTCTGATTCAAAATGTTGATAAGCCCAAAGCCCACGCCTGCGCAGATAAAGCCGTTTATTGCGTGGAGTGCTGTGTCGAGCTGCGGTATCTTCTCATAAAACGCGGAGATCTCGCCCATTATATTCGCCGCGAACACAAAGCAGATCATCATGACCTCCATAACGCTCGGCAGGGTTATCTGCATTTTGCGCTCCAAAAATGACGGTATCATCAGCAGCCCTAAAGTGAGGGCGCAGGTGACGGCGTTTTCCCACTGACCGCGTGCAAGGCTGTAAATCAGCACTGCCACGGTGATAATGCGGACAATAATATAAACCGCTGCGGTAACGCGGCGGCTTTTTGTATAACCGGTTAGTTTCAAAAAAATCCCCCTTTACAAGTATATGCCTGTAAAGAGGGAATTTTTCATGGCAGAGCTAATTGTTAATAAATTTTGAGTATCCGCAGGCTTCGCAGAATTTGGCGTTTGAATCGTTTTCCTTTCCGCATCTGATACACTTTTTTTGAGCATTGACAACATCGCTGCTTCGAATGTATGAAGATATTGATTTACCAAATGCTGACAATGAAGTGCTGGAGATGATTAACCGTTATCGAATCTACCGCAACTATAAATGGTTGATTAATCACTTGGCGTTTGGATCGACTGCATCCGCATTGTTTCCGCCGGCTATTATGCAGTATGCGGATTTGGCGGCGGCTATGCTTGACTATTATAAATATCTGATAATGCTGCAAAAGGAATACCGTGATATTCTGGAGTTCTGTTTTGAATCGAAGTATTATTCTGAGGTGTTGAGTGATATGACTCCTTCCGCGCGGTATTATCTTTATCGGAAGATAAATAAAATGCCGCCCTTCGTTGAATTCAACGAAGAACAGCGGTTGATAATGGGAGACAAAAAATCTCCGTTGGATTATGATTTTTCAGCGTTTGCTGATTTTGCACAGGAGCACGACATAGATGCAGCCACACTAATATATTTTCATAACTATAATCACAATCCGGTTCTCCGTTATCGGTGCGAGAGCCTGCATGAGTTCTTGGAGCTTGAGCTTAACAAGCTGATCGAATACAACGTCAACTTAAAGTGCTGCGAGCGCTGCGGACAATGGTTTACCTACAAAGGCAACTACGACGCGCGATACTGCAACCGGATTCATTTAGGTGAATTGCGTTCCTGCCGCGACCTCGCCGCCGAGGAAAACTATAAAATGAAAATGGCGGAGAACAAAGCGATTCCAATCTATCGAAAATATTATCGCCGTTACTCCGCTCGCGTGAAAGTTAATCAAATCAAGAAAAACGAATTCAAGAAATGGAAGTACGAAGCTCTTGTCAAGCGGGATGAATGCTCCGCCGGAAACATAACCCCCGAGGAGTACATCGACTGGCTCGAGGGCTGTTTCCCCAACAGAAAGAGGAAGGATAAATAAATTCCGTATTCTTTGATTACAGCGTCTCAGACTTTGAACGTCAAAAAGGTGCAAGCACAGAACCGGTTAGATTCTGAACTTGCGCCTTTTTGCGCCCACAAACCGCTACAAATCGGCTGCGTGGGCTTTGTTTGGAGATGTCGGGTACTTTTTTCCACCAATTTTTTCGCGCGACACAGGGCGAAACAGGGCGCGTCAGGTTTCCTCGCTGCTCATCGTTTCAACCATCAGCCTGACAGCCAAAGAGAAACCCCGACGAAACGCATCGCGCTCGCCGAGGTTCATAAGCTCTGTGCGGTTGTCTTTGATTTTCTGAAGTATGGCGTTTTGCTGCTCCGTCAGCGTAGCGGACAATTCCTGCTCGTTCGGAATAAATCGGATCAATACCAAAGGAAGCGATAATAGTTGTTTGTCTCTCCCATGATAAAACTATTGAAGGTCACCGTCAAAGGTATACTCGTATTCCGTCTTACTCTGATCGGCGCCGTCATCTTCAGCCATCGTCACAACAGTAGGATAGCCTTTCTCATATGTATAGTCCAATACTCTGACTTTTTCCCATTCCTGTGTTTCATGATTCCTGTGATTCGGATAATTGTTTTTTTCATACAGTGAACTCCTTATTAAGGCAATACCGCATAATTCAGGTGTGCGGATTGCGCAGTAAGATTTTTTGTCAGGGTGCACAAATAAACTGAGGTAAGGCTGACGCCTTGCCGAGGTTTTTGGGGCAGTCTGACGGAATAAGATTCAAGCAAGGTGTGCGCCGTGAATTGTGCGGTGTTGCCTTAATAGTTTTATGATTCTTCGCCAAGCAACTTCTCGATGCTGACGCCCAAGGCTTTGGCGATGTGCATAAAGGTAACGACGTCCGGTATGCGCTTGCCGCGCTCCCAGCGGTAAACTGTCTGCACCGCTACTCCGAGTTCATCCGAAAGCTCCTGAATAGACATCCCGCTTTCTTCACGCGCCTTTACCATTCTTTTTCCCAAATAATTGTCGCCTGAATATTGGGCAGTCAAGATATGCTCCGTAATATCCGACACGGGATAACGCAGGTGATCCAGCGCGTTTGCGATCATCTCGGTGCTGACAGGCTTGACCAGAAACGCGCTTGCAATGGTTTTATAGCTGTCGAGCGCGAATTTCTCATAACCGGTAATATAGATGATATTGGTTCTCGGCTTGACGGTAAGTATCCTTTTGGCGAGGGCAATTCCGTTATATCCTGATAAATCTATATCCAAAAAAACAATATCAAATCGGTGCTCTGCAAATAAAGGGAGTATTTCCGACGGCTCGCTCGTTCCTATACAAATGGCGGCAGGTCGCAGGTTTTTCAATTCGTCGATAATATCCTCGACAATCATCGGCTGATCGTCCGCTACCAATATTTTCATATAGCATTCCCCCTCGGAACAGCAAGCTCAACAGTTGAGCCGCTGTCAGTGAAATTCGCTTTCAACGTGCCGGAGCATTGCAGTCTGAGCCTTTTTTCGGTGTTTTGCAACCCGATGCCGTTGTGTATGGGCTCAAATTCTTCTTTATCCTTTGAAGGCGAGCCGCTGTCCGTAACGCGAATGATGACATTGCCGTTTTCTTCATGTGTACTGATGGTGATTGTCCCGCCGTGTTTGCTGATACCGTGACTGACCGCATTCTCAATGATTGGTTCAAGCACAAGCGTCGGAAGTTTAAAGTCCGTGACCGAAAATTCCTTTATAAGCTCGATTTTTCCTCCGTATCCCATTTGTATGACTTGCAGATAAGCGTTGATGTTGTCTATTTCGCTTTCAAAGGATACCAGCTCGTCGCTTTGTATCGCACCGATATGCGACTTTAAATATTTGGAAAATTCATCAATACACACGACCGCCTTTTTGCTGTCGCGCTTTGCGAGAGAGCGAATCGTACTCAGAGAATTGTAGATAAAATGCGGCTGTATCTGGCTGCGGAGTAAATCGAGCTCGTTTTTAGCGAGCGTCAGCTCCTTTTCGGCGACTGTTTCGCGTATTTTCTGCTGGTATATCGTCGACAGATAGATATAATATGTCAGCGTTCCCATCGCCGTAACGGTCGTTGTGTAGCCGGTCATGATATTGAAATATTCCAAAACGGCGACAACGAGCGACAAGAGAACAATTGCCAGAATGATTACGCTGCATTTCCTGTTCTTCTTCGAAAAATAGATAACGGAAAAAGCAAGTAATATGAAGAGATACACGATAAGTACAAGGTATATCGTCAGGTTGAACGGAGCGATACCTACCCACGCGTTATCACTCGTGAAGTAAAAAGCCAGCGGACGTCCGAAAAGCGTCGGCAAATATATCAGGGCATTGACGACAGAAGGAACGATAATCGGAATGCGGAGTCTTTTATCAGGACATATAATCAGCAGCTCTATCAATATAATAACAGGTCGCAGAATGTACGAGAAAACGCAAAGCGCCGTATGAAGCCGCACGAGCTGTTCGGGCGAACACGGAAAAGAATAATTTGTAAGCCCAGCCGCCATATCATTTAAATAATCCAGCACAGCGGTAATCAATATCAGAATAACCGCTACCCTCGCAAGAGAAACAGCGGGTTTCTTCAAATCTTTATTGACATACATGATGACGCACATCACGGCAACAATCATCAATACAGTAAAATTTGATATAATAAAATCAAGTATCATAAATGCCTTCCCGCAAATCTGTAAATAACTATTGTCATTATAACATAAGAATCTCATTTTGTCATTCACCGCAGCGGTTACTTAATGACTTTTCCAAAAAATGCGCCGCATACAGGTTATCGCTCCCATATGCGGCACGCGTTATTAATGACCGTTCATAATCGGTAATTCATCATCTTCGTAATCAATTCCGCTTGTCATGATAACGTCCTCGGTTTGAAATTTGAAGATATCTATTTCCGTGCGCTCATACTTTTCTTTTTCCATATTCAAGCCTCCGGTCAGTTAAAATAGTCGTTTGCTGCCTGTGAATACAGGTACAGCACCGTGATAACATTTTGCAGATTGGCGTCGCTTGTGCCGCCGTTCAGCGCGTTATAGCAAGCGGAGCCGCTCGTTTCAAATCATCTCTTTCATTCGCGTGCGCAAGCAGATAATCGGCGTATTCCTTGACAGAATAGCTGTAGACAACGCCCGATTCATTGCCGTCAATGATTATTCCTTAGGAGTAATATCTATCAAATTAGTACCGTCAGACTGCTTTGCCTCTACCTTATATTCATACACTTTATCGCCGTCGGTAACGGTCAGCCCGGTGGCGCCGTATTTTGTCATATGCACATGAACATATCCGCCGGCGGCGTCAACGATTTCCGCCTCTCCGTAGGAGCTGTCCGCAAGCGAGATAACGGCTGAATCCGAAAAGCTCGGTTCGTCCGGCAGGGGCGTATTGACATTTACGTCTACGCTGGAAACAAAGAGACAAACAGCGATTGTAACAACCGCCGCGCCCAGTCCCGCGAGCTTCAGCCACAGCTTATCGGTAAAGGTATATACATAAATGATGATCTGAGCATAGCAAAAGAGCGCGGACAAAATATACTTCGGAAAGCTGTTGATTGCCGTCTGTAAAAAGCCTGTACCGAATATTGCCATAAAAACGATAACCGGTAAAAGAATCAGCAGACTCAGCCAATTATGCTTTTTCAGATACCAGCCGACAAACGCCATAGGAAAGGTCAGGATCGTCCAGAGGATCCAGAACCGGTAGTACATAAAGATCCCCCACCCTCCCTCATAAAAGGGAACTTGGAAGAGATAGATTAGCGGCTGGCTTACTAAAAAGAACACGAAAGTTTTGAGCGCAGCCTCAAGCGGCTTTTTGCAGTTCACCATGATAATGATCGCGAGGAAAAACCATGCTTCCATTGTCGCGCCCATATTGATAAAGGACGTATTCGCAAAGATCGGCACAACAAGGAATACGGTCGTCACAATCGCGGACGCGACCGCCATTATCAATACCTTTATCCAGCTCATATTGATACCGCCGTAGACCTTGTCGGCAAACCGTCTGAGTGCTGATGTGTTATCAGTCATAAAATCACTCCTCATTATTGATTCATAGCCCTGAGCAAAACTCAAAAAACCTGACAAACAGTGAGTTTTTCTCAGATAAATATTTGTTTTATCACTCAAAAATATAGAAACAGCCAGCCAAATATCGTATAATTTAATTGAAGCAAAAACCAACGAAAGGGGCTGGCTGTTATCTATCGCCAAGAAATTTTACAGGACATCTCACTGTTTACATCACAACCCAAAATCAAATTCTACTCTACGCTCTTTGACAATATTGATTTATCAATGCTTCCTGAATATATTGCTTCTACAGGTCGTAAAGGTTATTCCGATCACGCCAAAATTCGGGCGTTTGTTGTGATGAAGTGCGAGTGTTTTTCCTGTGTTACAGACCTTTTGGATTATCTCAAAAATAACCTCTTAATCGCGCATTACTGCGGATTCAATATTATGAAACCACTGCCGTCCTACTGGACATTGGAGCGTTTCATTAAGAAGCATGAAAATGAACTTTTGAAGCTTGTTATGCAGACTCAAGTTAAAAAACTGTTTGATTTAGGCGTTTTAGACACGTCTTTTATTGCGCTGGATTCCACTCCAATATCAGCAAATACTTCTCAAAATAATGCTAAATCATTTAAGAAAGACAAGTTCAAGCCTGAGAATCAGCCTGCTTCGGATAAAGACTGCAAGCTTGGCGTTCATACTGCCTCTAATCAGCACGACGAGAAGAACTATAAGCTTTATTGGGGTTACAAAAATCATATCCTCGTTGACTGCATCACCGGTCTGCCGATTTATGAAATGACGACCACTGCCGATGTAGCCGACAGCTCGGTTACTCTGGATATTCTTGAAAAGACAAATGAGTTTTTATCGCTTAAGGAATGCACCTTTATCGGCGACAAAGCCTATGACGTCAAGAAAATCTACAACACCGTCAAGAATGTTTACAGTGGGGAGTGCTGTATTCCAATCAACAAACGTAATACAAAAAATCCCGATAAGCTGCCTTCCGGTCGCCCTCTTTGCGACACCGGGCTTGCTATGAACAAGGATGGTAAAACGACTGACAACGGACGTACCAGACAAAAATACTGCTGTCCGTTCAAAAACTCTAAAACCGCTTGCTGCCCATGCAATCACAAAAACTGGAAAAACGGCAAGAAAACCGCGGTTGTTTCAAATATATAACGATTCCCGATGATTATCGCTTATCTATTGACAGAGACGGTGTTTCCTTCAAAAAGATTTACGCTTTACGAACCGAAGCCGAACGCTACAACGCACGGTTCAAACAAACAGGACAAGAGCGCGCTTGGGTTCACAGCTTCAACGCCGTTCAGAATCTCAACACGATTGCACATATCGCTTTGTTGGCTGTCGCGATCGCCGCAACTGTCACTCAATCCGATTATTCTGTCCGCTGTTTAAAAAGCGTTAAAAGAATCGCTTGAGCATTTTTCTTCCATATTTTTAACATTCACTGTGCGTTTCTCGCGTATGGCTTACTTAGGTGTGCCTTTTTAAGTTTCTTTCTGATTTCTTTCGTTAGTTGCTGCTTGAAGTGTGTTCGTTTTGCTCGTCTCTATTCTTTTTACGATTTCTTATTTTTATTATAAGGACAATCGCAACAAGCAGAAATACTGCTGCAGCTGCAGTACAAACAATTGCCCAGACCGGAAAACCCGTTTGATCGGAATCGGCTGGTGATGAATCCGCTGAAGCGTCTTTTTTGGCGGAGGCAAAGGCTGCGTTGTTTGGTTCTTCGCCGTAATACTCGTGAACCTTGGCGCTGATCTGTTCGATGTCATACAGTGTCGTGTAATCCGTCAGACCGTCTGCATCCTCTGTGGTCAGATCGTAATCCGGTTCCGCGCCGAGATCCGCATCCGTTCCGTCGTTAGAGATAAACTTTGCGGGACCGGACATCGCGTAATAATGTGAGCCGGGCATATAGAACTTTGTCAGCATACAGGAACCGCCACCGCTGGTTTTGCCGATAACCGGGATATGATTATCCTTCGCGATGACAGGCAGAAGATTGCCGCAGGAGAATGAGCATTTTGTCGTCAAAACAGCAAAATGAAAGTCATAGACCATCTCGCTGTCTTTTTCGTCAAATTTTCCGTCAAGGTTTAAATCCAGCTCAACCTCATTCTGATATTTGCTGCCGGTAAGGGTGCACAGAGTCTGAAGGGAATTCTTATTGGTATGATTTTCCTTGTTTGTCATAATGGCTGCCATATACTGCAAAACATTTGAGTTTCCGCCTGTGTTCATGGAGAGGTCAATCACAAAGTTATCAACACCGTTATCAGCCGCATAATCAAGCGACCATTTGAACGGCTCAACAGCTTCATCAGTGAAGCTGTCAAATATAAATACACCGGTATCACCGTGTACGATGAATCGAGCAGTGCTACCCCAGCTTTTGACTTTATCGTATGCGGAATAAGCTTTGTCTCTCGCTTCACTGACCGTCATTTGCGCCATCATAGAGCCGGACTGCATTTCCGTTGTAATAGATTGAAAAGCCTGCGCTTTTTCGGAATTTCCTTCTTGCAACTCATTCCACGCGTGGAAGAAAGTTGTGTCGGCGTATTTTTCACTTTCTGCCAAGGGTTCAAAAACGAAAACCGTATGTCCGCCGTCATCAAACGGAACGGAAAGATAGGTCAATCCCAAATAAAAATCAGTTAAGCTGTCAGACATCAACAGCTCTTTTGCCTCTTTGGTTTGATCGCTGAAGCTATCGAGCGTTTTGTCAAGTCCGTTTGTGCGTATGTTTTCCGCGATCTGTGACTTTGACGGCATACCGTAGAGATTGTCCACCGCAAAGCAGAGCTCGTTATAGGTATAGTCGATCATAGACTTGTCGCGGTTGTCCGATTCATAGAGTGAGCTTCTGTCAAAATAGCCGTCGGTCTCGCTGTCCATCGTATGAACAAAATAAAGCTTGCCGTCAACATATTCGGCAGCGTTGTATGTACCGGCGAAAAGATCGTTGATCGTATAAAGCGGAAAATACACCTTGCCGCTCAACTCAACAAGATCGATTTTGTAAGGCGACAGTTCAAGAGTGACCTTTGACGGCTTAGTGATATACGATCCGCCGGCTTCATTCAGATAGTCGCTTTCAATCGCGGAATTTTTCGAATTTACATTCCGGCTTGTGAATTCTTCATAGGCGTCAAAAGATACGGTGTCCTTTTGCGGATCGACCGTCATGGTACCGTTTTTACTTGTTACGGAATAGACGCCGTCATCGCCTTTGCTCTCAGTAAAGCTTACGGTAAAGATTTGGTTCAGGTAATCCGCCGCGTCAACATACGGTACCGAGGACAGGTCATCATTAAACAGACATTCCAGCTTTGTTTTGCTGTCCATGCTGTATAGATAGGCGGTCACATCCTTCGTCTGATACGTCTGATTAGCTGCAGCTACGCTGACAGGAAACGCCGTCAGCAGTAAAACCGCTGTAAGGATATGTATAATAATCCGGTTTAGCTTTGTTTTTCTCATACACACTTCCTCCGTATTGAAAATAGTTCATTTTATTATACATTATTCTGATACTTTTTTCATTAACCATACTGGTTAATGAAAAATAACAGAATTCAGTGTATAATGAGAAAAAATAATTATCTAAAGGCGGGTAAGAAAATGGAGCAAAAAAAGAAAATCAATTATTGGGTGATAGCCTTTCTTTACGGTCTGGTATGCTCGACGATTCCGATTATCATTACCGAAATCATTTGGGATAACATCGCAAACCTGATAGGTTTATCGGGCTTTAGCAGAGAACTCATCGGCGATTTTCTGAGAGCCGCTCTGTTGGAAGAAGCGTTCAAATTCTTAGGCTTTTGGCTTTCCGATAAAAGATATCGCTTTACCCGGGAGCGTGATTATATGCTCGCCGCCGGAACGATTGGCTTGGTGTACGGCGTCGTTGAAAAAATCGTTACGCTGAATCCTTTTGCTATCATTTTAGGGATCGTTTTTCCTATGCACATTCTTTGGCAAATGAATCAGGGACGACATTTCTACGCTTATCGCACAGCAAAAGCTCAGGGCGATCAAAAAACAGCACGACACGAATTGTTTCTGTCAACCGGCATGATCTTTCTGCTCCACGGCTGCTGGGACGCGATAGTTGGTTTTACCGCCTATTTTATCAACGATTCGAAAATATCGGGTGCAGAGATAATGGGAGGTTTACTCCTTGCCGCTACGGTTACCTTCGGCGTCATCTATACGGTTTGCAGTATAAAGCAATCGGTTCGTGTTATCAGGAAATCTAAAAATGATGTTATTGCAGCTTGACTGATTTAGCTATCAAATAAGCATATCCGATAATGTCAAAAGTGGCTGTCGCAATTGTGCGATAGCCACTTTTTAATATGTATCCTATTCGATTGTTATTTTCCGCTAACATCATCGCGGATTGTCGCCAAACAAATTGATCTCACGTTATAGAAAAATGTGAAATTAGAGCCTGCATTTTTACAAAAATAAAAATGCACACTTTTCTATGACATATTCAATTTGTTTGGCACTATTATCATAACATATTCATGATTTTTACGCAATCCAAAAATAAGTATATGAATTTAGTGATTTTGACAAAGCAAAAGCGGACGCCTGAGCGTCCGCCGTAATTATTCTTCGGTTGTTTGGGGATGTGTCTCCTGCTCAGCCGCCTCTTTTTTCTTAAGCTCCTCTCTGCCGACGGCGAGCATGAGCTTGATGCGGTTCTCCTGGTTTACCTTGGGAGCGCCCGGGTCGTAGTCGATGGTGACTATGTTGGCGTTGGGTTTTACCTCTTTGATTTTGCGGATTGCGCCCTTGCCGTTGATGTGGTTGGGCAGGCAGCCGAACGGTTGTGTGCATACGATATTTTCGTAGCCCGTCTCGGCAAGCTCAAGCATTTCGGCGGTGAGCAGCCAGCCCTCGCCCATTTTGCTTCCGTAGCCGATAACGCCCTTTACAAGCTCCTTGGTGTGGGCGTATTTGTGTGGCGGAACAAAGTTAAAGCGCTCGGCGGACTCTATCATAAGGGTTTCAAGGCTTGTAAGGTAGTCGAGAAGCCGCTTGCAGAACTCGTACTTGATGCGGCTGCCGCCGAACATCTTGTAGTCCTCAATTCGGTTGTCAACTTTGAATGACGCAAAGCCCATAAGCCCGGGCAGACAGACCTCGCAGTCCTGCTCGGCGAGGAATTCCTCAAGACCGTTGTTAGCCATTTTTGAGTATTTAACGTAAATCTCGCCCACAACGCCGACCTTTACCTTAGGTACGCGGTTGAGCTCGATTTTTGAGAAGTCTTTTGTAAGTTTGTGCAGGTTTTCGTCGACCTCTTCAAGCGAGTAGCCCTTGCCGTCGATGAGCAGTTTTGAGATCCTTTCGCTCCAGCGCTCTACAAGTGCCATGGTCTCGCCTTTGTTTACCTCATAGGGCTTGGTCTGGTTTGACAGCAGCATAAGCTGGTCGCCATAAACAAGACCGCCCACAAAGCGGCGAATCAGCGGAAGGGTAAGCGAAAAGCCGCTGTTTTTCTCCATTCCGAAGCTGAGCGAAATAACCGGAACAAACGCGAATCCCGCCCTTTTAAGCGCCTTTCTGAGCAGGTGGATGTAGTTTGAGGCGCGGCAGCCGCCGCCGGTCTGGGTGATCATAAGCGCGGTTTTGTGAACGTCGTATTCGCCGCTTTGCAGCGCGTTTATGAACTGACCGATAACGAGCAGCGCGGGATAGCAGGTGTCGTTGTGAACGTATTTTAAGCCTGTCTGGGCAATTTCGGGTCCCGTTGTTTCAAGCAGCTTGCAGTTGTAGCCGAAGCTGCGGAAAACGCTCGCCAAAATGCGGAAGTGGATAGGAGCCATGTTGGGCATTAGAAGCGTGTAGCCCTCGCGCTTCATCTGCTTGGTAAACATCAGGCGCCCTGTTTTTTTGTCGTATTTTAATTCAGCCATAATTTAATCCTTTTTGAAAGCATCAATCGTTTTCAATAGCCGCAAGCAGGCTTCTGATTCTGATTTTGACCGCGCCCAGATTGGTGATTTCGTCAATTTTTATCTGTGTGTAGATTTTATTCTTGCTCTCGAGTATCTCTCTGACTTCGTCGGTGGTGATAGCGTCAACGCCGCAGCCAAACGAAACAAGCTGAACAAGCTCCATGTCCTTTCTGGTTGTGACGTATTTCGCGGCGGCGTACAGCCTTGAGTGATATGTCCACTGGTTGAGCACGTGGGTGCGGAACGCGTTGACGCGCGGCGACACAACGTCCTCGCTTACGATCGCCACGTCAAAGCCCGCAATGAGCTTGTCTATTCCGTGGTTTATCTCGGGGTCAACGTGGTACGGTCTGCCCGCTAACACAAAGATTTTCTTGCCCTCTTTTTCGGCGCGCTCGATTATTTCGTCGCCCTTTTGGCGCACCTTTGCCATGTAGGCGTCATATTCCTCATAAGCCTTCTTAGCCGCAACTCTGACCTCGTTTAAGGTGAGGTCGGGGAAGTAGAACGACAGCCGCTCGTAAGCCTTCTTGGGGAAGTCCTTGGGACGGTGAATGCCGAGGTACTCCTTGATGAAGTTGACCTTGCGGATATCCTTCATGTTGTTCTTGATGACCTCGGGATAGTAAGCAACTACGGGGCAGTTGTAGTGGTTATCGCCAAGGCGCTCGTCAAAGTTGTAGGAAAGGCAGGGATAGAAGATGTTTTCCATGCCCTCGTCGATAAGCGTCTGTACATGGCCGTGCATAAGCTTTGCCGGGAAGCAGACGGTGTCGCTCGGAATGGTCTGCTGACCGCGCTGGTAAAGCTTACGCGATGAAGCAGGCGAGTGGTGAACCTCAAATTTCAGCTCGGTAAAGAAGCGGTACCAGAACGGGTAAAGCTCGTACATGTTAAGTCCCATGGGTATGCCCAGCTTGCCGCGCAGTCCCTCAACAGGCTTGTAGCTGTTGAGGAGCCTCAGCTTGTAGTCGTACATATTCAAATCGGACGACGGCGCTTTTTTGGTTATGGGGCGCTCGCAGCGGTTGCCCGCGATAAAGCGCCTGCCGCCTCCGAAGGAGTTTATTGTCAATCTGCAGTTGTTGTTGCAAAGGCCGCAGTTTGTTACCTTAATTTCATGGACAAAGTTCTTTAAGTCCTCGGCGTTTGATATCTTGCTTTTGCCCTCGCCCTTTGACTTGCGCTTGGCGTACAGAGCCGCGCCGTAAGCGCCCATAAGACCTGCAATGTTCGGGCGCACAACCTGGGTGTCCATTTCCATTTCAAACGCTCTTAAAACGGCGTCGTTAAGGAAGGTTCCGCCCTGAACAACTATCCTCTTGCCCAGCTCGTCGGGGCTTGAGGCCCTTATTACTTTATAGAGCGCGTTTTTGACGACGCTCAGCGAAAGACCCGCCGAAATATCCTCAATAGTCGCGCCGTCCTTCTGAGCCTGCTTTACGCTGGAGTTCATAAATACCGTGCAGCGCGAGCCCAAATCAACGGGGCGCTTGGCAAAAAGGCCGAGCTTTGAAAACTCCTCTATCTCATAACCGAGGGCATTTGCGAAGGTCTGCAAAAAGCTTCCGCAGCCCGATGAGCATGCCTCATTGAGGAAGATATTGTCGATTGCGCCGTTGTGAATTTTGAAGCACTTTATGTCCTGGCCGCCGATGTCGATAATAAACTCAACGTCTGGCATGAAATACTTTGCAGCGGTGAAGTGAGCAATAGTCTCAACAATGCCGTAGTCAACATCGAACGCGTTTTTGATTATGTCCTCGCCGTAGCCTGTGACAGCAGATGAAACGACGTTCAAATCGGGATTGACGGCGTAAACCTCCTCCAGGAAAGCCTTGATTATCTCAACGGGATTTCCCTTGGAGGGAAGATATTTTGAAAACAGCAGCTCGCCCTGCTCGTTGAGCACAACGCCCTTAACGGTGGTGGAGCCCGCGTCCATGCCTATGTAAGCCTTGCCGCGGTAGCCCTTAAGCTCCTTTTGCTTTACGTCGGCTTTGGCGTGGCGCGCCGAAAACGCTTCGTATTCCGCCTCGCTCTCAAACAGCGGACTGTTAAAGGCAAAGTTGCCCGTGGCGCTGTAGTTCTTAACTTTATCAATAACCTCGTCAAAGTCAATCGGCTTTTCGGCGCAGAGAGCCGCGCCTGCCGCGACATAGTACAGCGAGTTTTCGGGGCATATGCCCTTTGTGTTAAGAGTGCGGTCAAAGCAGTTTCTAAGCTCGCTCATAAATGTAAGAGGGCCGCCGAGGTAAACGATCTGTCCCTCAATCTCTCTGCCCTGAGCAAGTCCCGCTACGGTCTGGCTTACAACCGCGTTAAAAATGCTCTCGGCGATGTCACTTTTGCGCGCGCCCTGATTTAGCAGCGGCTGAATGTCGGTTTTTGCAAAAACGCCGCAGCGTGACGCGATTGTATATGTCTTTTCGTATTGTTTGGCAAGGTCGTCCATTTCCTCAAGCGGAACGTTGAGCAGGGTAGCCATCTGGTCGATAAACGCGCCGGTGCCTCCCGCGCAGGTTCCGTTCATGCGGACTTCCATGCCGTTTGTCAGGAACAGGATTTTGGCGTCCTCGCCGCCCAGCTCGATAACAACGTCGGTGCCCGGGATAAATGTATTGGCGGCAACTCTGGTGGCGTAAACCTCCTGCACAAACTCAATGCCGCAGTCCTGGGCAACGCCCATGCCCGCCGAGCCCGACAGCGCTAAGGGAGCGTTCTCTACGCCGTCTATCTCACCGCGCACGCGGTTCAGTATCTCGGCAATTTTGTCGGTGATTTGAGAAAGGTGCCGCTCGTATGTGCTGTAAATCAGCTTGTTTTCATCGTTTAAAACAACGCACTTAATAGTGGTTGAGCCTATGTCAAGTCCTACCTTCAAAATAGAGCCTCCCAATATCCATTTACCTTATCTGAAAATACTAAATAATGTCTTTAACTACTAAAAATATGCCGCGCTTTACGGAAAAAAGGTTGCTGTGTTCGCCGCAGTCGAGCATAACAAGCACCAGCCCGCGTTCCTTGTTGACGCCAAGCACCGACTTATACGGCGGAAGATTTCCCTCGTGATATACAAAGCCGCTTTCGTCGGGGATGACACCGTAGCCGTAGCCGCCGCTGTGATCCTGAGTCATAAGACTGACTACGTTATCCGACAGCACTTTGTTGGCTATGAATTCCTGTCCCCATTTTTCAAGGTCGACGGCGTTTGAGATCATGTCGGCGCAGCCGCAGCAAATGCCCTTGTAGCGGAACCACTTGTAATCCTCGCCTTCTTTTTCAACAACGCTTCCGCCATTCCATGTATCGCCGAAGCCCGTTGAGGTCATGCCGAGGGGGACAAGAAATTTTTGTTCAATGTATTTTTCGTAGGGCATGCCCGAAACCTGAGTTACGATTTCGCCGAGCAGCAGATAGTTTGTGTTGCAGTAGTAGTTCTGCGAGCCGGGCGTAAACAGCAGGCTGCGGTTAAATACCCAATTTTTGATGATTGAGCGGTTGGCTTGCGCTGAGTTTTCTGCGCTTATGCCGTAGGTTTCCTCCGGCGAGACAATGCCGTCCGCCATTACCATATAGTCGGGAATACCCGAGCGCATGCACATAAGCTGATGAATTGTGATTTCGCCCGCGTGAGCGTACTCGGGGAAATACTGCTCTATAGAGGAGTTGATATCGAGCTTGCCCTCCTCGTAAAGCGTCAGCACAGCCGCCGCGGTGAATTGCTTTGAAACCGAAGCGATGCGGTACAGGTCGGTTGTATCGCTGCCGGTGCTGTATGTCACAGCGCCGCTTTCGGTAAGATAGGCGACCCCTTTGTAGCTGAATTCGTCAATGCTGCCCTGCACATAGCCCGCAAGCTCGGAATCGGCGCTGTTTATTTTGCCGCTCTGCTGTTCGGTTGTATCGGGGTTTGTGATGTCGCCCCTTGTAACGGGTTCGGTTGAGGCTGAGCCGCTTGAAAGAGCAGGGGCGGAGTCAATTGTTGAATCAGAGGCTGATGAGCTGTTTTTATCGCCGCAGCCCGAGATTATTGCCGCCGCAAACGCAGCCGTCAGCAAAACCGCCGCAAGCTTTTTTATTCCTCTGTTCTTCATGGCGTCACCTGCGTTAAATGATTTAAACGGGGATATACCTCCCCAAATTACACATATCAATTAATTATAATATGTTTGATTTTGTTTGTCAATCTTTTTATTTCTCTATCGGAATTAAAAACCTTTTCTAAGAATTTTACCATTTTTTTCGCATAAAAAACGCGGCATATATTGAAAATTGCATATGTTACCTTATACAAAAGAAAACAGCCCGAGTAAATTCGAGCTGTTTTGTGTCTTTTCAGTTCTCGGCATGGCGCGGATTTGTATTATGTGTAGGGCAAATTGCCGTTTTGATAATAAATCAGTGTACGCTGTAAATGATAAACTTGTCCTTGCCGGTAAGCGCAACGTTTGTTTTTGCTTGATTCCCTCGAACAGTATGAGTTCGCCGCTCGCCTTAACATATCCAAACAAATCCAAGTCTACTCTCTATCAGGAATTAGAATAAATATACATGTTTCTGTTTAAAATTATTCTTTTTCCGTTTCTGACAATAGATTTTTCGCGGCACTTTCTGCAGTCGCCGCAGCAGGGCTTTACGCTCAAAACGGAAAAGGGATAAACGCGCAGGTTGATGCCGCCGCAAAATGATGCGAACGGCTTGATTTCTACCGGCTGCCGGCAGAGTTCGATACCGCTTATTCCGTATTCCGACAATAATTCTTTCTGTAAAAATATTGACGGCTCGGATATATGTCGCAAAAGGTTTTCGCTGCCTTCGTTTCTTTCCGTAAAAGCGTAAAACGGATCGGTATCCTGTCCGGAGAGAATCAGACCGGCAGTAAGCTTCGCGCTCAGCTTTCCGACGATCTTCATTTTGCCGCAATACACCAAAGCGCCGTAATCGTTGAGTACCAGCTCGGCTTCGTTTTCAATGAAGCGCCTTGAGATCAGATTGATTATCTCCTCAAATACTTCAATATGATCGGGTGTGACCGGCGGAATGACAAACACGCTTTTGCTGTCCGAATCCGCGCCCTCGCCAAGATACGCCTTTATTTCTCCGAACGCGCCGGGGCAGCTGTGGTGGCCGACCGCGATTTTTGGAAGATAACCGCCGTCACGATCGGGCAAGAAACGCGGCTGAGCTTTGTCCGTATAATAGCAGTTGCAAGAATGAGAGAAGGTGCTTTGATAAAGCTCCTTCTTTTTTTGAAGTGCTAAGCTCCTGCGACCTCTTTATAAAAGCAAGCCATTCAACTCTCTTGATTAAAGGCGTGCCGCGGCCGCCTGTCTTGCCGATGAAAACGCCTGCGGATTCCAATTGGGGCAGACTGCAAACGGCGCACGGATCTGCTTGAGGGGCGCCGTACTGCATACACAGATGAACGCACCCTTTTGAATAATCTATCTGAGAAAAACAGGTTTTATTACAGCAAGATAAGGAGCTTTCGGCGTGAATGCTGCGGCAAAAGCCGTCTATCATTCTGCATTTGTCGCCCATTATCATCGCTTCAAATTCCATATCGCTGTCTTTTGAGCAAACCGCCTTCATCTCGCCGATACTAAGACATCGCGGAAAAACCACCCTTGAAACGCCGTATTCGCGGAGCATTTCGACCGCGTAATGATTAAACGCCGGAACAAGCAGCGAGGCGGTGATTTTAAGTTTTTTGCCGGCGCTTGCTTTTTTTAGGAGGTATAAAAGCCAGATGTCCCTGACGATTATTCCGCTCCCTCCGATTGACCTCCATCTGTCAATAAGTCTGAGGATCGCCGGATACTGAGAGCCGGTATATCTTGAATTGACCGTCAGATACACGGGAACGCCTAAGCTTTTCGCCTCGGCGACGGTTCTTTTCAAATCCTCCCATGAAGAAAAGTTGGCTTCGCCTTGCCGTCTGTTTATGCTGTCGTGTCTGCCGTATGTCGGCTGTCATTCTGTGTCGAAAAAGCCGCAGTACAGCTCGTCCGCTCCCGCGCGGAACAATTCCGCGACCTCATATGACGCGTTAACCGGCGCCGCAAGCTTCATCAACCTCACTCCTCAATTTAAGAATTCCGCCGCTTCGGCATTTTTCAATGCTTTGCAGAAGCTCCTCGGGCTTAACGGGCTTTTTCCACTCCTTAAGCGTGTTTTTATTCAAACTTTCAAGCCCCGTAAAAACCCGGCAGAGTCCGCCCGAGTGAAGATCTTTCCATGCGCTCGCCGAGCCTTTGAGCATTCCCGCCGCCCTCAGCTCAAGGGAAAAAGCAGCTCTCAGATTTCGCCTTTGCAGCTCGCACGCAAGCTCCTCAATTCTTTCAAAGTCACCGAATTCGTCGTCGGTAAAGTTTACGACCGGTTCAATACCGTAACCGGTAACGGCGTTTTTGATTTCGTCAACCACAAGCGAAATATCGCGGGCTTGAAACCTTTTTAACTCACGCGGAAGCCTCGGCGTGGTGCAAAACGCGCAGTTTCCCCTGCAGCCCCTTGATGAGCGGATGTTAAGCACTCCGCCTTTTTTGATATACAGGCGGATATTTTCTCTTGACTGAAACGCCCAGTCGTTCGGCTCAAAAAACGTTTTGGGCAGCGGCGGTTTGTTCTCAAGCCTCCGCAAATAATTTAGCGACGGCAGCTCTCCTTCGCCGGAAATCAGGAATGTATCGCGCGGAAAAAGCGCTTTTGCTTTTGCGGGATTTGTTGTTACAAATAATCCTCCTGCAAAAAAATGCCTGCCCGAGTTTTTAAGCTCAAAAGCAACCGCAGAGCGTCGGGGACATCATCCTGAGTCATTACGGAAAAACCGACGCAATCCGGTTCATATCTTTCAATATCATTAGCGGTTGCGCCGATCCTTCTGTCGAACACCCTGCAATCATAGCCGTTTCCGGCAAGGAACCCGCAAATTGCCTGAGCGCCGCAGGGCTCCTGGAATTCAAGTTCTGTTTGATCGTATAAAGGGCGTACAATTGCTATTTTCATAGTTTATAATCAGATACTATTTCAGGGAATTTATTTTTGCGGACAATATTCCTTAAGCTCCTTGATGTCCTCATCCTCTTTGTCAAAGGTTTTCTTCTCCTTTTTGTTGAGCTCATCGAGGCTGCTTTGTATCCGTTCAAGGTTTGACTTGTTATCGGATTCTTCCATTTCAATATAGTTTTCGTTATAAGTCAGCGCCGTCATAAAGCGCACAAACTCTCCGGGGTTATCGTCCGCAAGCTTTTTCAGCTTACTGTCAACTGCCGTCAGGGTAACATTTTTGACTTTGTCAAGGGCGCTGTTCTTGCTGATTTTTTTGGCGTGTGTCGCAACGAGCAGATTTATTACATATCCGGTCGAGTTTTTCAGCTCGTCGTCTGAGGCGCTGTCCTTGATTGGGTTATTTGAAACCAATTCGGACGCCATTTTAAACGCGTCCTCATTCTTTTCAAGCTGGAGCCTTGCAAGTACAAGGTTGTTTTTGACGTCGTTTTTCGTGTTCGCGCTCGTATCGGGACTGTTCTCAAAGAAAATCCATCAGAACGGCCTGTGGGCTTTCCCTGCGGTCATTCTTGCTCAGCTTGCCGGACGCGCTGTATTCCTCGGATTGGTCGCGGCTTTTCAAAGCGTCGCGCCGTTTACCGTACAGATGATCCGGGCGCAGATAATCACGGGTTGGATAGGTCTGGCGATCCAGGCGGTACTCGTGCCATTGCTGATTATCGGGCTGAGGGCGATTTTAGTGAAAGACAATGACTGATTTAAAAATCTCAAAAGAGAACCTCGGCGGACACAGCATTTGTCTTTGTAAAGAAGGAAATATTATCACCGACGACGGCAGAGGGATATCCCCGATGATGAGATTCATAGCCGAAGGGCGCGACCTGAGCGGCTGTTCCGCTGCCGATGTGATCGTCGGCAAAGCGTCGGCAATGCTGTTCGTCAAGGCAGGAATCAACGAGGTTTACGGCAAGGTGATGTCGCCCTCAAAGCGGAGGTCCGGCGAAGGCAAAAGTTATGAGCATACCCCGCAGTTCGTTTTCAAAGTTGAATGGAAAATTAACCCAAGAGAAATTTTATGCAACAGATGTTAAAGGGTTTTATTTGATAATAGTATTAACATGACACCGTTTGGATTATTTCCAACACGCAAGTTAACCGCCATAAACGCAATGTTTATGGCGGTTAACTTGGCAAAGGCTTACATGATGGATACAATGCACCCTGATGCACCTCGCGGTATTGCAGGGTTATTGAATTTGTGTTTTATATTTTTGCTCTTCTATGGCTACGGTGACGATGTCGCCGAGTACATTGATGATGTTCTGGAGCCAGCCGAAAAATACTTCGGAAAATATGGCGATGAGGATCAGCTCATCCGCCTTTAAATACAGGGTGATGATAAGTATACCGATCATGATCGAGCCCGGCTGGTTAGGCGCGCCGACAGAGAGGAACAGAATAAGGAAAGCTATGCCGAGGATCTGTAACCACGAGATTTCAATGCCCAGCAGAAAGATGAAGCTCATCGAGATCAGCATTATCAAAAAGCAGTTTCCGTCAAGGTTGGTCTGAGCGAGTATGGGCAGATTATCCGAAAGCCTCTTTCTGTCGTATCCGTATTTGCGCGAGCAATATCTTATATTGAACGGGACAGCGTCGATAACGGAACTGGTTTTGAAATTCTCCCATAGCAGCGCGGGCAGATGTTTTGCAAAGGACTTGATATTTACTTTGCCGATGAGCAGGCGGATCAGATAAAACGCCGATATGACGATCATACCGAGAGCGACGATCAGAAGCGCTTCTAACAGGATCATCAGGTTGTCTATGCCGTCGATCATCAGCATCGAGAGAGCCGCGAAAAAACAGAAGAACGGCAGTGTGAACATCACGACGGTGAGCATTTTGGAGAATACCTCTAAGCTGATATTTATAAATCTGTGTACCGTGCCGAAGTACTCTCCGATCGAGCATAACGCGTAGGTCAGAAGCAGCGCTAAAATAATGATCGGAAATGGCATGATCGTTTCGAACGGTTCAAAAATGTTGCTTGGAACCAGCGAGCTGATAAACTCCGTAATATTCATACCGCTTGATAATAAGCCTACGCTTCCGAGATAGCCCTGATGCGAGTAAAAAACATCCGCAACAAGAGGACCCGTAACCAGCGCAAGTGCTACCGCGATAAAGGAAGTGACTATCGTTTTTATTTGCAGTTTTCTGGCGGAGGAGTTTTTTTCCGAAACGATATAGATATCTGTAAGATTCTTGACAAGAGAGAAGAACGTTACCGGTGCGCCTATCATAAGCATCGCGTTTGCGAACTGCTTTATAAAAGGCAGAATAAACTTATTATCGAGCGATATTAAATTGTCGGCGCTCACGAATGCGACCAGCGCTATGCTGACCGGCACGGCAAGAAGGATAGCGATCATGCAGTAGAGCAGAGCGCTGTTGTTGTTTCTTTTGACAACGATGCTGACGCGATTATAGCCCAAGCGGTACCTGTAGCCCACCTTGTCGCTGTAAGCCTGAACTATCTGCAGCTCGGGCGAAATGCTTTTTTGATCCTTTTTCATGCTCGGAATATAGGATTCGCCCTCAAAGCCGAGCGTAATCGTATATTCGCCGAAGGTTTTCTGCGCCTTGATCGTCAGGACGGTATCCTGAGCATAGCCTTGTTCGATCATATCATTAAACAAAGCCTCAAACAGCAGCATCGTTTCAAAGCTGCCTTCATCGCTGATCCGCTTTTGTATCAGCCATTGTTTGATAAACCGATCGGCAGCTTCATAGCTTTCCGGCTTGAGCGGTATCTCTAAAGTGCGATTTTTTGTCAGGCTCATAAGTCCCGTCACCATCCTCATTTAGTATAAATCATCAATCGTTTCCCTGCTCAACTTCCTTGATCTCGGATTTTGACGCTTTTTTCAAGGAGTACGTATCAAACGCCGCATCATTGGGAAGCTGAATATCTATCCTGTCCATTTTCTGCAGCAGACATTTTCCTGAGCGCATAGCCGCTTCGAATACGTGTCCTCCGTATTTTTTGTCCTTCGAAAGAAAGTGCATATGCCATCCGGAAGCGTTGATACCGTCCATATAATCGGGGAAATAGACGCATACGAGCGTTCCGTAAAGCCCCTTGAAAGAGAAGTCCTTCTGCGTTTTTGAAAGGATATTCTTCAAAGAAACATGCTGTGAACGATATGGAGCTCCGGCGCGCGCGTGTATTTTTTCAAACCATCCGTCTATCCGCGCGATGTGGATACTGTTCAGGCTGAAATCCAAATCTGTGCATAGAGTCAGCTCCGTTTTTATGGCTTCAATATCCTCCATATCTTCCATTTGGATTGTTTTGCCGTCTTTTAAGGTTCCGGCAACAGCAAACGGCACTCCCGAGGAGTCCTCCGCCCGGACGATGCTTCCGTCATCCTTCGCCTGATAGCATACTCCGTCTAAGATGATCATCTCGCCGTCTACACTCTCGAATGTACCGAGCCCCGTGTCGCCGTGTTCAAGTAATTCCCGAACCGTGACAACGGGCTTTGTATATCCAAGCGCTAAAGCCTGCAGTGTGGAAGCCTGATATATTTTTTTTGATTTCATCTTTTTATTCCTCGTTTGTTTCAACCTTCTTGATGGCGTCGCTGACGTCCTTTGAAAGTTCCATCTTTTGGAAATCGCCGTTATCAGTCAGGCACATCTCAAATCCGGGTGTAGCGTCATACTCCGCCGTTGCTTTTGCGAATTGAAGGTCAAGCAAATGACCGCCCTTTGTTTTGTCATCGGAGATAAAGTGGAAATGCCAGCCGGGTGTGTTCAGTCCGTTCATATAATCGGGGCAGTACAAAGCGACTACCGTACCCATAATGTTGTCATAGTTAAATTCTCTCTGGTCTGTTTCGAGCGCCTTGTCGAGCGTCTTATAGGGCCTTTCCTGCTTTATTTCGCTGCGCACGTTCATCTTTTCAAAGGTGCCGCTCATTTTTACAAAGTAGAAAAGGTTTTTGCCGTTTTGCTCAACCATTGCGTTGAGCTTTTCCTTTAAGGCGTTGGCGTCATTTATATCGGAAAGCTCCACGCTGCCGTCCTTGTCAAAGAAGGTAACGTTGCAGAAAGGTACAGTCTCGTCATCAGCCGCTTCGCGAACCGTGCCGTCGCCGAGCGCCTGATATACCTTGCCGTCGAGCACGATCATCTCGCCGTTTACGCCCTCAAAGGTGCCAATACCGATGTCGCCGTGCTTTTTGAGCTCGCTTACCTTGATAATGCCGTCGTAGTAGCCTTGGGTTAGAGATTGCAGGAGGGCAACCTGATAAATGGTTTCTCTGTCGGTTTCAGCCTGTGTGTTTGTATTTACATGCCGTTCGCTTTTGGTTTCAGCCGGCTCGCTGCTATTCCCGGACTGCTGCGCGGAGCAGGACGCCAAAGGTGTAATCGTTGCCGCCGCTAAAAGAATAACTAAGATTTTTTTCATGTTATTTCCCTCTTTCTAAAGAAAATAATTCTTTTTGCAAAAAGCAGTTTGGATTTAATGGTCTTGCGTCTTTCGTAATTACTATTATATACAAAACCAATGCCAAAAGACAATAGATTTTATAAAAAATACGCACTTTTCTGTAACTGACCCTTGGATTTTGAAAAAACATATAGTATAATGAAATTGGCGCGGACTCCTGCTCGGAGCACTCTGCGCCTGCCCCGCGGGCGCTTGAAATAATGATAATTATCAGGAGGATAGCATTATGGGATTATTCGGTAAAAAAGACAAAAAACCTGCCGCAAATCTGAGCAGCAAAAGCTACTTGGATATCGATGTTAAAAAAGACGGAACAGAATACACCTTTCTGCTTGAGGGCAGACTTGACACGATCACGTCTCCCGCCCTTGAGAGCAAGATCGATGAAACAACCCCTGACGCGACAAAGCTGATTCTCGATCTCGCCAAGCTTGACTACATCTCCAGCGCGGGGCTCCGCGTTCTGCTCGGCGCGGCGCAGGCTATGGACGGCAAGGGCGATATGGTCGTCCGCAATCTCACGCAGTCTGTGCAGGAAGTATTTGAGGTTACCGGATTCAGCAATTTGTTCAAAATCGAATGAGCCGGAAAGATGAATCCGACCTGAACGATACAGATTGCATGTAAGGAGAAAAACTATGATAGATCAAGCGATCGCCAACGGACTGTATCTGGAGCTGCTATTTGTAGCGATGAATCTTCTTGGTATCCTGCTAATTAACAATCTCATCTTATACAAGCAAAAGGTCAACGGGCTTATTTCTCTTATGCTGATCTCAGGCGTAGTTATGTGCGTGCTTGAGATCGTGTGGTCCTTCATCGACGGACATCCGGAATTTAAAATTATTTCTTACTTTGCGGTAGGCGGTTATTCTGTTTCTCTCATCACCTTTGCCGCATTCGTAAACCTGTATCTGATCGATCGCTTTGGAATAAAACTGAAGATAATCCCGCTCATTATCTTGTATGCGCTGCCTGTGGCGATTACGGTTCTGCTGTGCGCTACAACCCCGTGGACACATATAATGTTCCGGGTGGACGAAAGCGGAAACGTACTGACGATGGAGTTTTTTGAAACTGTATTTCACGGTATAGTGTATTTTTACGTTTTCTCTCCCTTGCTCATTGCGGTATACTTCCTGACGATCGGTAAGAAAAAGAAACCCTCGGGCGTAGAGATCCCTTTAAGCGTTTTTATTTTCGGAGCCATCGCGCCTTTCCTTTACTGGCTGCAGCTTTTCCTTCTCGATAAAGGCGCTGAGATTTATGAAACATCGTCTATACCGGTTTCTATGGCGCTTGTGTATCTTGTGACCAACGTCAGTACCCACAGTCTTTTGAAAACCCGCGCCAAGGTTGAGGCTGCCGAGTCTGAACTGCGCGTTGCTGCGGACATCCAGACCGGCAGTCTGCCTACGGACTTTCCAGATCGTCCGGAGTTTGAGATATATGCTTCTATGGATCCGGCAAAGGAGATCGGCGGAGATTTCTATGATTTCTTCATGATCGGCGACGATCACCTTGCGGTAGTTATAGCGGACGTATCCGGCAAGGGCGTTCCCGCGGCGCTGTTTATGATGTCCTCGAAGATCCTTATCAATGACCATGCCATTATGGGCGGCTCTCCTGCGGAGATACTTGAAAGAGTCAACAAGCAGGTCTACGCCAATAATAAGGCTCATATGTTTGTGACGGTTTGGCTGGGCATACTAGAGATCAGCACAGGCAAGCTCACCACCGCAAGCGCAGGTCACGAGTATCCGATGATCAACATAAACGGCAAATACGAAATGTTGAAAGATAAGCACGGTCTGGCGGTCGGCGCGATGGAAATATCCAGGTATAAGAACACCGAGATACAGCTCAAAAAGGGCGACAGCATATTTGTATATACCGACGGCGTCGCTGAGGCTACAGACGCTGACAATAATCTTTTCGGCACAGACCGCACCGTTGAAGCGCTTAACGCTGTTCCCGAAGGCGCTTCGCAGCAAGATGTGCTGGCGGGCGTCCGTGCTGCTGTTGACGCCTTTGTAAAAGAAGCGCCCCAGTTTGACAATCTGACGATGGTAGGCTTGAAATACTACGGACCTCGGGATAATACCGCTGCGGAGGAACAATCATGAAAGAATTAGTTGTTGAAGCCGACGGAATGAACCTCCCTTTGGTACAGGCATTCGTAGACGAGCAGCTCGAAGAGGCGGGCTGCCCGATGCTGACGCAGATATCGATCGACATAGCCGTTGAGGAGGTATTTGTCAACATCGCAAGCTATGCCTACGGCGACACAAGCGGAAACGCTGTGATTCGGGTCACGGTGCACGAGGATCCGCAGACCGTCGAGATAACCTTTATCGACAGCGGAAAGCAATACGATCCTCTTGCAAAAGCTGACCCAAATACCGGGCTAACGCTCAGGGAACGTAAAAAAGGCGGACTGGGAATCTTTATGGTCAAGAAAAGCATGGACAACGTGAGCTATGAATACAAGGATATTCTAACCATAATGAAAAAACTGGTTTAGTATAAAAGAGGCTCTGAAAAAATCAGAACCTCTTTTTCTATATCGTTTTGAATCTGCCTTTATCCGCTGTTCCTCGTCATTAAAGCGAATTGAATGTCAACTAAACTTTACAAACAAAGGCTGACCACTTGCCTTCTTGACCCGTTGACTTCTTGAATTCCAACAGGGAAAGAAAAGATATGATAAACTATACAACCTCGTAAAATTGAAAACAACTAACTTCACATAGCAACGTGACGTTGCATCCAGTCCGCCTCTGGAAATATTGGCACGATCGGAAGCCTTTCGTTAACGGCGGGTCGAAATATCCGGTTACCGAATAAGGGTAAAATATGGGTGTAACCGCTTAAGTTTGCTGCCATGAATTTGAAAAAATTCGCAATACACAAGGATATTGACAGAAAACGGGAAGAATCACACTACTGTTTTCGATTCTTTTTCAATTTATTCTTCAAAATACAAAAACCCGAAATCCAGTTTGTCTGAATTTCGGTTTTTTGTACAGTCTGAAGGCGGTTTAGATAAACCGCCTTGCATGGTTGCGGGAACCGTGTTTTTTGGCTTAAACACGGGGCTTCCGCTGCTTTGCGGGTTTATCTGCGGGGCTTTTTTATGCAATAGCAAGATTATTCGCCCTCATATACTCATTTGCAATGTCCATATGCTCCTGCTCGTATTTCTCAAAACAGTCGCAATAAACATTGAGCGTTGTGGAAATGTCCTTGTGTCCGAGAACGGTTTGCAACACCTTTGCGGGCATACCGCCCTCAATACAGCGACTTGCAAACGTGTGACGAAGCGAATGGAGATTAATCTTTCCTGCAACAGACGTATCAAGAATACCGCCTTTATTCATTAGCGCCCAAAATTGATAATTGACCTGTTGAGTGGTTAGAATTTTACCGTTGGTCGAACTGAACAAACGTCCGCTCTTTCTATCACCGATAATCTTCTTTAAGAAATTCAGCATATCATCATTGATATGTAAAACTCTCATTCCTGCTTCTGTTTTGGTGTTGTCGTTGATATAAGCTTCCTTGTGTTTGTTCCTTGAAACGGTTTTGCTGACAGTAATTGTCTTGCGACTGAAATTGATATCCTCGATAGATAATGCACATACCTCACCGCCTCGCATACCTGTAAACATTGAAATCAACATGATCTCGGAATAACGGATATTCTCGTTTTTCAGAACATCAAGAAGCTTTGATTGTTCTTCAATCGTCAAACCGCGCACTTTGACTTTTTTCTGCTTTGACTTCGGAATCTTGAAATCATCAAGAGGATTTTCAAGAAT
>ONCY01000001.1 GCA_900316435.1 uncultured Eubacteriales bacterium | reverse complement strand
TAAGGTCGCCGTCGGGGTTATACGTTTGGTCTGATATACTGTCAACAAGCAGTGTCGGACTGATGCTTCTGTCGCCCGAAAGAGTGCCGTCAAGGATCTCAAAAGCTTTTTCCTCGACAAAATCCGGCATAAGGCGCAGCTCCTGTTCAACCTCGCGCAAAAGATCGGGAATAGTGCCCTCTGATTCGGGCGAAATGTGCGATGTTTCAAGAATAGAGCCTCTTACGCGCACCCAGAGCGGGAACGGCAACGTAAGCACGTCGTTGCCCTGTGTGATATTCACCTCGATTTTGAGGTCGCAGGCGACGGAATTTACCGCCGCAGCATCGATAGGAATAAGTATTTTGCCGTCCTCGGTGACGGTGCAGCTTACGCTATCGTTTAAAAGTACGCCCTTAACGGTCGCGAAACGCGCGATAACCGTGCTGCCGGTCACAGGGAACGGGCTGCCCTGGTCGCTGAGCGCAAGCTCGATAAAGCGGGTGTTGCAGTCGTCAATGTGAATGACCGATATCAAGTCCACCGCGCTCATGCGGTTAATGTCATAATCAACCTTTATTTGTTTTGTGTTCATGAACTAAAAAAACCTCCTTTAATAAGGGAAGTAAACACCCTTCCCCTATTAGTTCCAAAACGCGAAAAATTGCACGCATTTACGCATTTTGTGCTAAAGTTTCACATCGTGAACATGAAATGTTGACTTTTGGATTTTATTACTGTATGATAAAATCACCAAATAAAAATCGGGAGGCAGCTATGATCGATTTCAACAGAGACACCACAATAAAACTAAAGCAGACAGATATACAGGACGGCGAAAAGATGGTCGGCGATCTTTTGATTGACGGCGAAACAGTTATTTCCGCGTACCGTGAGATCCGCGACTGTGTAATTTTTACAAACAAACGCGTTATTGCCGTTAATGTTCAGAAGCTGACAGGCAAGAAAAAAGACTATACTTCACTTCCGTATTCAAAGATATCCGTGTTTTCGGTTGAAACCGCGGGCGTATTGGATCTTGACAGCGAGCTTGACATGTGGTTCAGCGGTCTGGGTCATGTCCGCTTTGAATTTACAGGCCACAGCAACATCAAAGAAATAGGCAAACTTATCGCGGGCTACGCGCTGAAATAATCAGCTTTCGGCATTGCAAAACCTAACGAACGAGCAAACTCGTTTGAAAACCGTAAGCGCTTAATCACCACACCATCAGACACAACGCAAGCCCTCAGCAGAAAAGCCGAGGGCTTGCATTTTATACGTCATCCTTTATCTTCTGTTAACGGTACCGGTCTTGTCCTGCTTGCGATGAACTTTTTCAGTTCCTCACTCCACGGCATAATGCTCTCAAGCTCTTCGTTGGAAAACGGTCTGCCCATGTACTGCATATCCGTCAAGATGAGCGTGAGGTAAGCGTATGGCTCAACACCGTTTGCCTTTGCCGTTTCAATCAGGCTGTATATGATCGCGCTGGATTTCGCACCCTTGACGGTATCAGAGAACAGCCAGTTCTTTCGCCCAATGACAAACGGGCGAATTGCATTTTCCGCAAAGTTGTTGGAAATCTCAACCTCGCCGTTCTTCAAAAATGCACGCAGATATTGCTCTTGATTCAGCGCGTAATTCACCGCGTCCTCCAGCTTGCTGCCAACGACAGGGTCGACAGTACGCACCCAAAGGAAGTACTCATCGACCAGCTTTTCAGCTGCATTGCGTCGATTTAACAATCTTTGAGCGTTGCTCACATCTTTCCATTTTTTCTCCAATGCGAACAGCTTGTTGCAGTAATTGTAGCCGACCGCTGCTTTGGAGTTCCCCGTCGTCGCACCCTTCGGCATCGCGTCGCGCCATGCTCTGCGCATATGCGCCCAACAGCTGCAGCGAGTGACATTTTCAACAGCATTATACGCGGTGTAGCCGTCGGTCACAAGATGCCCTCTAAAGCTGCTCAAGAACCGTTTGGGGCGTTCTCCGGTTCTGTCCGG
Organism: uncultured Eubacteriales bacterium; assembly: GCA_900316435.1. Taxonomy (GTDB): domain Bacteria; phylum Bacillota; class Clostridia; order Oscillospirales; family Acutalibacteraceae; genus Ruminococcoides. The sequence continues at coordinate 88,839 of ONCY01000001.1, read as the reverse complement.
CTGATACTCAAAGATGCGTATCGCCTTTCCGGAACGAAGGTCAGAGCCGTATACCCACATTCTGGAATCCGATTGCGGCGTCTTGCCCTCTTCCTTGAGCACCGTACCACGGTTTCGTCAGCATAGATGACACTGCTTTCAAGAAGCCGCTTTTTCATAAGCTTGTAGAGCGGTTTGAGCCACTTTTCGGCAACCTTGATCATCCAGTTTGCCATCGTTGCTCTTGATAGCTCAAAGCCGTCGCGTAGCCATATCTTCTCCTGCCGTGCCAATGGTACACCGTCTACGTACTTTTGCGTCATCACGTCGGCTACCAAAGACGGAGACGCGTAGCTGTGCTTGATGAGCGGCTCGGGTGCCTGAACCGTATAGATTCTGGATATACCCTTGCTTTTCTCGCAGTAGTCGCATGTGTATGTGTAAGCGTAGTAATTGACAACCTTTATCTGCTTCCTGATAACGATAAGTTCCTTACGCAGGAATTTCTTGCCCATTTTACGCAGGGGCTTACCGCAGTGGGAACAGTTTCGCTCGTCCTCGGGAAGGTCGATGATCACTTCCTCCGACGGAAGCTCTTTGATTTTATCTTCAAGCGTTTTCTTGGGTTTGCGCTTGTGTTCGGGAACTATGATTGTTTTCTCGTCAGGTTCGGGAGCCTTTGGATCCTGTTCCGTCTCCGCTTCATTGAATACACTGAGCTGGTCGGGAGAAACGTATTTCTGCTTCTCGCTTGACTGCCCGAAACGTGCTCTCTGCATATTCACAAGTATCTCGTTCATATGCTCAAGCTTCATCTTGAGGCCATCAATCTCAGTTTTCAAAGCGCTGATTTCACGCTCGTATTCGGCGATGCTTTTTGATGCTTTATTTGGTTTTTGAGACATTCCCGCACCGCCTTTTCTGTGAATTTCAACTGCTTTTATTATACCACAAAAACGGCGAGAAGTCCACTGTTTAAGCCGATTTTTACGTTAAAACATATCCTTTTGACGGCACTTTTTTATGACCCTTTTCTGCTCTATCGTCAAGCCTTCCATCAGCCAACGAAAGCTCTGCGGAGTCAGCAATTTCAATTCATCTTTTGTACGCGGCCACTGAAAGCTGCCGTTATTCAGGCGCTTGTACAAAAGGACAAATCCGTCCCCTGAAAGCCACAGGGCTTTGATTCTGTCTGTTCTTCGTCCGCAGAACAGGAACAGGCTGTTTTCGTCGATTTCATAGCCATATTGCAGCATGACGATTTGTGCCAACCCGTCGATTCCACGGCGAAGATCAGTGTAACCGCAGGCGATGTAGTAGTTTTTGATATTTGACAGATCGATCATGGCTGCCTCAGAAAGGACACTGCTGCCCTGACGGTTTCGGGATTGGCATTTCCGGTGATCTCAATCGTCGCAGCGTTGGTTCTAATGACAATTTCATTGGGGTTGAACGGCTCGGGGATATCTACCTGCACAATTTCAGGCACCGAAGCCTCAATCGCTGCCTCGCGCAGCTTTCTCAATCTGTAGTAATACGTTTTGGGGCTGATTGCTTTTCCTGCGCAGAACTCTCTGATACTCAATCCGCTTTCCTCACGCTCACGCACCATCTCGCTCCATTGACTCAACCTGACCTGTTTCCTGATTTCCATAATTTCGTTCATGTAACCACCTGCTGAAATTTTCTAAGGAACTCCTAAATGCTCCATTGGAGTTTATTGGAGTATTATTCCTCAACCCATTATCTCACGTTTTTCGGTGGTTTGGTAGAAGGGGGGGGTTGAGCGGTTACGGCTTTTCTGCTGAGGGCTTGCGTTGTATCTGATGGTGTGGTTGTTAAGCGGTTACCTTTGACACAATACAACTCCTATGCAATTTGTGTACGATCGAATCCGATCGAATACAATGGACTACAATCGTACACTTTGGTTTTGTTTCTATTATTGCATGAGAGAGGGTGATGGGTCAATACGGCGGTGGGTTTGACGGTTACGATAAGCAATGCTAAATATCACTCGGCGAAAATCAAAAATGAAACGTTTTGTCTAAATTCAGCCACTTCTGATCCTTATCGGACAAGCTCAGCGGAGTACCGTCGCTCATTTCATATCCTTCAGCAGTGCAGTTCCCCTGATACTCGCCTATCAGGTCAGGCCACTCTATTCCGATAGCGGGGTCGTTCCATGCAAGGCCGCCCTCATCGCCGGGATGATAAAAATCTGTGCATTTATAGCAAAAGGTCGCGGTATCCGAGAGCACTAAAAAGCCGTGTGCAAAGCCCTCGGAAATATAAAACTGCTTTTTGTTTTCGGCGCTGAGGATTTCGCCGTACCACTGACCGTATGTGGCGCTGTCCTTGCGCAAGTCAACCGCAACATCAAATACGGCACCTTCAAAAACGCGGACAAGCTTTCCTTGCGGGTATTGCTTCTGGAAATGTAAGCCGCGAAGCACGCCCTTCTTTGACATGCTCTGATTGTCCTGCACAAAGACCATATCAAGTCCCGATTCTTCCATATCCCTCTGGTTATAGGTTTCCATAAAATAGCCGCGGCTGTCGCCGTGAACTGTCGGTTCAATTATGTATAAGCCATCAATCGGCGCTTTTGTAACTTTAATCTGTCCCATTATAGTTTTGCCTCCTGCAAATATCTTTTTACTGCGTCCTGCCACGTTGGAAGCGGCTTAAATCCTGCTTCAATTAACTTACTTTTATCCAGTCTGCTGTTAAACGGTCTTGCCGCCTTGCTCAAGCCATACTCCGCCGTTGTTAGGGGAATAACCTTTGTCGATAATCCGTACTGTTTATAAAACTCACAGCAAAAATCGTACCAACTTATATATCCGCCCTCATTGGTAGCATGATAATAGCCGTATTTTTCGCTTTCTGCCATATCAACAAGCAGCCGCGCCAAATCGAATGTATATGTCGGCGTGCCGATTTGATCGTTGACGACACGAACGGTGTCATGGGTTTTGCCGACGTTTATCATTGTCTTGATAAAGTTCTTGCCATTGAGCCCGAATACCCATGCAATGCGGACAATGAAATATTTATCAAGTATCTCCGAGACAGCCAGTTCTCCCTCTAACTTTGTCTCCCCGTAGTAGTTGAGCGGCGCGTATTCCTTGCAATCCGCCCTCCACGGCTCTGTTCCCTGCCCTTTGAAAACATAATCGGTGCTTATGTAAATCATCTTGCAATCGAGTTTTTTGCATGCTTTGGCTATGTTTTTTGTGCCTGCAACATTTACGGCATAAACCTTAGCCTTGTTTTCCTCGTCCTCCGCCGCGTCAACCGCAGTCCACGCCGCACAGTGAATAACCGCGTCGGGATTTATTTCAGTTAGAGCTACAACAACCGCAGCTTTATCGGTAATATCAAGTTTTATCTCAGCGCTTTCCGTTATGTCGGAACCAACGCATTCATGTCCGCGCTTTTTCAGCTCGTTTAATACGTCATAACCAAGCTGACCGCCGACGCCTGTTACAAATACTTTCAAATCAATCCACATCCCAACAACATTTTTTCACAATTATTCTATCGAGTCAATATACCGGCTAATTGGTATAAAAAAGCATTAGTTCCACATTTTCTATATCTTTTATCTTTTACAAATAATCGCGTCAGTTTAAAGGCTCCTGATACTCTGTTACTTTCAAAAGCTTCCTTTTTCTTTGCACCTATTCTACAAATGTGTTCCGCAGTATCATACGCTTGTGTGTTTTCCAGCCCGAATTTTTTGAGCATCTTTTTCATTTCTTCGCCTAATATAATAAATGATATATCATAGTCTCTATATTCTTTGACTCTTTTTTTTACTTTAAGTATTCTATTTTTTAGACTACCATGATATTTTGCTGTTACGTTATTCTCATGATAACGATAAAGAGCTAAAACTTCATCTATGTAATAGCAATCACCAACACACAAAGCGCAAAACACCAACCACTGATCATGCAACCCAAGGATTAGCGGAAATGGTAATGCTGTATCAAGTAAATGCTTTGATATACACATTACCATACCAGCACACAGAGGACCGGAAATCGCCTGCTCTAAATAATCCCTTTGGGTTATTATGCCTTCCTTGAAATCAATATAATTATCACAATTTGATAATGGATTATTGTTTTTATCGATGTTTTTCACCTTGTGAAATACACATTGTAAATTTGGATTAGATACATAAACATAAAGTATACGCTCGACCTTATCAGGTAGCCAAATATCATCTTGGTCAGCAAGGAAAATATAGTCTCCCGTACAATGACTAATAGCATGTTCAAAGTTCCCGCAATAACCATGCCTTGGATTGTCTGTGAGTATTACAAAGTCTATTCCTGCCGCTTCCGTTGATTCCAATATTTTTCTAACTATTTGCAATGTATCATCATTTGAACCATCATCACTTATCACAATCTCATCTACGCTGCGGGTTTGATTGATAATGCTTTTTAATTGCTGTTCAATAAATTTGGCACCATTATAAGTTGCCATTGCTACACTTATCTTTAAATCCGTTTGATTATCCTTCAATAATAACGCTCCCTTATAAAAAACCATATATTATTCTTACATAACTTCTGTGATAATTCTGATGTCGAGCACTGATAGATTCTTCAATGTGGATAACTCCCCCAGTGGTTACTATTATTGTCGCGTTACCATCATCAGTTTAATACATCTATATACTTTCCGTCCAGAATATCTTTTAAGTATTGCCCGTACTGATTCTTCTTTAGTTCTTCGTAAACTGCTAGAACATCTTCGCGCGAAATCCAGCCATTTAGATAGGCAATTTCCTCTAAACAGGCAATTTTGCGGTGCTGGTGGGTTTCCATTGTTTTAACAAAATTTGTAGCGTCAACCAGGCTCTCGTGTGTGCCCGTGTCAAGCCAAGTGAAGCCCTGTCCAAGCAGCTCAACGTTTAGAGCCTGATTTTCAAGATAAATGCGGTTGAGGTCGGTGATTTCCAACTCGCCTCTTGCCGATGGCTTCAGATTTTTCGCGTACTCAACAACCCTGTTATCATAAAAATACAAGCCTGTCACACAATAGTTTGACTTCGGCTTCTGGGGCTTTTCCTCAATCGAAACCGCCTTGCCGTTTTTGTCAAACTCAACAATACCGAAGCGCTCAGGGTCGTCAACATAGTAACCGAATATTGTAGCGCCATTGCCGCTTTCAGCATTCTCAACGGCAGCCTTAAGGCGCTTTTTAAGCCCGTGTCCCGCAAAAATATTATCTCCGAGCACCATAGCGACGCATTCATCGCCTATGAAGTCAGCGCCGATAATAAACGCCTGCGCAAGGCCGTCAGGAGACGGCTGAACAGCGTATGTAAGATCAACACCAAACTGATGCCCGTCGCCGAGCAACGCCTCAAATCTGGGAGTATCCTGTGGAGTGGAAATAATTAAAATATCTCTGATGCCCGCGTTCATCAGCACAGACAGCGGATAATAAATCATCGGTTTGTCATAAATCGGTAATAACTGTTTTGATGTAACTTTTGTGAGCGGATACAGGCGCGTGCCTGAACCGCCGGCCAATATAATGCCTTTCATACTTATCAACCCTTATGTATTATTCCTTTATTATCGACCTGATTTTTCCAAATATCGGATAGACCGTGACATAACAGTCGCCGTATTTATTCGGCGGGAATGCGCGGTACCGCCATAAAGCGCGGCGCAAACGCTTAGTGACCAGCTTTTGATATTTTGCAGGGTTCTCAATCCCGCTTTCGGGGATTATGCTGTTTCTGAGTCTTAGCAGATAGTCAAAGTGCGGCATATAAATCTCACCAAGTTTTGTGCTACAAATATTAAAGATCTGACTTTTTCATATCGGACTTTATTCTATTCTATTATTTGTGATTTCAGATACGATAGCCCACCGTCTCTTAACTGTTTTATTCTGTTCTCTACACTATCCCAATTAATTTCTTCAAATATTTTCTCAATACGAGAATCGTTTAGCACTCTATTTTGAAGCGATAATTTTTGCAGTAAATAATCAGCTCTGCCGTTTGAAACAGATTCACAAAGAAATTTCTTATGAAAAATCACACTAAAAACTGTACCATGAAAAGAATTTGTAAGAATATAATTTGCACTAAGGAAATATGATAAATATTCCTTAGGGGATGCAGCATACACAATTGTTATGTGATATTCATCAATTTTATTTCTGAAATACTCCGGCTTCATTGTAGAATGCAAACAATACACTTTCAATCCGAGTTGTTCTGATAATTGATACGCATAATTCAAAAGTGCATCGGACTCATCAACAATATATACCAGAATATACTCTTCCTTCCTTTTTTTTATTGATAACGAAGAAACCCAGTCTTGAGAACTAAGTAAAAATGTTGGATCGCAGTGACATTCTGCTCTTTCTCCAACTAAATCATTTATTATTTCAACTCCTGATGGTTCTCTAACCGAATATGCATTCCATCCGGACAGCCTTTTAATAAACTCTTGTTTATACTCTTTCGGGATTTCATTTATTCCAAAACTTGCCGCATATGATATCTTTTTTTTATCTTTACAAAAAGTCAAAAAAAATGCTTTATCAAAACCACATATTTCCGGATTCCAAACTTGATCACTTCCAGAAATATAAACGTCAAAGTTCAAACAAGTTTCCAATTCGTTTGCATTGCAAAACTGTTTTTTTGTCATTCTAAAATGTTTTTTTAAAAAGCCACTGAATTTTTTGTTTCGTTTTTTGACCCTTAAACACAATAAATTATTCAAAACCCACCATTTAGGGTTCTTTGCCGGTTTCAATCGCAATACACAATGATTCCTTAAGCTATAAGAGTTTCTAAACGCTTTTGGATAATAATCGATAGTTTGGCACTCAACACCAATATCGTTTATTGCTTTATTAAGCGCATAAGCCTGCAAAACCGCACCATAATTATACGCCCTTACAAATGTCATAATAGCAACTTTCAAACATATCACCCTAATTAATGTCTAATACATATTTTTCTAAGGTCTCTTTTTGTCCTTCGCAATAATCTTGTCCAAAATGGTGGAATCTTATAGACATACTTATTGATTACACTCTTAAATGAATGCTTTTTATAATAATTCCAAAAACGATTATACTCTACAGGAATAGTCCAATTTGTTTTTAGAGAAGGTTGTAATACTTTATTTATATCAACTTCAATAACGGAAATATCTTCTATTTTGTCAAAAACGCTATTTCCTTTTTCGTTATTAATCAAAACAAGCGATACGCCTTTATTATCATCGAATTGAGAATAAGATTCTGCTATTCCCCAACAATCGGCAATTGTGATATCTCCGGCACGAGATAAATTCTTAAAAGGACAACAGGAACAGTCTTTACGAGTAATTAAGTGTGAGAAAAACAATTCTGCAAACACATTGCTGCTATATACTTCGCCGTTATCAAAAACAACTGTTTCTTTGTGTTCTGCCCAACCAAATTGCTTTTTATCCCTAAAATTCACCGAAACAATCTTCTTGTTACCGGATACATAATCAAGATAGTCAGACCACACCATTGGGCTTGGTACACCATGGCATACAATATCTACTAACAGTAACTTATCTGTATTAATATTGCTGCAATACTTTTTTATTGCGCTTACTTGGCACGGGGTTCCTGAAAACAGAACCCATCTATCGCAAGATAAGTCTCGTTTAACTAATTCAAAACACTCAAATATTATACTCTGAATATATTTTGAACCTCTGAACTTATCTCGCTCTTTTTTTGTTGTTGCTCTTTTATGAAGAGCGACACGGTTGTTAACCAATTCACAACCATATACTACTCCACCTTGACTGAAAATCCAATCTGACAAAGCCGTAAAAATTCCGCCTGAACGTGAATTAGCCCGTACTTCTTCGTCAATGTGTTTTATAGCTAATGCGTTTTTCAGTTGGTAGTCATGATTATCCTGAATAGTTGCGTGAAAGGCACATGTTTTGATACATCTCCCACATTCCACGCACATGTCCTTTTCCACAAAAGGATAAAAAAAACCCTGTTCATTTACTTTCATTGAAATTGCATTGTGTTTACATACCTCTACACACATACCGCAACCGCAACAAAGTTCAAAATCAGTCACATTTTTCATATTTCAGAACCTTTAACTCCGGAAGCTTAACATGCCCCCACCATCTTTGTTCCCACAGCATATTTTCATTAAATCCTTCTCGATTATTTACTTCAAAAACCACTGCACAATCAATATGGTCATAAAAATTCCAACCACCGTACTCATTAACGCCATATAATACCGGAGTTAACGTATATCTTCCCGGAACCAATTCTGATACATCAGCCTCTAAATCAACTGAAAGTATCTCTCCTTTTTTACAATTTATAATTTTAGGTGCAAGTAAAACCGATACAGAATTACCATCAGCTGAAGCCAAGCGAGACCTATATCCGATATTATTTAATTCTTTTGTCGCCTCCGCAACAATTCTAAATCTTAGTTTTTCACCAACTTCTATCGTCCATGAATCACGTTCCAAAATGCGAATTTCTTTTAGTTTTATTCCATCGAGAATACCATTCGCATTTTTCGTCATTCCCGAAAGCGAAACAGATACTGACGATTTAGTCCTAACGCCTGCATAAACACCTACGGCCTCATCAACCGCTCCCTCAAAAATAATCTTCCCCCTATCTAAAACAATGCACCTATCGCAAAGCTGGCGAATAGTATTCATGTTATGGCTAACATAGAGAACTGTACGGCCTTCTTTGTTCGCCGCCTCTTTCATCTTATCAAGACACTTCTTCTGAAACGCCATATCACCAACCGCCAGCACCTCATCCATAATCATTATTTCTGCATCAAGGTGAGCGGCTACCGAAAACGCAAGCTTTACAAACATACCGCTGGAATAACGCTTTACAGGAGTATCGATAAAATCTCTAACCTCGGAAAACTCAATAATCTGCTCCATTTTCGCGTCTATTTCAGCTTTTGTCATACCCAGAATAGCACCGTTAAGATAGACGTTTTCGCGTCCTGTCATTTCGGGATTGAAGCCTGTGCCGACCTCGAGCATGGAAGCAATACGGCCGTAAATATCAATTTCTCCCTCTGTTGGTGCGGTTACTCTTGACAACAGTTTTAACAGCGTACTTTTCCCCGCTCCGTTACTGCCTATTATTCCGACAGCCTCACCTTGATATATTGTAAGGTTTATTCCGTTAAGCGCCATAAAGGTTTGTCCAACCAAACGCTTTTCCTGCCCGATAACAGTATTGGGGTCTTCTTCTCCGCGCTTCTTAGCCCACCAGCTCTGAAGATCCGCGCGCAATGAACCTCCGCCGATTTGACCGAGCTTGTATTTTTTCTTAACGCCTGAAATTGAAATGGCGACTCCTCTGTTACTCTGTTCCATAAATCGAACTCTCCTCAGACCGTATCCATAAATGTTCTTTCAACTTTGTTGAAAACCATAATGCCAAATACTAATACTACAACGGTAAATCCCCATGAACCGAGCAGGTACCATGGTTCGATCGTTCCTTGTCCTAAAAGGCCGTAGCGGAAAACTTCAACCGGAGTAGTAACAGGATTGACCAAAAGAACAGTCTTCAAAAATCCGTTTCCTGCCTGAGAAAGCGGATAAACAATTGGGGTAATATACATCCAAAGCGATACGCCGAATCCGACTAAGACCCTCAAATCTCTGTATTTTGTGGTCATACTTGAAATAATAATGCCGAATCCCATGCCCATGATACCAAGGTGAATCAATACAACAGGAATCAAACTCAGCGCCCACCAATTAGGGCTTACTTCACCTGTAATAACATAATAAACCAAAAAGCAAACAACAATTATCATTTGTATTCCGAACTGGATAATTGAGGAAATAATATTTGAAATGGGGGTTGTTAATCTCGGGAAATACACCTTGCCGAAAACATTGGCATTATCGGTAAACGTGCCCGCGTTTTTGGTTACGCAGGTTGAAAAATAAGTCCAGATTGCAGTACCCGATAAATAAAACAGCATTTGAGGAACACCGTCTGTGCTCATTCCCGCAATACCGCCGAAAATAAAGCAGTAAATTAAACTGGAAATAATAGGCGTAATAAACAGCCATGCAGGCCCGAGAATAGTTTGTTTATACGAAACAACAAACGTTCTCTTGGTAAACAGCCAAATTAGATCGCGGTATTTCCACACTTCTTTAAGATTAAGCTTAAAAAATTTATGGCCTGATGATATATGGGTGTGGTGCAATTTTGCTTGTGTCTTTTCCATTTCTTTCTCCCAAATATTCTAATTATATCGAAACAATAATTCTATTAAATATCTATTAAATGTATGCCGGTCTATTTCTCTCTTTAGCAAAGACTTCATAACAAACGCAAGCAAAGAACCCCTTATATAACGAATATCTTTATTTGCGTTATACCCGTTTTGTTTATGGGCATTCTTATATTCATTAATCTGCAGTGAGCAAAAATCAAGATAATATGCTACTGCATTCTTTTTGTATGTAAAAAAAAACTTGTCAATAAAAGGAAAGATCCATTTGACAAAAATATCTCGAGTCATTTTATATAGATTGGGATCAAACTTTCTTGAAGCGCTGTTATTATTTATTCTATAATAATATAATCTTTCGCTGAGAAAGCAAGCCGTTATTTCTTTATTTGCTGATAAACAATTAAGCCAAAAATACAAATCCTCATAATTCTTTAGTGATGTATTGAAATTCAACGTATTAAGAACTGATCTCTTGTATATCTTATTCCACACAATTCCCTTCATCTTACTTGGCCTTGAAAACAAATCGAATAATATTGTTTCAATGTCCATTTCAAGGATTGAATCTTCCCTTGATCCGGTAATATCTTTGATATCTTTTTCATCAGGAAACACTAAATAATCGCAGCAAGCAACTTCTTTGTTTTTTTCCTTTGCTGCACAATACATTTTTGAAAAAAACTGTTTAGCTATTAAATCATCCGGATCCACAAAGCCGATATACTCGCCTTTTGCAATTTTTAATCCGGCATTTCGTGCCGCGCTTACGCCATGATTCTGTTGGTGAATTACAATTATTCTGTTATCTTTAGCAGCATAGCTGTCACATATTTCTGCACATCTGTCCGGTGAGCCGTCAACAATAAGTAAAAGTTCAAAATCTGTCATAGTCTGAGCCAAAATGCTGTCAATGCATTTAGGCAGGTATGGTTCAACATAATAAACCGGAACTATAATAGACAGTTTTGTCATAGTATCCACTCCAAAAAACTGTTAAATAATTATTTATATATCCAAATAATCATAAATTTTCTGCAAACGCATAACATCGTCTTTGTCTGTAAGAAATATCTCTTTACTTGATTTCAAATAATCTGCCGCAGAGCGTTTGTTCTTGATTAACCTGTGTATCCAGGCAACCGGTAACAGCCAATGCTTATTTTTCAAATACGTATATCTGACTTCAATCGTTTTTGCCGACGGAAAAGTACGACTCATAAAAGTTTTGACTCGCCTTACACCCTTTTCATCAGCGCTTTTTCTAAGCAAACTTAGTGAACCGGGCTTGTCTCTATCTCCAAAAACACCGCCGTTTAATGTGAATGTTATGAATTGATCTAAAAAAGCATCGTCCGTTTCTTTCAGAGCAATCGGACTATCTATACCAAACCACTTCTCAATGGCGGAAAAAGCAGTATTAACAAATTTTTCTATTCTTAATCGCTCTATTTCTTGTGAAAAATGTATCCAATTAATCTCATCTCTATATCTGCGTATGTAAAAAGCAATATCGAGATACATTCTGATTCCTGCGCCTGAACCATATAAATGCTTAATTATATGCATTAATAAAAATATTAAATGATATTCAGACGTTAGTTGAAAAGAACATCGGTCTACATGTACTGCATGCTGCCAAAAATCAAGAAAATACGTTTTATAGTCGAACTTATCATTAATGTTTGAATCAATAAGTTCAGTGTGTATTTCATAGTGTTCCACATCGTTCATATATGAATAAACCGGCTCCCAGTCATCTACTAACCGATAACCCAGGTCACACATTATTATATCACTTTTTTTCCTATCTTCAAGTCTGACTGCAAAATCAATATCGCCGAAAACTCTCAGCTCCGGAACGGTATATAAATCTTTTATAACATATCCCTTAAACAAAAGATGGTCTATTCCGTTATTGTTTAGAACATCCAGCAATTCTTTCATGCGCTCATCTCTGTTTATTGATAAAGACAACAAGCCATTATAATCCAGAAAAAGGCTCCTTTTAATTGAACCGGGGACTTCGTTATTGTCGGATTTTTTTAGAACGTACCAAACAATAGCAGATATAGAATTAATCTTTGATAAATATTCAAGCGTCTCCCAGTTTAGCCCCTTTGGGATTAAGATTCCTTTGTCGTCAATAAAAGAACGTAATGCGTCTATTATAAATTTTTCATTATTATTCATGGTAATATTTTTTTAGCAATTAAATGCTTTATAACATATTAAGATTCTATTCATTTGAAACTAAATCTGCCACAACAATCTGCGGGGGATTATTAAAACGCAGAACGTGCTCGGATCCTAATCCGGTTGACAAAACGCAGACTCCCTTGCTTCCGTAAAAAACGCCCTCTGTATTTTGAGGCCAATAACCTATGTATGGCGCATATAATCCGCCCGCAAAAGGTACCTTTATTTCGCCGCCGTGGTAATGTCCTGAGAAAACAATATCCACATCATATTTGTTGATATATTCCCAGTCAATCCAGGGCGTTGGAATATGCGCAAGCAATATTTTCAGACGGTTAGTGTTTTCAAACAACTTTTTAAACTGCCAAAAGCTCTTCTGAGATTCCGCGTCATTACTCACCATATGAGGTGTACCGTAATACCCGGAATAGCCTCCGATCCTTACCGAATTGCCGTTAATTGTCAAATCAACATATTTGTTCTCGAGCACGGTAGCTCCGCACTCTTTTATAATCTGAGACAAATCGGGACTGTGGACTTTTTGCCAGATGCGCTCATGGTTCCCAAATCCATAGTATACGGGCGCTATTTTGCACGACTCTGTTATCAGATTTTTTAACCGAGATAAATCCTGTGTGTCCTTGTTGATCATATCTCCTGTCATGAAAATCAAATCCGGGTGCTTATTTCTGACAGAACTGATAAGATCCTTATTATCTTCGCCAAACTGTGCATCATGCAAATCACTCAGCTGGACTATACATATTTGCTGATTAACTTTAGCCTTTATTGTATATTCAACTGTTGTCAATTTGAACGCAAGCCCTAACATATAAGTAAACAGACACAGAACCGCTAAAATAACCCCAGAAGCAATCAAGCAGGCAATCTTTTTCTTTTTAGACATTTCAGATTTAAGTAATAAATACACTAAGTAGCTTTTTTCAGAATGAATAACTCATTGAAATTATGCATAGAATCAAGTCTTTAATATAAAACAACCTTTTTTGGTTCAGGCAATAGTGTCAAAAGACTCTTTATATACAGAAAATCTGATTACATCTGTGAATTCGCCGTGTATGTTTTTAGCCTCTTCGCACAGTATTGATTCCGCCCTAAAACCTGCTTTTTTTAACAGCTCAGCCTCATCTAAAAACTCGGAAAAAACATACGAGTATACTTTATGCATACCATATTCGTTAAAAGCCATATCCAGCAACATTCTTATTGCCTGACTTTTTGCTTCATCGTTCCATTCCCCGTCGTCACTTGTAAAAACACATAATTCACATCTGTTATTGTAATTATCAATATCCTTGAGGTATACAGTCGCAATATCATATGAAAAAGCACCGTAATCCTCATCCAGTCGTTCAACAATAAACTGCTTATATTTTCCTGTAACAATATTATCTTTATAAAACTTTATATTTGATTCTACGGTTATCTTATTCTTATTAAAACTATGGCTTATCACATTTTTTGAGTTTTTCCACTTAACAATTGTTTCTCCGTCATCTAAAGTAACCGGTCTTAGCGAAATTCTCATAAATATATTATCCTTTCCTGCCGCTGACAAACATGTTGACGCAATGTATTATTTTGTTAACATCATCATCTGTCAACCACATATGCAGAGGCATTGTGATAAGATTCTGACTGATTTTTCTCGCTTTGGGCGCTTGACCTTCACCAAACGCAAATATACTGTACTCCGTGTTATCGCGATAATGCACTCCGCAGTTTATTCCTTCCTGAGAAAGCTTCTTCAATAAATCTTCTCTATCAGGAACTACGAGCTCATATAAATGATATGAACATTCATCCGCGTAAGGAGCAGGAATAATATGAATATAGGGATTATCCTTAAACCCTTTGTTGTACATATCAACTATTTCACGACGACGTGCGTTCTCTTCATCCAAATACTTTAATTGTGTAAGTCCAATTGCTGCCATAATGGCATTCCCGTTGTACTTATATCCAACATAATCAACATCATATTTCCAAGCATAAGTACCTCGATTTGAACGTGCATACGTATCCTTATTTATACCGCACCACGCCAACATTCTTGTCATTTCCGCTGACTTTTCATCAGCCCAGCAAATCATACCGCTATCGCCTGTAGCAAGGTTCTTTACAGCCTGGAAAGAATACACCGCAACGTCGATCCCTTCCCATGTTCCGGGACAAACGCCTTTAACTTTCGTGCCGGACATATGAGCTGCATCAAGAATGAGTTTAAGATTATGGCTTTTACAAATATCAATCACCTTATCAAGCTGACCCACTCTACCACCGTAACCGACAAAAATAACCGCTCTGGTCTTATCAGTAATTTTTCTTTCAACATCTTCGGGATCAATGCAAAGATACTCGTCAACATCAGCAAATACCGGCTTCATGTTTTCATACTCAATTGCAAGATTAGTGGAAACAAATGTGATAGGAGATGAGATAATTTCATCATCATCCGCCCATCCATTATTCATCTTTAAAATTTTAACGGCGAGATGCAAACCAACCGTATTTGAGTTCAGATAATAGGCATACTTATGTCCGGTGTATTTCTTCCAAGCTTCTTCAAACTCAACAGTTTTGTATCCCATGCCTGTCCAACCTTTCTCCAGACACTCACGGATACCTTCCAGACATTCGTCTACATGAAATTTAGGTTTTAATACTTGAATAGCCATTTTTATTCTCCTTCATACTTACATAAGTTTATAACACTCAGTTAATGTATTGTTTATAATCAATTAATTATGTACGCCGCTGATCTTTCTTTTAATCGTTCCGCATCCCCATACAAATGTATACCAAACAAGCGGCCATTTCTTCTTTCTCTGTTTCCAAATAGCTTTGGCTTTATCCCAATCTTCCTGTTTATGAGACTTCTTAGCTGTCCAGAAAGCTTCTGCAAAAACCCACGCACGTACTTTAAGAAACTTAGTACATCTTCTGTGAAGATACTTTTCGCAGTAATCCTCTTGGCAAGCGTACTTGTATGCTATTTTGACTTTATTATCATTTCTGGCTTCTAAAGACTGAAAGTTTTCTTTACTCGAATCTACGATTGACCGGTGATGAGATACAATTCTCGGATCAACATAAACAGGCCCTTTTCCGTAAAAAATCAACGCTAAGGTCTGATCCTGTTCCATATCGTGAGCCTTGTAAATTATATCGACTTCTTCCTCAGGAGCTGTTGCAAAAAAGTTTCTGCAAAAAAGTGTGTCATCACTATTGGGCATACGGTCAAAAAAGTGAAAATTCATCCAATCTTTATATGTAAAAACCATCGGCTCGGAAATATCTCTGCGCGGATGCATTTCTTTTCCGTCAAGACTCGTTATTACCATTGAGTTGCAGTACATACAAATGTACTCAGGATGCGACTCCATAAAATCATACTGATACTGAAGCTTGTCCATATCGATCCAGTAATCATCCCCATCAACGGTAGCAATGTACTTTCCTCTGGCGCGACGCAACATCATATATTGATTCTTTGTTGCTCTGACATTTTCATTCCTTAACGAAGGGAAAATAATATCAGGATACTTTTTTTGATATTCGAGTATTATTTCTCTTGTGTTATCCGGAGAACAATCGTCATCAACCATTACTTCAAACTTAAAATTTGTTTTTTGATTTACAACGCTGTCTAAAAGCCGAGGTAAGTACTCTGCCTGTCCATAGGTGCATATTACTACACTTACAGCATATTCAAAACCATCATATTTTCTTTCCATAAATACCTCCCGCTAAACAAAAACGGTATTTGTTATTTATCTGATAACTTAAAACAATTATTAGTGAAATAGTACCAGTTTAGGGACTTTTTTTTACCTCTGATCTCAAACGCATTTTCATCACAATAGTCAAACTGAAATCCGACTTTTCGATAAAATGCATTTGCCCTGCTGTTTTCTTTTAGTACATTTAAGTAGACACGCTTTAGCTTTAATTCTTCAAATGCTATTCTCAGAACCGCCTTTGTAGCTGACATCGCAACGCCTGTCCCGTGTGCCTTTTTTCTGGTGCTTATTGCATACTCAGCTTCCTGCTTCTGATAATCTATGTTTTTCAGACTAATGGTTCCAAGGTACTCATCTTCCTCATTTACAATTGCGTAGTGTTTTGAACCGGAATCATCATCAATACTTTCAATAAATTTTTCGCAATCCTCAACTGTCATGCTCTGCGCGTCAAAACGGAAAAAACATGCAATAGATGGGTCCTGCATCCACTCAAGCATCAGCGGAGCATCTTTTCTCTTGAGTTTTCTAAGATAGATCCGATTCATATATTACCCCTTAAATGAGTTAACCGCGTTAATCACAAGACTAACCTCTTCATGCGGCATCCCGTTGTAAATCGGTAAACTAAGCTCACAAGAGGCATACTTTTCACAAATTGGCAGGTCGCCTTGATGATATCCAAGATATGTATAGCATTTCTGCAAATGCGGTGGAATAGGATAATGAATCAAAGAACTGATACCACAATCAAATAAATGCTTCTGTAACTCATTGCGTTTATTGCTCAAAAGAGCAAACACATGGTAAACGTGACGGGAATTCGGATTACATTTAGGAAGAATAACACTTGTATTCTTTATTTCTGTCAAATATCTCCGCGCAATTCTGTTCCTGTAGTCAACACCATCATCAACATGTTTCAAACTAACCTGAAGCGCCGCTGCCTGCAGTTCATCTAATCTGGAATTGACGCCAACAATATTATTTACATACTTCTTTGAGCTGCCATAATTACGCATCGCAAATAATTTTTTTGCAATTTTTTCATCATCTGTCACAATCGCACCTGAATCTCCAAGAGCACCAAGCGGTTTGGTAGGATAAAAACTGAAACATCCGATATCTCCAAATGTACCTGTCATTTTTCCGCAATAAGTAGCTCCGTGAGACTGTGCACAATCTTCAATAACCATTAAATTATGCTTACCGGCTATTGAGCAAATTTTAGTCATATCACAAGCCTGACCGTATAAATGAACAGGCAAAATAGCCTTTGTTTTTTCAGTAATCGCAGATTCAATTTTTTCAGCGTCAATACCAAAGTATTCGTCGGGTTCAACAAAAACAGGAGTTGCTCCGTTTTCGGTAATTCCTAAAACACTTGCAATATATGTATTAGATGGGACAATAACTTCATCGCCAGCTTTAATGCCTAAAGCACGTACAGCCAAAATCAACGCATCCAAACCTGAATTTATCCCAATACAATACTTTGAACCTACATATGAAGCAAATTGCCTTTCGAATTCCGACAACTCTTTCCCCATGATATACCAGCCTGAACGCATTGCTTTTAAAACAGCTTCTTCATATTCACACGCATATAAATCATATGTTCTTTTCAATTCTACGAAATTAATCATTACTTTTTTCCCACTTCATCAATGAATCGGTCATAATCTCTTATATACTCTTTCGCATCATATGGCTGACTTGCCAGGCAAAGTAAAATACTATCATCTGAAAAATCATACATATCCTTCCAAACCATTTTGGGAATATACACCCCCTCATGCGGTTTATCAAGATTAAATTCTTTTGTGTTTCCTTTTCCGTCATTAGTTTTAACTTTACAAGTCCCGCATATATTTACCAAAACAAATTCGCTTTTTCTATTGGCATGCTGTCCTCTGACAACAGTAGAATCAGATCCGTAAATATAAAAAATCCTCGCAATCTGAAAAGGAATATCCTTAATTCCTTCAATTACTACCAAGTGACCTCTGGTATCTCCGTGCTGAGGAAAATGAATCAGTTTATCTTTATCATAATCACACATTTTTCGTGTATCCCCACAATCAAAAATTACATTCCTCAAGCATATGACCGTAGTTAGTCTGTCTGCCGTCTTCAGTTACTTCATCTTTTTTTCCAAACTTCCACGAAAGCTTGTAAAGGAAAGTATCTCCTTCCGTAAACCGTTTGAAAGTTTCTTCATCATACGGTTCGCTCAATCTGTCAATCAATTCATTGCGCAGCAGGTTATTATCAGGGTTTTCATCAATCATTTCCTTTACGCAAGGAATTGTTCTGTACGCAAACTCAAAGAGATAGTCCATCATCAAATAGTCAATGGCAATATCGCACTTTCGCCAGTATTCCTCCAAAGCGTCACGAACAAAAGAAAACAACGGGAATTCCTTGTTGCCTGCCATAACGTAACCAACCCACCTGGAACGTGACATATGATATTGGCTCTTTGATTCAGCCTTAGGGACAAAGAACGGTGCACGCAATACATCATCGCCAACATCCTGAGACCACCAAACCGTAGCGCCTGTAAACAAGCCGCCTTCCTCAGCCATAATTGCCATTACCATATAGTCACAGATGTGCTGTAATGCAATTTTACCTTCCTGTTGCTTTTTCAACATAAAATCGGGGATAGTAAAATACTTGCTGTAATTATCCTTTGAAAGAGTAACTACCTCATGGCCTGTGTGTCTTCTTGCCGAGTCAATGCACATTCTGAACAGCTTGTCCGCAGAATCTTCTCCTTGCCACCACATACTCCATACCTTGATTTCGTGATTGGGTGTTTTTAGATTTTCCGGTACCTGAAAGTTTCTGTATTTGTTTAGCGTATCGCTGCATATCTCAGTAAGTCTTAAAATAATGTATTCGTGCTTTTGCGAGGAAACCGATTCGATTTTGCGGGTATTTTTTACGAGCAATGCACGGTTAAGCTTACGGTTTAGCTTTGCGTACGTCTTACTGACCTTGCAATCTTCTTTATAATTCTTACGGTCATTTTTTATCCAATTAAGATATTGATTTATATGCTTTATGTTAAAGCTCATCTCATTCTCTCCAATAAACCTGATGATTATGATTTGAATCTATTCTCGGTAGATTATGATAATACTCGGGATTTAGCACGTGGTCGCCATAAAAAATGGCAAGGTGCTCTCTGTAATTATTTGGCGCGGATATCATATATCCTTCAAATTCCATCCTGATTTCAGGCTCCAGCCAACTTTTTTTAAAACGCTCCTTAATCGGATTACCTTCCACAAGCAAACCTACTTCCTGCGCCGAGTCATAGTCAAACCTCTTTGCCGTACGAGTCAGTTTTTGATATATTGTCCACGGACTATAAACCACATCATACATAAAGCCCTTAATTTTGCCGACAAATGACTTCGATTCTTTCAGCTCTTTGAAATGCTTAAGCGAATGATGAAAAAGCGAATTATATTTCTGCAACTTTCTGATGTGCTCCTCACATTCAGCCGGATCGGAGGGATGTGCATCCATAGGCAAAACATCCAGATATACTCCCGTTTCTTTTTTTATTCCTTTGTTTTCTTCAATTAATAGCGTACGGTTATCCACTAACTTAAGCATTGTATACTCGCAATGATTTTTCGAAGGTGCGTCAAGCGTAACGTGGGATGGAAACAAATCCCCCATATTCAGCAATCTGTCATAATCGGGGCGTGGCATTTTAATGTCAATATCGTCATCCCACGGAATAAACCCCTCATAGCACATCGCGCCCAGTAAGGTTCCGCCGTCAATATAATACCTCAATCCGTTCTCGCTGCACACTCTGTCAAGCTCAATCAATAAATCGAGTTCAATTTTTTGCATTTCTTTTAACGCAATGCTTTTCATGCTATTATCTTACCTTCTGAATAATTCTTTTTATTTTTCTCCGCACTTTTAATTTCAGCTTTCTCTTGCCGTATTCTCTCTGTAAAACGTTGAATTGATTGGAGCGAATCTGTGTTATTAGTTCTTTATATCGAGGGTGCAGAGACGCTCCTGCTTCAAGAACCTTTGCAAAAACAGAGGAATTACAGTACGCCTGAACACTTTCTTTCTGTTCATTTATCTTTCCGCTTGAATATAACAAATTCAAATCAAGCAAAAAAACATATAAATCAGCGCCAACGTTTAGCATTTCAGCGCTTTCTGTCTGAAGATTAAGTGCAATCATAGAGCTTAGCAACAACTCAAGATTACTCTGTAACTTTTCTATATTAGATACTCTCGAATGTAAATTCTGACTGTCGGCGTCGATTCTGTAATGGTAGTACGGCTCAGGAATAAAGAAAATCTTGTCGGAATGAGCGAGATAATTAATGACAAAATTCAAATCCTCATACAACGTCATTCCTTCAACAAATCTCAAATTACATTCTTCAATAACCGCACTCTGGAAAACTTTATTACAAGCGCTCGATAAGGCATTATTATCAAAAAACCTTTTAAAATTACAAAACATCTCGGATTTTTGTTTAAGTCCGTTAAATTGGCAGCTTAATAGTACCTTATTGCTCAAATTCCCTTTGCGATAGTAGTCAAGAGACATTCCATAGACAATCATATCGCAACGATTTGCCGATATTACTTCAGAAATATGCTTCAGCACCCCATCGGCTAAGGTATCATCTCCGTCAATAAACATCAAATAATCGCCTGCAGATTTCTCAATACCAAGGTTTCGGGCGCTCGCCGCTCCTCCATTTTTCTTGTGAAATGATTTTACGCAATCGTTCTCTTGAGCCAAACTGTCACATATCTCTCCACTTCTGTCAAGCGAACCGTCATCAATAAGGATAATTTCGTAATCAAACTCCGCCTTCTGCGTCAAAATGCTGTCAACGCATTCGCAAAGGTATTCTCTGCAGTTATATACCGGAATAACAATACTGAGTTTCATGCATTATTTCTCCTATTTTCCATACAACTCATACGCATTAATCTGCCAGCAGAATTTGAAGTTATTAGCAATCCCGGAGTCTGAAATATATCTGTAATAATAGTACAGTGAATACAAGGAAACAAAAACCGCTGCTAAAACATAAAAGTGCAGTGCATTGTATTTTATTAACGCAGCACGTTCCGGCTGCGCAACAGCTTGATGTTCTCCGCTTTCCATAACAAACGGAAAAAACAAAAGTACAAATACGTAGTAATAATCCGCTAAACGGGTAAAATTATTATCATAAATAGAGAATGTCTGTATTATGGCTGCAAATACCATTATATTAAATAAGTTAGAATAAACCTTATCACCATACATTGGGGTTCTCATAAACGAAGCAAAAATGATAATAAAAACCATCATAATAGTTCGCCCACCCACAAGCTTGCTTCCGGAAGCAAACGAATCACTATTATCATAATATGCTTCCGCAAAGAAACCAACTATTTGATTCCTAAATAGAAATACAGCGACAACAGTAGCCGCTAATAAAACAAAGTATTTGCGATTAATATTCAGTTTTGCTATCGGATAAGCTAATAAAAAAATAGCAGCCGGTGCGTGAAAAACTGCTGCCAATAAAGCAAATAACACAAATTTCCATTTCTTTTTGCTGAAAACATAATGGATGGCAATAAAGCAAAAGCCCATAGCAACTGTCTGTTTTAGTCCACTTAAAGTGAATTCAAAAAAACCCATTGTTATATACATTACATAGCTCCAATAAGGAGATGGCGAATATTTATATACCGCCACACCAATGGTTATCGCAATAAAAGCCGCGATTAAAAAAAGGCAGATTTCATACGATAACCCTAAACTGGTTGAAATCTTAAAAAATGTGTTTAAGCCGTG
Source organism: uncultured Eubacteriales bacterium (assembly GCA_900316435.1). GTDB lineage: Bacteria > Bacillota > Clostridia > Oscillospirales > Acutalibacteraceae > Ruminococcoides. The sequence continues at coordinate 66,743 of ONCY01000001.1, read as the reverse complement.
ATTCTTTCCTGCGCCAAATAACACATCACGCCAACTTGAAAACATACTGGCTCGATATCCTAAAGTATAGTATCGAATAAGATCACCGTACCACCATGTTCTTAGACCTGAAAAAAGGGTTAATGCCACCGTAACTACAATAACACAGTTTTTTTTATTCTGTTGTGTTTGATTACCAAACTCATAAATAAGAGTAATCACCATTATTAAAATCAGTAGCAATAAATGATAAATCAAAATAAAATTCCCTTTTTCTATATTATTATCAAGTTCAAAAATCTTTCCGTATTCTTAACGAGATAATCCGTGCTGAACATCTTACCGCGCAAATGGCTCTTCTCGGCATAACTCTGTACCTGTTCTTCACTAAGAGAAAGAACCTTTTTCAAGCCTTTATAAAACTCTTCATCGTCATTCGGGACAATTATTCCGTATTCCGAATCGCCAAGCAACTCTTTCATACCCGAGCAATCGGTTGTAAGTATCGGCTTTCCCAGAATAACCCCCTCCGAAACAAAAGTGCTGAAGCCTTCAAAGTTTGATGAACAAACCAGCCAGTCCGCCTCTTTCATAAACGGATAAGGGTTTTTCTGAAAGCCGCAAAGCTTTACATAATCACCCATATCATACTCGTCGATATTAGCTTCGATTTGAGCTCTTAGCTCGCCATCGCCGACCATCCACAAATCAAAATCATATCCTTCTTCATGCAACCTATATGCTGCGCTTAACAGTCTGATATGATTTTTAGGCGGGGTCATGTTGCCCACAGTGCAAAATGTAAACTTTCTTTTGCTTACACTCTCCGGTAATGACTGTTCCGATTTTTCACGTATTTCATTATCGTCAATCGTATTATGTATTACGACCGCTTCTGGATCGTCCCCAAAGACAGAAATGAAACTATCTCTGCACTTCTCGGAAACACAAGCTATTTTGTCAAATTTTTTATACCGTTTTACGGTCTTTTTATAAAATGCTTCTTTATCTGAAACCGCAATGTCAAAATCACAGTGAATCCACGCTATTTTCTTCGCTTTCTTATTAGTTGATGAAGCCATCACCTTTGTTGTTTCGCTCTCAAGATAAGCAACTTCAATATCAAAATCATCCTTGATATGTAAAGCGTAAACCAGACCGAGCTGAGCTTCAACTCTGAAAAGCTTATAGGCTAAAGAAGTTTTCTTAGAATAACAATACTTATATTTGATATTAGGGTTCAAAAGGCTTGAATACTCGTCCGGGAAAAGCGTTTGCACCGTAATATCAAATTTTTCCGGATCCATATGATTCACCAATGCGATAAGCACTTTTTCAGCTCCGCCGATAGATCCGTTATATGCAAATTTATCAATAAAAAATAGAATTTTAATCATTTTTCAAATCAGTATTATGGTTATTGTTTAGGTCTGAATTTAATAAATCTTGCAGGATTGCCGGCAATTATACAATTATCGCCGAAGCTCTTTGTTACAACCGAACCCGCTCCGACAACACATCCGTCGCCAAGCGTTACTCCGGGGAGAATAATAACATGGGAGCCGATCCAGCAATTATTTCCAATTGTAACCGGGCGAGTCTCACTTGATTTCTGCTTCCACATAGGAATCCCATTGTCGAGCATACCGTGATTTGATGTAAGAATAGTACAATCCGGCCCCATCATAACATCATTTCCGATAGTCGCTCCCGCGGAGATGGTGGCGTTAACTCCGATGCCGGAATTATCTCCTAATCTTACATCATCCGCAAATTGCGCACCTGTTTCTATATTAACATTTTTGCCGCACTCAGCCAGTATCCTTCTGCCGCACCACGCGCGAACTTTCTTGCTTCCAAAACTGTAATTGCTGTCGGAAAGCGGCATGTGTTTTCCGAACGCATTATAGATGATTTTGGCAAAACTCTTTTTAAAACTCAATGTATATCTCCCAACAATTCTTTGTTAACTTCTATAAATTTCAAATAGCTTTCGATAAGCCTCACGCGCGTCATAACCTGACTTTTTTATAACATCAACATACTTTTCGGGTTGATTTCTCTTTGCTTTTAAAAGATCGCTGATCCACGCTTCTTCATCGCTTAGAGGGATCTGCGTTACCAAATCCGATAAAACCGCGTCCGAGGCGATATTATCGCTGATTACGCACGGCAGACCGTTTGCCTGAGCCTCAATAAGCGCTAACGGTGTTCCTTCTCTGAGCGATGGAAACGCGAACACATCAAAAGCGGATAAGTGCTCGTTGACATTCATAACCGCACCGGCAAAGTGCACAGAATCCGTAACTTTAAGCTCTGAAGCGAGATCCTTAAGCCGCAGTAGTTCCTCCTGATTGGGGCAAGTTCCTAAAAGAAAGAGCTCGGTGTTCCTCTTTTTTCTTATCTCGGGAAGAAGTCTGATAAGCAGTTCCTGATTCTTCAGCTTTGAGATAGTTCCTGAATGACCTATCAATAAAGAATCCTTTTTGATTCCGTATTTTTCTCTTACCGACTCTCTGTTTGACTCGTTATAAGCGAACAAATCCGTATCAATTCCGTTTGATATCACGGTAAACGGCTTGTCGCCGTACATCCACTTTCCGGCTTCAACGCCGCAAGAACAGCAGTGGGTAGCGTTGCGCACAATCATTTTCCGCATTAGCTTCTCATAAACAAGCTGCTTTTTTGACGTCTTGTTCTCATGGGCTGTGGTATGCGAATGAGCAATCCTCACGGGCACGCCGTGCTTTTTTGCCACCCAAAGGTTGAGCCCCGAATTAAACTGAGTGTGCGAGTGAACGACATCATAATTATTCTCGTCAATCAAATCGCCCAGCTTTTTTATATAGCTTTTATATCCTTGCTGCGGCGAAGGAAATGTGATCACTCTGCCGCCTTTTTCTATTTTCTCGGGCGCAAACGCGTCGCCGAGACCTTCAAATATCAGATAATCGAATTGAAACTCATCTGCCGGCGCGAAATTAATAGTATTCGCGGCAAATCTTTCAACCCCGCCGAATTGCAATCCGGCGCAAATAATAAGTACTTTTTTCATTATTCACCCCTGATTGAGGCAGCTGTCAATAATACTTCTTTTTCCAAATCAGATACATCGCAAATCCGTAAGGCAGGCAAAAGCACATCAAAGCCTTTGCACGGCACTGTCTGAATATTTCTGCGACGCTTTTCTTAGCAAAAAAGCCGTAGCATGTATACAGCAAACCGTTTTTTACGCGGCTCTTAAAGAAGTTCTTTTTTACCATTCCCAGATTGGCGACATACATTCCGCCGTTAGGGTTGTGAACCCTCATCGGCTTTCCCGACTTAGTCAATCCGCCTTCCAGGTAGTGGCATATATATATTACTTTATTTATATAAACGCATTTATGTGTAAGCCCTACCCGATTCCACAGAGCGCCTTCAGCGACGAATTTTTCCCCCTCAAACACCGGGAAAGGGTATTTTGTAAAAAGCTCAGTTCTTATAACTTCGCAGGCGTCGCCGCTTACAAAGCTTTCGCGCCTGTATCGGATAATATCTACAGGTTTGCCTTCATCCGCGTCATAAGCCTTGCACAGAGGATGAAATTCATCGGTTCCCCGTAAAAAAGCAATCAAACCGATTTCTTCCTGATCCTCATATTTCTTCCAGCCCTTGATTACATCCGCTGCCGCCGACGGAACCAGCGTATCGTCGCTGTCAAGTATCAAAACGTACTTTCCGCTGATATGCTTATGAGATTCATTTAACGCAGTGTGTTTACCGCCGTTTGGCTTTGATATGACTTTAATCGGGAAGTCAGCCTTAAACGACCGTGCAACTTCCAGTGTGCTGTCCGTGCTGCCGTCATCAACAATGATCCACTCAAAATCATAACAGGTTTGAGCAAATAACGACTGAAAACAATTATTAAGCAATTCTGCTCTGTTATATACGGGGGTTACTATACTAAGTAAAACGCCGGTATCAGCCATAAACAACCTCAAATCTCAGACAGTCTTGCCTGATAATACTCTGTTAACCATTTTACGTTTTCAGAAGCATCATACCCATTCTTAATTATCTCAAGCGAGGTATCTGTTCTCTGTGTTCCGGCTTTGGAAATAATATGCTCCGCCCATTCTACAGCAGACTGCTTCAAGCTCAATGCCGATACTAATTCCTTTGCAATTATTACCTCAGACGGAATACAATCAGAGATAACCGTAGGCAATCCCGCTGCCTGAGCCTCAACAGCAGCAACTCCTAACCCTTCAAATAAAGACGGAAAAACAAAAATATCCATAGCCTGCATCAGTTCAGGTACATCAGAACGTACACCCGCAAAAATTACTTTATCTGAAAGATGCTTCTCTTCCACACGCCTTTTTATTTCATGCTTTAACTCCCCATCACCTATTAAGAGTAACGTTGCATTCTTCTTCTTTACAACTTCTTGAAAAATATCAATCAAAAATACATGATTTTTCTGCCCCAAAAACCTTCCTACATGGCCAAGAACTATATTGTCATCAGGAATAGATAATTCTTTTCGCATTGCGTTTCGGGTCGATTCGTTATATCTGAATTTTTTTGCCTCAATAGCATTTGGCAATACAATAAAATGCTTATTATTTCCAAACAAAAACTTGCCTGCTGCTTCGCTGCATGCCATGTAATGAGTTGCATTCCTGGGAATTTGAGGAATGAACATTTTTTTTATCGGTACTTTTAAGCTTTTCTCAAATCCTTCACAGTGGCTGTGGGCAATCCTTATCGGTACACCGCTTCTTGCCGCTTCCTGCAACACGATTCCGCTCATTGAATTTATGTGAGAATGTACAATCTGATACTCTTTATGTTTTTCAAAAAAAATTCTTACGCTATTTCTATATATGCGGCTGAACGGATTATATCTCGGAACATGATAGATTCTTCCTCCGAGACTGAGAATCTCATCATCATAATCACCTTTTCCATCCCTGTGGACAAGAAAATCAAACTGAATAATGCTGCGGTCAATTTTTCTGAAATAATTCATCAGCATGGTTTCAATACCACCGCGTCCCATATTTGTAACAACCTGTAATATTCGAATCATAACCGTCATTCCAATCACTTAATTGATATTCAAAGGATCGTTTTTCCTGCAAAGTCCTCAGTATATTTTTATCAGTCCAAAACTTTATCGTTCAGCGAAATCATATCTCCAAGTTTTCTTTCCCATTCAATCGGATAAAACAAACAGAATCCGCCTCCATGAAAAAATGTAAACTCGCCAAAGTAAACCTTTCCGTTTATCTCATATAAATCAATTCGAACAAATTTCATTCCTTTAGACAGTTTTGCCGCGATTTGCTTCATTTCATCAAAGCATTTGGGCTTCTTGATTATCTTCCCCGAATTGGGATGAATATTAACTATATCTAAGTGATTGAAATCCATATCAAAGAAATCAAATTTTACATCTGTGCTTCTATCTGTTGCTACGAACATTATTTTTGGGTCGCCATTAAAGCAAAAAAACTTGTAATCATTTATTTCACCGTTATCAGCCATGTACTTTTGTGCCATAATATACGGCTTAATTCCTTTGTAAGGGTATTCCCTGCCTGCATGATAAAAGTCTTTTTTTACCCGAGCGTTAAAAAACTTTTTCATATCATCGATATCTTTTTTAGATAAAGAATTTTTATCTGAAATGACTTTTGTGCTTCCCGAATCATGATTGCATTTTAACACAAAACTATCCGGGAGGTCATCAAAATCAATATCGTCAAACCGTTCCCAATATCCAAGCGTCTGAAAGCAGTACCCTTCTCCAAGTATTTCATCAATATATTTATTGACAGTCATCTTATCAACCAAGTCTTTGTACTCGGGATGAATATCATGTAGTTTTAGCCACTGCTCTTTTTCACTGAATAGCTTTGGGTTACGTAAATTAAGGGTTTTTCCGGTAGCAGCAAAATAGAACAGTTTTAAATAAAGGCTGTCAGGCAAAAAGGACAGTCCACCCATCATCTTACGGGCTAACTTTCTTGGAAACAATTTCTTTATAGTAAAACTCATACAAATGCCCTCAAAACCCAAAATAATGTTTTCACAAATTCTCTCTATACCACTCGATAGCCGCCTTGATGCCTCTTTCAAAGCTCCATTCGGGGTTGTAGCCGAGGAGCTGTTTTGCCTTTGAAATATCGGCGTTTGAGTGCTTTATGTCGCCCGCGCGGTCGGGGCCGAAGTTTGGTTCAACCTTTAAGCCCAGAGCCTCTGTCAGACCGTAGTAGATATCGAGCAAAAATTCTCTGCCGCCAAAGGCGACGTTGAACGCCTCGCCTGCCGCGTCGCTCGGAGCAAGACACGCCTTTAAGTTTGCCTCGATAACGTTTTCAATGTATGTAAAATCGCGGCTCTGTCTGCCGTCGCCGTTAATGGTCGGCGTTTCGCCGCTGAGTAATTGCTTAATGAATTTCGGTATGACCGCGGCGTACGCGCCGTTCGGATCCTGACGTCTGCCGAACACGTTGAAGTAACGCAGTCCGTAGGTATCAAGCCCGTAGTGCTTTGTGTACTGCTTTGCCCATTCCTCGTCGGCTCTTTTGCTGACCGCGTACGGAGAAAGCAAGTTGCCTTCTCTGCCCTCTTTTTTCGGCAGGTTCGGCTCGTCGCCGTAAACCGAAGAAGACGAAGCGTAAACAAATTTCTTAACGCCGTTTTGCCTTGCCGCTTCAAGCATATTCAGCGTGCCCTGAATGTTGTTGGCACAGTAGAACAGCGGCATTTCAATACTTCTCGGAACAGAACCCCACGCAGCCTGATTCAGGACATAATCAACGCCCTCGCAGGCTTTCATGCAGGTGTCCAAGTCTTTGATATCACCCTTGATGAACTCATAATTCGCGTTGTGGAGGAACAGGTCGACGTTTGCCTTCTTGCCTGTTGAAAGGTCGTCAAGACAGCGCACCCTGTAGCCCATATTCAAAATCGCTTCGCAGAGGTTTGAGCCGATAAAGCCCGCGCCGCCTGTTACTAAAAACACGGCGCTTTTATCAAATTTGAGATGATTATATCCCATATTCATTACCTTACTTATTTTTTGCTATTTTTTCTAAAAAGTATTCAGTGTCATCTCCGAACAGTGATTGTCCGTTTATTACTTGAGGGAACCAAACACTTTGTCCATAACAATTAGCCTCAATCAAAACAACTTGTTCATTCTTGTTAATCGTTAAGTCCCAAGATACAATACCAAGTTGAGTCGCTTTTTCGTGTAGTCTTTTTGCGGCATCTATCACTTGGCGCATGTTTCCGATATAATAATCCTTAAAAACAATTCCGGATGTCGGATGTTTAAGGAAATACCTACTGCTATCTCCCCACCCTAATTGATAAGCTTTTTTCTTCAACGTACCGTCTTTATTAATCCCGACGCACAATCCGCCCGCATGAATATTATCAACTGTAGAATCGCCAACTCCGATTCTCAACGTTAAAGGGGCACAATGTATTTCTTCTTCAACTTTATATGTAATCACTCTGATTGTATTAAGTGAATTAGGATGTATTTCTCTGATATTCTTGTTGTTTTCAACAATTTCCTGAACAACAAAGCTATCATTTCTTCTTTCAATTAAGCTTTTTGCACTCTCTCCGGACAGCTCGTCAACTCCATTTACAAAGTTCAGCAGTTTTACACCCTGCCCTGATGACGAATCAACAGTTGGTTTAATAATACATTTTCCGATATCATTAACTATTTCAACTGCTTTATTTAAAGAAACATAGTTTCCTTCTCCGTCATAATACGATGTATTCATTTTTGATAAGATTCTTCTTGGAATATTAACACCTTCTACATTACCCCAGAACAAATCAATCATGTTTTTATCGCTGAAAACCTTACTGTAAATCCACGGGTTCAGCATGGGCTCAAGCTTAGTCGAATATAGTTTTTCGGGAAAATACTTTACATTAAAAACACCGTTTATGCTTTGATAAAGTTTATGCCAGTAGGGCTTTACACCGCCCCATTTTTTCCAATAATCATTAAATTCTGCTGTCTGTTCCGCAGTCCATTTAACCTTATTGTATATTTTTCTCTTTTTTACAATAGCAATATTCTCGCCTATTTTGAATTTTGTTTTCGCAGCCTTGGCAGGAATATTATCAATTGTACGAAATACTTTTTTTGAAAGCGTTCCCATGCATAATCTCACTTTCTAATCATCATTGTAATTAGAATTATAGTCTCCAATATACATACCCTGCTTTCTCGTATTCGCAACGATTAAGCAGACCTTTAATATCGATCAAAATCTTTTTGCCGTCGCCGTAGAGATTGTCGATTTCGTTCTTCGACAGCTCCTTGAAGCAGTCGTGCGCGACGGCGAGGACAACAGCGTCCATATTCTTTACAGTGCTCATATCAACAAATTCAATGCCGTAGAGCCGCTTTGCCTCATCGGCGTCGGCGGCAGGGTCGGCGATCACGGGGGTGATTCCGTATTCCTTAAGCTCGTTGACGATGTCGATGATTTTGGTGTTTCTGGTGTCGGGGCAGTTCTCCTTGAAGGTGAAGCCCAAAATAGCGACCTTGGCGCTCTTTACAGGCTTGTCCGCCGCAATCAGCTTTTTAACGACGTTTTCGGCAACGTACTTGCCCATATCGTCGTTGATTCGTCTGCCCGAAAGGATAATCTGGCTGTGGTAGCCGAGCATTTCCGCCTTATATGTCAGGTAGTACGGGTCAACGCCTATGCAGTGGCCACCGACAAGACCGGGATAGAATTTCAGGAAATTCCACTTTGTGCCCGCGGCTTCAAGCACGGACTTGGTGTCGATTCCCATTTTATTGAAGATAATTGACAGCTCGTTCATAAACGCGATGTTGATGTCGCGCTGGCTGTTCTCTATTACCTTAGCGGCCTCCGCTACCTTAATGCTCTCGGCGCGGTGAACGCCCGCCTCAACAACAAGCTCGTAAACCTTGGCAATAACATCAATGGCTTCCTCGTCCATGCCGGAAACGATTTTAGTGATGGTTTCAAGCCTGTGCACCTTATCGCCGGGGTTGATTCGCTCGGGAGAATAGCCGATTTTAAAATCAACGCCGCACTTCAATCCCGATTCGCGCTCAAGAATAGGTACGCAAACGTCCTCGGTAACGCCCGGATATACGGTTGACTCAAAGACAACTACGCTGCCCTTTGTGAGGTTTCTGCCGAGGATCTTGGAAGCGCCCTCAACGGGAGTCAGGTCGGGAGTATGGTCGTCGTTTACGGGAGTCGGCACCGCCACGATATGGAACTTAGCTTCTCTCAGCTTTGTTTCATCGGCGGTAAAGTCGACGGTCGTATTTTTGATAGCCTCGTCGCCGACCTCGTTTGTGGGGTCAACGCCGCTCTTGTAAAGCTCGATTTTCTTTTCGTTGAGGTCAAAGCCCACAACGTCGATTTTCTTTGCAAAGGCAACCGCTATAGGCATACCTACATAGCCCAAACCGACAAGCGAGAGCTTTTCTTCTCTGTTCAGCAATCTTTCATAAAGATCCATGCGTTCATACTCCTATCCGAAAATGCTCAAATATTCATAATGCCGAGCATTTTGCTGTTTACAATGTTTACATCAAACTTTTCCCTGACATAATTCAGACTTTCGTTTCCCATTGCCTCAATCATTTCGGGGTGTTTGATAAACCAAATCATTTTCTCGGCAACGGCTTCGGCGTTTTTGATAGGCACCAAAAAGCCGTTTTTGCCGTCGATAACCGTTTCACGGCAGCCCTGGGTATCGGTTGTAATAACCGGTCTGCCCATAGCCATAGCCTCCAGCACCGTACGTGGCGTTCCCTCGCGGTATGAGGGAAGGACGTACACGCTGCTTTTTGCGTAATAAGGGCGCACGTCGGAGGTCTCGTCATATCTTTCGACAATACCGTTTTTGATAAATTCTTCGGCGTAAGCTATATCGACCGCGTCCTGCATTGTCGTTTCATACTTTCCGAGAATGCCGAATTTGACATTCGGGTATTTGCTCTTGACGATTTTAGCCGCTTCCAGATACTCGCAAACTCCCTTGCTTTTCAAAAAGCGGGACAGCATAAAGAAAGATATCTCACTTGGGAACGGAGCTGTTTCAAAGCGCGAAAGATTCACGCCCGAGCCGTTTACATATGAGCACTTTTCCCTTTTTACAAGCTTTCTTTCGCAAAACTCATTGAGGTCGTCGGGGTTCTGGAAAATAACGTTGTCCGCTTTTTTAAAGCCTATGCGGTACAAAGTGCGAACGATCTTTCCCAAAACTCGGGCTTTGAGCGAGGTCGCAATGAAGGTATATCCGCCGCCCGTAACAAGGCTGTTGATGTTCTTCACCTTTGCGCGTTTTGCGGCGATAGCGCCGTACACAACCGGCTTTATAGTGTAGCCGAGCGTCACGTCGGGTTTTTCTTCTTTCAAAAGCTTTGTCAGCGCGCTGCAATATTTCAAATCTCCGCGAATGCTTGTGCCGGTTTTGTTTACGGGGATCTCAACAAACCGAACGCCGAGCGCCTCGATTTTATTGACGTCCGTCTTGTCGGGGCCCGTGACGATAACCTCATAGCCCTTTGCCTTTATCTCCTTGATGAGATCACCGCGGAAATTGTATACTGTTCTGTTTTTCGGAGAAATTAATACGAATTTCACTTATCTTTACCTAAGCTTTTCAAAGCTAATCCTTTTTCTGAACTTATAATACATTCTTTCCGCTTTTATTCTTTTTCCTGCAAAATATCCGTTATGAACATCATTGTGTATATTAACAAATCTTGGTTCATTAATCAGAATCGTTGCATTGTTGACTCCGTCTTACTATCATAAACCTATTTATACTTCACAAATCTTAAGCGAGAAAAAATTTCCAGATGAATTCTCTCAATCCATGCCCTCGTGTTAGTATGAGAAACATCCTTTACCCAAATCTGGGTGTCTGATATTTGATGATTATTTTCGAATATTAAGTCCTGAGGAATAGAATCAACTTTTCTTTTCGCCAAAGGAACTGTAAGCATTAACTCAAGATATTTTCTGTTATTAAACGGAATAGTTATTTCATATGAAACTCTATGCTCAGTGGTCAAAGATACCCCCTCACCACCAGCCCATGAAAACTCCCAGTGATAATATACGACCCAAAATAGTTTTTCAAATTCATCATGGCTATAGTATTTATCAAAGTAATCCTTAAAAACCTTATCGGTCTCTTTCATCAATCCAAACTGATGAAAATAGACTTTGTGTAATGCTCTCCAATAACTTGGGTGTGTTTTTTGAGGAAAGAACTTTTTGTTAAAACGGTCATAACAACGACCTCTTCCAATTTCATTAACCCATGACTTTACTTCAATGTCACAAGGCGGATTGGCGCAAAAATACATTCTCTTCATTACATCATTTCGATTGTTATTACCAATACATCCTGCATTACACTCCAAAATTTTCTTAAACAAATCAATATCCTTATAGCCATCCCATTCATTGGGGATTTTATATAACTCGTGCTTTAATCCAAGAGAGTTAAGAATATCTTTTGCCGCGTAAGCATCCACAGATTCCTCATCGTTTGAGATATAACTGAAGTACGAATACTTATGATAATTTCCGTTTGTACAGGCAAGGGTTGTCATGCTGTCTCTGCCACCTGTAACGGAAATGGATATTTTTTTATCCGGCCATTTTTTTGCAATTAATTCCATATTGTTGGACATAATTCTGCCCAATTCATCAATGGTTTTCTTATATTCTTCTTCAGTAGTTGTTTCTTCAATTTTGCAAAAAGGATAATACCTTAATACCTCGATGGTCTTGCCATTATAAACTGCTTTGCAGTTCGGCTGTAATCTGCTCAGTTCAGCATACGGTGACAAATCTCCAGGAAGCCACCTTCCCCAATAATGCCAAAATCTATTAGAAACAAGCTTTTTTATATACTCCGTCTGTTCTAAGCCACAGAAATCAGCAACCAGTTTACTATGAGAAGTAAAATAAACGTGTTCCTTTATCGCACCATGATATATCAACTGCATTCCGGCGCAATCAGTTGTAACTGTAAGCTTCCCGTCAAAAAGAATACCCAAACAGAATACACCTGTTAATTCACTTTCGGCTTTCCAAAAATCTTCTTCGCTCTTTATATATGACACTGCTAAGTCCTCTAAAATGTCATATTCCGAATGCTTCATTGTGAAAGGATTATAGGCATGACCAATCAAAAAGAATAATTTTCCATTATCTTCATATTTAAATAACTCAACATATTTATGTGTATAGAAATAATACTTTTTTTCATTGGACATAAAGAACGTTTCATTCCAATTACCATAAAAAGGATAATCAGACAGACACTCCTGCTTTTTGTCTGTAATTAAAAAACCTCTGCAATATAATCTGTCTCTAAATTCCGCTTTAACATCCAGTTCATTTTTCATTTCTAATGCAGTGATATAAGCCATATATCCTCCCGTTATTTCAGGTGTTCAAAAACAATACTTTTCAACCTCTCCTCATTCCCCTCGCCGACAAAGCTGTTATGGGGAGTAAGGACGATGTTTGGTTTATCCCACAAGGGACTGTTTTTATCAAGCGGCTCTTCCTCAAAAACGTCAAGGACGGCGCCGCCGAGCCTGTCTATATGCTTCAACAGCGCTTCTGTATCAACAACCGCGCCGCGTGCGATGTTGACCGGCACCGCGCCGTCTTTGAGAAGGCTGAGCTTGTTATCATCAATCAAGTGTTTTGTCTGCTCTGTCAAAGGCAGTGTCAGAACAATAATATCCGCTTGCTTTAACGCTTCGTCAAGCTTGCTGAGCGGAAGTATCTCGCCGTACAGGCTGTCCTCTCTCAGGTACAGGTCAATGCCCGTTACATTGCATTCAAAAGCATTGAAGCGCTTGGCGCATTCATTTCCGACGCTGCCGCATCCGACAATCAAAACGTTTTTGCCGCTGAGTTCAAGCAGTCCGCGATGCTTTTCCCAGAGATGATTGCGCTGGTTCTCTCGGAAAAACGCAGCCTGTTTATAGATTTGCAGCACGCCGCTGAGCGCGAACTCCGCCATTGGAACGCTGTACACGCCGCGCGCATTGTGTATTTCAATACTGTGAGCCTTGACATAGTCCATATCAACTCTGTCAAAGCCCGCGCTGGTCAGTTGTATATATTTTAAATTCGTAAATCTTTCGATCGGGCGATAAAGGAACAAGCCGTTGCAAATTACGCCCTCGACCCAATCGTAAGCACAAGGCAACTCGTCTTTTTCAAACTGCATGAATTTGGCGGAGTGCCCCATAGCCTCAAACTCGGATATGCGGTTTTTTCCGTCGCTCCACGCGCCTGTTACCAAAAGATTCATATTACCCCTCGCAAATAAGCCGAACACGCCTGGCAACTTCTTTTTCGTTCTGTCTGAAATAGCTGATTCTTCTCTCGCACTCAGCCTCTAACTCGCGGATAGCCTTAACGCCGTCGATAAACGTCGAGCTTATTATTCCGATATGACTAACCTTATCAACATTGCAGAAGCTGCGCGACAGAATAGCGCAGGTTGAACCCAATCGGTAGTGCTCGCGGATAACGTATTCGCTTGGGAGCATTCCCTTTCCGAGCGAAGCGACGCCGCCGAAGCCGTAAGGGATACCTTTAAGCTTGCATTTTAAGCAAAGCGTTTCCACCGTACCGTCGGCAAGCAGCTCAAACATAAACTTTTTTTTATATCCTATGCTTAAATCATTTAAGCCTATATATATCTCATCAATGCCGTCAAGCTCCAATATCTCGTCTATGGCTTCAACGGCCTGAGGAGTTTCAATGAGCGGCATTGTCTTTACCCTGCCGCCGACAAAGCGCAGGAAATCGCGCACCTGCTGAGCACTCGTAATATACGGCAGCATTATAATGTCGGCACCTGCGCGGATTACGTCGTCGATCTCCTGCTGCGAGGAGCCGTATTCATCGGTAGCCTCATGCATCGGATTTATGCGCACCAGTACCTCGGCACTCTCGACCGCCTGCTTCAAAACACGGACGTCCTCAACGGTATGGTGGTTTTTGACCGAATCCAGTCCGCCCTGGCGCTCGCCCTTGCCGATGTATTCCATATCGACAAATATTCTGTCAACTCCCGATGATTCCGCTATCTGTGCGATCTCGGGTTTATTTGTGATGTACATCAGTTTAATCGACATAACGCACCTTATTTCTTTACAGTCTCGCCCTTGTTCTCGTTATCGGCGTTTGTAAAAATCTTAAATATGGTTACCCAGAAAATTTTGAAATCCAAGCCGAACGAAACGTGATCGACATACCACACATTCAGCTCAATGCGCTTGTGCCACTCAACGTGCTTTCTGCCGTGAGTCTGCGCCCAGCCCGTAATGCCGGGTCTGACTTCGAACATGCGCTTTTGCTCGTCGGTGTATTCCTCCCACTTCCACGGATGATATGTAAGCGGCGGCCTGGGACCGATAAGCGCCATATCGCCCTTGATAATGTTGAACAGCTGCGGAAGCTCGTCGATACTTGTCGCGCGGATGAATTTGCCTATTTTTGTGACGCGCGGATCGCCCTTTCCGGAATATACGCCCGAGCCTGTTTTCTCGGAATTGACCTTCATTGAGCGGAATTTATAGATTTTGTAAACCTTTCCGCCTTTTCCTATTCTTTCCTGTTTAAACAGTACGGGACCCGGGGATGTGAGCTTAATGATAACGGCGATAATCAGGTACAGCCAGCACAGAACTATAAGCGCCAGTACCGATAAGGTTACGTCAATTATTCTTTTGAAAAAGTTTTTATACATAACCCACACCCACCGTATATTTTTGTTAAAAATCAACAATAAAAACGCTTTTATCTTCAAAAAATGCGCAAAAGCCCATAATTATACATCTTATTGTATTATACCATGTTTACGAAAAATGTCAAGTCCGAGAGGAAATTTAAAAAACACCCGCAGCACACCACAATATACAAAAAGCTCCCGAAGCAATACCGGTGCCTCAGGAACTATCCTCTGTGTTTATCTTTATAGTTTTTATGTAATGAAATTATTAGGTATTTTAAAGCCAAAAAGGCAGCTTTTAAAGTCCAGAATACCACGAAGCCGATCAGCAGACCGATTGAGTTTGATATCACGTCGTCGGTTTCGCACGTTCCTCTGCGCAGGATAAGCTGCAAAAACTCAATGGTAACCGATACTCCCACGCCCACAATCAGCGGCATAAAAAACGGCTTTTTTAGAACCATAGGGAGGAAAAAGCCTATAGGCATAAAAAGCAGCACATTCGCCCTGATTTGAAACCATGTAAAATCGTTAGTATAATACTCCCTGTACGACTTAAAAGGCTCTAATATCAGATTGTACCCATCAGCCGAAGAGCGCAGAAACACAGTCACGGCAAAGACCAGAAACAGATACGGAAGCAAAAAGCTCAGCCCTATCCGCCGAATCCAATCAAGCTTTCGGGCAAAAATCAGTATCCCGACGAACATAAGCACAGCGGCTATGTATAAATATTTCGGGATATCAAAATATGGCGGTAAATAGCCTATGTCACTGCACCTCCCGTGTCAGTTTTCCTTTTTGGCAGAGTTTTAAATGATTTGATTATGTTAAAACAAATCTTGATAATAAAAACGTATTATTTCAAGTCTTATATTATTTCTCTATTCTCTTTTGTTACAGGATACTTTCTTTCAATTCTAAAGTGATTTTTCCTTCGTATTATAATTTGTTTTATTCGTCCTTTTTTTACAGCACTAATTTTCAGTTTAATCAGTTTTCTTTTTATGCTTTTTTGAAAGGACTTCTTTTTTCTCGAATCCACCGGAAAACTTAGGCAAGAACATACATCCAGATTTTCATCTGCAATAAACTCATCTCGCAAAATATAATATCTATCTCTCACTCCTTCAAAATTTCTAAACATTTTTCGCTTTTGCAAATGAATATACATATATTCTTGTACATCATCTTCGTTATCACTATATCCTAACAATTTTCCGTTATTCCAAACAAAGCATAGTTCTTTTTCAGCTCTAAATATTTGATAACTATTATAGTCTACATCAAAATATATCCAATCAAAGAACAACTTTATTGAAGTATCATATTCATCCGCAAACGCAATCGTTCCGCCCTCATCAAAATGACAACTATCTCTGGTGTGAAAAACACTTTGATAATCACGAACATTTTTATATTTTTCCATAAACAAATTGTTCATTTTATCATCGTTTTTCATCAGGCAAAAGTGACCTTGCGTAAGTATTTTGTTATACTTTGAAAGCACTTCAGATGTAATAAAATGTCCAATGTTTCCAAATATCAAGTCTATGTCACAAAAACCCCAGAAATCGTAATCCTTAATATACTCCGAAAACACCAAACCATATGTAGGTTTATAATCACAAAGCTTATATGGTTGATTCAGAATAATATCATTACCCAGTACTTGTTTAAACTTACTGCAAAGTTTGGGAAAGGACAGATTAATCAAATGTATGTTTTTATACTGACTAACCTGAAAATCCAAATCCGAAAAAAGGAAAAAATCAAAATTCAAATTCTTACCTGCAGATTCAGCCCACAAATCAAAATAATCAGGGATATTCCCATAATATGGGATAATCAATGCAACCGTCTGTCTTTCCGTCAAGGTTTTTCTCTCCTTTTTTATTTTTAACTTATATATTCTTTTATATTCTATAATCTTAAATGTGTTACTCAAAAGCAGTGAAACTGGTGATAAGACTTATTGAGTTTGAAATAGTTTGTATGATACTGATAGTAGGACTTAGATGGTCCTACTATAAAATTGACTCCTCGGTCGGAGATTGCAGAAGCACCGCACGGCGAAAACCAGAAACAGATACGGAAGCAAAAAGCTCAGCCCTATCCGCCGAATCCAATCAAGCTTTCGGGCAAAAATCAGTATCCCGACGAACATAAACACAGCGGCTATGTATAAATATTTCGGGATATCAAAATATGGCGGTAAATAGCCTATGTCACATCAACTCCTGTATTATTTTTCCTTCTTTGCCGCCGACATATCGACTTTCTTGATGACCAAGTCCTTGTTGCCGCAGCCGATGCAGCCGTTTTCTTTTAATATTTCATAGGTGCTCTTGATATTCTGTCCCTGCGAGCGAATGCTCATCTCACACTGACTGCACTTGATTTCATAAAGCACACCGCTTTCAAGATTGTCTAAATTTATGACCGCGTCGCCGATTGCCTTATAGGAATAGTCCTCGCGCAAATAAGCGGGAGTAGGCTTTTCAGCGGGCTTTTCTACAGCCTCGTTTTTCTTTTTTCCAAACATATTTTAAACCTCCTCCGGTTTTGTAAGTTCTGACATCTTCTATAATTATATTGTTTTTTTCAGCCAATGTCAAGCCAAAAAGCCGAACGGCGCAAGCAAGATATGTATTGTGGCTGAAACAAACAACTGATCCAGCCACTATTCATTGCATTTACGGAACAGCTGATCTAAAGCCGCTCACACAGTAATGTTCACCAAATGCGCTATTGAGGGAATGCTTTTACCCTGCTGCGCGGTCGTAGCGCTGAGAAGCGCGCCCGTGGCGATGAACAGTATATTGCGCAGCCTGCCGCTCTGCAAATCGGGCAGAATCTTTGAGCACAAAACCGAGGCGCAGCAGCCGCAGCCCGAGCCGCCCGCGTGAACGTCCTGAGCCTCTCTGTCAAAAATAAGCAAGCCGCAGTCGCTGTGTCTGCCGCACACATCCACGCCCTCTTTTGAGAGCAGCTCGTGCAGGATATCGCTGCCCACGAGCCCCAAATCGCCCGTAATAACTCGGTCAAAGTCCGCAATATCCGCGCCCGTATCGCGCAGAAAACGCATGATCGTATCTGCCGCTGCAGGCGCCATTGCCGCGCCCATGTTGTTTGAGTCGGTTATCTGCATGTCCGTAATTTTTCCGACCGCGGCGGCTTTTATTTTTGCCGCGCCTTCGTTTTGGCTGAGCACGCAAGCGCCCGCGCCCGTAACCGTCCACTGCGCCGTTGGCGTGCGAACCTCGCCGTACTCCATGGGAAAGCGGTACTGCCGCTCAGCCGCGCAGAAGTGCGACGAGGTTACGCAAAGCGCGTTATTCGCCGCGCCGCTTTCGGTAAATACAGCGCCCGAAATGAGCGCCTGAGCCATTGTTGAGCACGCGCCGTACTGCCCCAGAAAGGGGATTCCGTACACCTTCATGCCAAACGACGAGCCGACGCACTGATTGAGCAAATCGCCCGCGAAAACATAATCTATATCCGCGGAGTGCAGCCCGCTTTTTTCCATTGCGAGCAGCGCCGCCTCCTGCTGCAGACGGCTTTCAGCCTCCTCATAGGTTTCGGCGCCGCCGCGGCTGTCGTAAATTATCTTGTCAAACAGGGCTCTCAGCGGCCCCTCGGCTTCCTTTTTGCCCGCAACCGAGGCAAAACCTCTGATTTTCGGCATGTTTTCAAAAACGAGCGTTCCCGCTCCCATTCTTTTAACCATAAAAAAACCTCCGCTATAAGTATAAGCGAAGGCTTTTGTTTTATTCATTTTGCTACGGCTCGGCTCCGTTGTGAGTTTCGGTCTGAGCCTCTGTCTGCTTAGTCGCCTCGGCGGTCGTCTCGGGCACCGAGCTTTGGGTGTCATCGTCCGATGACTGCGCGCTTGTCTGAGGCTGGGTAGGGATCACTACGGGCTCGGTAAGGTCGTCCACATCGGAGTCAACCGCGCCTGCGTCATTGTCGGCGGGATAGAACACCTTGCCGTTTTTGAGGTCGTAATACGAGGATGGAAGCTCCTTTTCGCCGATCTTTTTGCCGTCCTTGTAATATACGCGGTAGGCGTTTACATAGTACTTTGAGCCCTTTGTATCGCCAAGCTCGTTTCTGACTTTGATTTCATCGTAATCCGAGCTCTTTACGCCCCAGAACGAGGCATAGAGCGTGTAATTTACAAGCTTGCACTCAAGGAACACCTGATAATCCGAGACGTTCTCAAGCTTTAAGTCGATGTTTGGGTAGTCGATCGTAGCGTCAAGTCCCGTGGGAACGTAAACCGAAGCCCACTCGTGGGGCGCGCGCTCGTAAATGCTAAGCCCCGCGCGGATCGCCGCGTTATAGATGGTTGAGCTGGACTGACAGATACCTCCGCCGTTGCCCTGCTCGATTTTGCCGTTGATAATAACGTTTGCGGGCAGATAGCCGTTTGACGCGAGGTTTGAGTCGCCCGTACAGTCGTTGAACGACCAAATCTCCTCGGGGTCGATAATAGAGCCGTTGCAAGCCGCGAGCGCCACTCTCATATTGCTTGTGGCGTTTTCGGTGTTTGTAGAGTAGGTTTCGTAGGAGGAGAGCTTTACAATGTTCTTCTTAAGGAAGTCCGCCGTAACCTCGGCGCTTACCTCCTCGGTAAGGGCTTTGATAGTCTGCTCGCTTTTTCCGCTCTTAAAGGCGGTGTCAATCTGCTTTTTCAGGTCGTCCTTGTCAACGCTGATACCGTTTTTGGCTTCTTCGATATCAAAGCGGTTATCGGAGTAAGGGTGAAACTCAGACACATAAGCGTTTTTGGGGTCTGAGTAATGCTCCTTGCAAACTGCGGCGGACTTGTCCGTAATCGACTTTTCGGTAGGAGTCGCCTTAACCTCGTATTTAGCGTCGGCGGTGGACTTTTCAGCCTTTTCGTCCGCCTCTATCTGAGAAACGACCTCGTTGATGTTGTATTCATACTCAAAGTCGTTTTGCGTAAGCACTTCGGTTTCATCGCCGATTTTAACAGTGAACTTTACGGGCTTAATAAAGCTCTTTTTGTTCTGTTCAAGATAAGTTTTTGCCTGGGCGGGGGTTTTGCCCGAGATATCGAGCCCCGACACCTTGGTGTTTTCGGCAAACACGAACTCCTTTGGAGCCGAGTCTGAGCTGTCGCCTCCGTTGTTCATCAAAGCGACGCAGAAAATAATAACTGCCGCCGCAATAACGACCGCAGCCGCCGCTGAGACGATGATAATGATTTTATTCCTGTTGCCGCCGTTATCGTTGTAGCCGTAGCTGCCCGACGAGCCGTTTGAAGAGCCGCCCGAGATGTCTACATAGTCATCCGCCGCGGCGCTGTAATACCTTCCGTATTCCATAATCCACCCCAATCTGATAGGATAATAGCCTTTTAAGTGCATAGATATATATTTTAAATGTGATTATTGTTTACCTTATTCTACTACATATTTTTGTAAAAATAAAGAGGCAAAACATAAATTTAGCAAAATACTTTGATTTTATTTTTGTATATTATAAGCGTTTTTTCACATATTACTCACATTCAACTCTAACCGCTAACAACCAAACTGGGCATTTATAAAAAATTATCTGTTGAAAAATCCGACAGATTTCTGTATAATAAAATAAATAACAATTATTTTTCAGGAGCGATACTGCATGAAAATATTAATATTTTCCGCCTCTACGGGCGGCGGCCACAAGCGCGCCGCTGCCGCATTGGAGGACACAATCCACCGCTTGGATCCCGAGGCTGAGGTTACGGTTGTCGACGGACTTCGCGCTATAGGCAAGGTGTACGACACCACGGCGGTTAAGGGCTACTACTTTTTGGTAAAAAAGGCTCCGAAATTTTACGGCGGGCTTTACAAGGTCACCGACCGCCGGAACATTGCCTACAAGGCGACTATGAAGATAAACTCCGCACAGTCTGAAAAGCTGCTTAAGGAAATTGAAAAGCACAATCCCGACGTTATTATCATGTGCCACGCGTTTATTACGGCGATGGTGTCGCGCCTTAAAAAGCACGGCAAGCTTTTGGATGTAAAGGCTATCGCGCTGATCACCGACTACGATGCGCACCGCACATACATAGCGCCTAACATTGACGCGTATGTGCTCGCCGAGCCGCAGATGGCGCCAAAGCTTATCAACGAGTACGACGTTGACGAGTCGATTATCTATCCGCTGGGAATACCCACCTTTGAAAAGTTCTCGGAGCCCGGCGTCAAGGACGAAATCTGCCGCCGCGAAGGGCTTGACCCCGACAAGACCACCGTTTTGCTTATGGCGGGCTCGTTCGGCGTAACGGGCGTGCTTAAGTTCTACAAAAAGCTTGCCGAAATCGACGACAGCCTGCAGTTTATAGTAATTACGGGCAAAAACGAAAAACTCTACGAAAAGCTAAAGGAAACCGTTGAGGAGGAAAACGCCGCAAGCCGCACCAAGCTGCTCTATTTTGTTGACAACGTTGAGGACTACATGCACGTTTCCGACCTTATCGTCACAAAGCCCGGCGGACTTACCATTTCCGAAAGCCTCGCCTGCCACCTTCCTATGGCTATTTACAACGCCTATCCCGGTCAGGAGCAGTACAACGTAAACTTCCTGCTTAAGCAGAAGGCGGCTATCTCGGTTGACAAAAAGACGGGCGCCGAGGAGATTATAAAGCTTTTGCAGTCGCCCGAAAGGCTCAGCGAAATGCGCGAAAACTGCATTCGCTTGGCGCGTCCCAAGGCGGCTGAGGATATGTATAAACTTGCGCGTCAGCTCGACGAGCAGCAGACCGCCGCTGAACCGAAGCAATGAAGCGGGCGCTGACTTTAACAATCGCCGCACTTTTGTGCGTTCTTACGCTGACAGCATGCGGCAGCTCCGACGGCTTTTCGGACAGCGAGAAAATCTCCGCCAAATACCCGCGTGACAAGGATATTTCGGTCACATACAACTACTCGGACGGCGCTCTTGAACCGCCCGAGAGCTACAACGACTTTGCAAACTCGGCTGCTGATTTTTCACTTAAGCTGTTGAGCAGCTTAGGCTCAGGTAAAAAGAGCTTCGCCTTCTCCCCTGCCTCAACGGTTTTGCAGCTTTCAATGCTTGCAAACGCCGCGTCACTTGACGTCCGCTCCGATATTGCCAAGGCTATAGGCGGCGGAACACTCTCGCCCGACGAGCTGAACGTCTGCTGCTCTTACTTCAAGAGCAGAATGGAGAGCGTAAGCAAAGCAGGCGGCGCGGATTGGGAAAAAGTAAAGCTTGACGGTGCGATGTTTGTTGACGACAGCGTTGAGGTAAAAACGTCGTTTTTAAGCACCGTCGGCAACTTTTACGGCTATGATGTTTTCCGCTACGACCTCGACGGCGAAAATGCCGAAAGCAAGCTCAGGGACTATCTGGACGACTACACCGACAACAGCGAAATCAAGTTTTCAAAGAGCGACGAGCTGAGCACGGTTTCGGCATCCGAAATAAGGGACGGCTGGCTTGATTTGTACTCCGATTCCGACGTAACAGAGGGAGTATTCAAGGGCAGCTCGGGCGACAGGAAAAAGACCTTCCTGACTTCAAACGAGAGCGCGCTTAAAACGGACAAGTCGGTGGGGATCGTTAAATACACCGCCAAAAATCCGCTTAAGCTTGTGCTTGCAGCCCCAAAAGACCCGAAAGCCTTTGACGAATATGTAAAGGGCTTTGACTGCAAGGAGCTTAGCGCCCTGCTAAACAGCCTTGACATAACCAAAAAGGCGACCGCCGTTATCCCCGAATTCACAATTGAGCAGAGCGGCGCGGCAAAGCCGCTTTCGGGCGCGGTAAAATCAGGCGGAGCGGCAGCTCTGTTCGGCGGCAAAAAGAGCCTTTCCGCGCTTAGCTACACCTCATCGGCGGCGCTCAGCGAAATGTACGAGGTTGAGCCTGAGTTTAAGCTCAGCCGCTCGGGAATCAACGCAAAAGAAGAAAGCAAGGCAGAAAAAAGCGGCGTCGTCAAAACCGACGAAACGATTTGCTTTGATAAGCCGTTTATCTTCCTGCTTATCGACAACGAAAGCAACCTGCCCGTTACAATGGGAATTTACAGATAGTAAATCGGAGTCTGCCGTAATTAGCAGGCTCCGCTTTATTTTTCTCTTGATTATACCGCCTAAACGTGATAAAATAGACAAGGTATATATTAATAAGAAACAGAGGTATAAATATGGAGTACAAATTTTCCGACAGAGTTTCAAATCTTAAGCCCAGCGCAATAAGAGAGATCTTTAAATACGCCGCCGACCCTACGGTCGTTTCGCTTTCGGCGGGCAATCCTTCGCCCGACGCCTTTCCCGTTGAGGCGGTTCAGGAGATTTCCGCCCGAATTTTAAGCGAAAACCCCATTTCCGTTTTGCAGTACAGCGTTACCGAGGGCTACACCCCTCTGCGCAATCATATGCTCGAATACATGAAGCGCGAGCACAACACCGGCAGCGACAACGACGATATCCTCATCACAACAGGCGCTCAGCAGATAATGGATCTGTGCACCAAGGCGCTTGTTAACGAGGGCGATGTCGTTATCGTTGAGGCTCCGTCATTCATCGGCTCGCTCAACACCTTCCGCGCCTACAACGGAAAGCTTGTTGGCGTTACCGTTGAGCCCGACGGCATGAGCACCGTTGAGCTTGAGGAAAAGCTTAAGGCTAACCCCAACGCCAAGTTTATTTACACTATCCCCAACTTCCAGAATCCCTCGGGCGTTACAATGAGCCTTGAAAAGCGCAAAAAGGTTTACGAGCTCGCCAAAAAGTACGGCGTGCTTATTCTCGAGGACAACCCCTACGGCGATCTGCGCTACAGCGGCGAAAACCTGCCCAACATCAAGAGCTTTGATACGGACGGAATCGTAATTTACGCGGGCTCGTTCTCAAAGGTGATCTCGCCCGGTATCCGCGTTGCTTATACCATAGCTCCCAAGCCTATTTTCCAGAAGCTTGTTGTCTGCAAGCAGGGCAACGACGTTCACACCAACATCTGGTCACAGATGATCTGCGACGAGTTCATCACCAAGTACGACTTCAACGCACACCTGCAAATGCTGCGCGACATCTACACCAAAAAGGCGCAGTTCTGCATGGATCTGCTCGACAAATACTGCGCGCCCGCAATCACCTACCACAAAATCGACGGCGGTCTGTTCATCTGGTGCGACCTGCCAAAGGACGTCGATATGCCCGTGTTCTGCAAGGAAGCGGTGCTCAACAAGGTTTGCGTGGTGCCCGGCAACGCCTTCCTCACCGACGAAAACGAGGAATGCCACAGCTTCAGAATCAACTTTTCAACCCCAACCGACGAGCAGCTTGAAAAGGGAATTAAGATTCTCGGAAAATTAGCCAACTCATAATTACGGAGGACAGGAATATGGAAACTCAAAAGCAAATCATCTTAACCGGCGACCGCCCTACGGGACGCCTGCACCTCGGTCATTATGTAGGCTCGCTGAAAAGGCGCGTAGAGCTTCAGAACTCCGGCAAGTTTGACGAGATTAACATACTCATAGCCGACGACCAGGCGCTTACCGACAACGCCGACAACCCCGCCAAAATCCGCGACAACATCATCAATGTCGTGCTCGACTATCTCTCGGTAGGCCTCGACCCCGAAAAAACAACTATCTGCATTCAGTCGGCGCTGCCCGCCCTTCACGCGCTCACCTTCTACTACATGAACCTCGTCACTACGGCGCGTCTGGCGCGCAACCCAACCGTTAAAAGCGAGATTCAGATGCGCGGCTTTGCCGACGAAGGTCTGCCCGTGGGCTTCTTTGCTTATCCCGTTTCTCAGGCGGCTGACATCACCGCGTTTGACGCTACGGTTGTTCCCGTAGGCGAGGATCAGCTCCCGATGATTGAGCAGACACGCGAGATCGTTGAGAAATTCAACCGTCTTTACGGCGACACGCTTGTGCTTCCCAAGGCGATGATCCCCGAAAACGAGACCCAGCGCCGCCTGCCCGGAGTTGACGGCAAGGCTAAGATGAGCAAGTCGCTTGGCAACTGCATTTACCTTTCCGACACGCCCAAGACAGTCAAGCAGCAGGTCAACGGCAAGATGTTCACCGACCCCACTCACCTCAGAATTGAAGATCCCGGCCACACCGAGGGCAACGTTGTGTTTACATACCTTGACGCGCTTTGCACCGACGACCACTTCGCCGAGTACCTGCCCGAGTACAAAACCCTCGACGAGATGAAGGAGCATTACCGCCGCGGCGGACTGGGCGACGGCAAGTGCAAAAAGTTCCTTATTCAGGTGCTTGAGGAGACCTTAAGCCCCATCCGCGCCGAGCGCGCCAAATGGGAAAAGGACATCGCAACCGTGTACGACATCCTGTTAGCAGGCACACAAAAGGCGAGAGAAACCACAAACGCCACCCTTGCAAGGGTTCAGAAAGCGATGAGGATAGACTACTTCGCCGACCGCGCCATTATTAAAGAATGGGAAAAGCTGTTGAAAAACAAATAATTTTTTCAGTGTGGAGTTTTGTTAAAGAACAGCTAACCGCTAATCACTAACCACTAACGGCTAAACAATCTTCTCCCCAATAACCGAAATCGCCTTTCGGGGGCAGAGCTCATTTGCGTGTTCCCTTACCTGGGCGCATTTCAGGGCGCCTCCCGAGAGCGTGCCGAACTCGCACAGCAAGCCGCGCAGGGCTTTCGGAAGAGCAGGATAACCGAATAACAAGAAATACACGCCGCCGCGCTGATAGGCGGCGTTTTTTGTGCACATAAAGCCTCGCCTATACGCCGCCTCAACCGCACCGAGGAACTCGGAGCAGCCCTCAAAGCGAAAGCAAAGCCCTCCGCCGCTTTTCAAGCGGTATCGGCGTGGTCTGACCTTGACCGTTACCAGAAGATAGCAGCCTTTTTCGACCGCTAATGCCTCAACGCTAAGACGTTTTCCGCGGGTGTCTATACCTGTTTTTTGGCACGCAAGGCGCGTCAGCCGCATTATAATAAGGCGTGAGTGCGCGTTGTCCATGCCCATTTCGGCAAAGTCGAGCGCAAAGTCGCTCATGTCCCTGTCGGCAAGTACCACCAGCACCCGCCGCTCGTCAAGCCTGTTGATTGTCACCCGTACACCCCTTTTTGAGTTTTCAGTTATTAGCAGAGTTACTGATAAAACTAAATTCTAAAAACTAACCACCAGCTACTACCATACTATGCCCCGAAAGGCAAATTTGCAAGTGATTTTTACTGGAAAATATATTGCCAAATTCAGAGCAAGATGTTATACTGAAATTATCTTAGAAAGAGGGGTGTGTACCTTATGCCAAAATGGCTCAATGACGCAGTATTTTATGAAATTTATCCGCAGAGCTTTTACGACTCCAACGGCGACGGAATCGGCGACATCAACGGAATAATCGAAAAGCTTGACTATGTTAAAGGGCTCGGCTGCAACGCGATATGGCTGAATCCCGTTTACGACTCGCCCTTTATGGACGCGGGCTACGACGTACGCGACTACTACAAGGTGGCTGAGCGCTACGGCACAAACGACGATTTGGTGAGGCTTTTTGAGGCGGCTCACAAAAAGGATATCAAAATCCTGCTGGATTTGGTACCCGGTCATACCTCCGACACCCACCCGTGGTTCCAGGTTGCCAAGCGCGCCAAGGAAAGCGAGCTTTCAAACCGCTACATCTTTACCAAAACCGTGTGGGACGCTCCGCCCGAATACCGCATGATGTGCGGAATCTGCGAGCGCAACGGAAACTACATGGTAAACTATTTCAGCTCTCAGCCCGCGCTCAACTACGGCTTTTACGAGATAACCCACCCCGAATGGCAGCTGCCCTGCGACCATCCCGACTGTCTGCGCACCGCCGAGGCTATCAAGGCGGTAATGCGCTTCTGGCTTGACAAGGGCGCCGACGGCTTCCGCGTTGATATGGCTGATTCGCTTGTTAAAAACGACGATGAAAAAATCGCCACAGCCAAAATCTGGCGCGGCGTAAGAGAAATGCTCGATGCCGAGTACCCCGAGGCAGCTATGGTAAGCGAGTGGTGCAACCCCGACCGCGCAATCACCAACGCGGGCTTCCATATGGACTTCTACCTCGACCACTACGGCAACGGCTACAGCAGGCTGTTCCGATTCGGCGAGTGGGGCGATTTAGCGGTATTCAACAAAAACGGCATGGGCGACCTCAAGGGCTTTGCCGAGGAGTACCTGCCGGCATACAACCGCACCAAGGACAACGGCTATATCAGTTTTATGACAAACAATCACGATATGCCGCGCGTCACCGCTTATCTGGACAAGCAGGCTATTAAGCTTGTAAACGCGTTTATCTTCACCATGCCGGGCGTGCCGTTCCTCTATTACGGCGACGAGCTCGGAATGCGCTACCAGGCTGACCTAATCAGCAAGGAAGGCGGCTTTTCAAGAACAGGCTCGCGCACACCCATGCAGTGGTGCGAGGGCAAGAATTTAGGCTTCTCAACAAGCGACTTCCCGTATTTGCCGGTTGATATGAGCGACGACGCCCCGACCGTTGAGAATCAGAAGGAAGACCCAGACAGCATTTACCGCGTTGTTACCGATATGATAGCGCTCAGGCATAAGTACGACGATTTGCACGGCAACGGCGAGCTGGAGTTCATTTACAAGGACGACGAGATCCCCTTCGCCTACCGCAGAGGCAGCCTGATGATGTTCTTCAATCCGCTCGATAAAGAAGCGGAAATCGAGACCGACAGCGACGGCGACGTTGTTTATAAAATAGGCGACGCTATTATTGAAGAAGGCAAGGTAAAGCTTCAGCCGCAGAGCTTTTTGATGATACATACAATTTAATTCTGTATAACAATAATGGCAGGCAGCGATGTTTCACGCTGTCTGCCTTTTTAGTGATTAGTGCAAGCGTGACGCTTGACCCATGACGCGAATCAGATGTTTGCAATTATCAAAACTTCTGTTCTCGCGAGTTCAATTGCGCCGTTGCAGAAACATATTTGTCAGCAGATGTTCTCCAAAGGCGCGCTTCCTGCCGCGTGGCGGCAAAGGCGCGTTTCCTGCCGCGTGGCGGCAAAGGCGCGTTTCCTGCCGCGTGGCGGTTAGCCCCAAAGGTGTCCTAAGTCGGTGTCCTCGGCAAAGTTGTCAATGCCGTAGAGCACAAGCACCTGCTCGGGCTTTTCTCTTTGAGTAAGCGCGGTGATGTCGAGCGAATTGTAGCGCATGTCTACAAGGATGACCTTCTTGTAATTCTCCGCGAGGAACGGAGCCATGCAGTGG
The DNA here is from genome assembly GCA_900316435.1 of uncultured Eubacteriales bacterium. GTDB lineage: Bacteria > Bacillota > Clostridia > Oscillospirales > Acutalibacteraceae > Ruminococcoides. The sequence goes on along the minus strand of ONCY01000001.1, from coordinate 38,696 downwards.
CTGAAGCTGTCCTTCACGACAATTATCGTGCCGTTTTTGGCGTTTTTGTTTGTGATTTCGGTATAGGCGTGGTTGCCGTCAATGAAAATCGGGTACTTGTCGTCGTCAGAATCGTGCTCATAGAAGAACATCGAATTCTGCGACTTCTCCTTGTTTCCGTCGCGGATAAGCACGCTTATGCTATCTTCGGTGTTTTTCGGGTTGTTCCAGACCTCGACCGTGTCTGGCTGATTGAACCAGAATCCGCCCTTTGAGTAGGTTGTGCCGTAGAAGTTCTCGTACTTTTCGATATTAAACTCGGACTCGGGTGTTGGCTCAATTCCAAGCTTATTGCAGAGCTGCTTATACGCCGTGTAAGCACCGCGAGTTGTCCAGTGGTGGTCGGTCTTGTAGTAGAGCTGATTGCCGTTGTTGTAGGCGGTCTTAAAGCTGTCGCGCAGGTCTACCGTGGCGATATTCGCGGCGTTAAGGGTTGAGTTTATGTCGTCAAGGTACTTGTCGTCGTTGTAGCTGTTGTGGATAAGCGGCAGCTTGTCCGATACGATGTAGCCCGTTGAGGGCACAAACATAGCCGTCATGGGAGTGCTTCCGATGTCGGACTTAAAGTCCGTAAGCATTTCAAGGTTGTCCTTGATTTTGTTGTCCTCGGGCACGGGCTTGTTGATGAGGTAGCCGTCGCCGCAGTAGTAAACGCCGTTTGCGCCGTTGTTGCCTTCAAAAAGTGTTGCGTAGGCATTGGTGCCGACCCAGAGCTTTCTGTCGGGGAAATGGTCGGCAAAGAAGGTCTCAAAGCCCTTGCCGAACTCGCCGCTCGCAACGGTTTTGTAGCCGTCGACGAAGTTCTCGCCGAAGCTTTTGCTGTCGGAATCATCGCTTAACACCTTAGGAAAATCCGCAAGGATACGCTTTTCCGATGGGCTGTACTCGTTTTGGGTTCCGTTTGAGAAGTAGCTGACGGTGTTGAAGATAAACCAGCCCATCATCACCAGAATAAAGCCCGCAAACAGGAACGCGGGCGCGTAGCCCAGCTTCATCTTAGGCATGGGAGCCGTAGGAGTTGCGGGAACATCGGTGCGAGGGCGCTTAGCGCTTTTCTTTTCAAGCTTTGCGACGTCCGCCTTTTTGACGGGATATATTTTCGTAGCGTCGCTGTCGCTCTGCACGTGTTTTTTTATTCTCAGCTCCGAGGGCTTTTTCTCAAAGCGGTCGCGGTTGTGCTTGCCCTCATAGCGCGACCTGTTTTCGGGCGTGGCATAACGCTTGCCGCCCGTGGATTTAGCGCTGTAGCGGGGCTCGCTTTTGCTGTTTTTTTCATCTGCATAATGTTTCATATAAGTCACCGATTAGTGATAAATAGTTGGTGGTCGCGTGACGCGGCGGACAGTACGCGCAAGCGTGACGCTTCAGTACGCGCAAGCGTGACGCTTGATCCAGTACGCGCAAGCGTGACGCTTGACCCAGTACGCGAATCAGACGTTTGTAAAAAAGGTTAACGTTATTCCCGCGTTATGACGCGCCGTTGCAGAAACGTTTTTGCTATACCATTCTTTACAAAGGCGCGCTTCCTGCCGCGTGGCGGCTAAAAGCGGAAATACAGGAACGGGCTGTAATCCTGCCTTACGAGGGAAGCGGTGCAGAGCACCAATACTCCCATACAGAACAAGCTCTCCGCAACCCAGATAAAGCGCATTGCGGCTATGCGGTTATATACCTTTGTCGCAACCGGCGTGCACGCAAAGAACGCCACGGCAAGCAGCGGAAGGTAACTGAGTATCGTGTTTATCGTATTCCGGTCGCCGAGCCCTCTGCTGAAATTGAACAGGTTTGAGAAGAACTCGCCGAGCAGGTTTACGTCGGTAAACTTAAACAGTCCCCAGCCGAAGATAACAAGCACAATAGCGTAGAAGTGCTGGAAAAACGACGGCAACTTGTCCAGAAAGCGCTTGAGCACAAACTTTTCGAGGATAAGCAGCAGACCGAAATACAAGCCCCAGAAAATGAAGTTGTACGCCGCTCCGTGCCAAAGTCCCGTAAGTCCCCAGACGATCATCAGGTTAACTATCTGACGCGCTACGCCCTTTCGGTTGCCGCCCAGCGGAATGTAAACATACTCTTTGAACCAGGTGGACAGCGAGATATGCCAGCGCCGCCAGAAATCGGTAATTGACTTTGAAATGTAAGGATAGTTGAAGTTTTTGAGGAACTCAAAGCCCATCATGTTGCCAAGTCCGCACGCCATGTCGGAATAGCCCGAGAAATCAAAATACAGCTGCAGCGAAAAGGCGATTATGCCTACCCACGCGCCAAGCACTCCGCCGCCCTCTACCATCACCATTTGGTGGGTTTGTTCGTTCTCGGCAACCAGGATAATCTTGACAAGCGAGGCCATCTGGTCGGCTATGAGGACTTTTTTGGCAAGTCCCACGCAAAACAGCTTGACGCCCTTTGTAAACATCGCCAAGGTCTCGCGGCGGTGAACAAGCTGCTCGGCAACGTCGCGGTAACGGACGATAGGGCCCGCTATAAGCTGAGGGAACAGCGCAACATAGGTACCGAAGTTAAAGAAGTTCCTTGACACGGGCGCGTCGTCGCGGTAAACGTCGATAACGTAGCTCATGGTCTGGAAGGTGTAGAAGCTGATTCCCACGGGCAGGCTGATGTTCATGGGCGCAAGGCCTGCACCGGTTATCATGTTGTACGTCTCGATGAACATATCCGTGTACTTGAACACGCACAGCACGCCGACGTCGATAACACAGGTAATAATCAAAAACAGCTTCATCAAGGCGCGGTTGCCCCTGTTTCGGTCAACAAGGAAGCCGCCTATGTAATTTATTATGACGTTGAACAGCATGAGGAACACCAGCAGCGGTTCGCCCCAGCCGTAGAACAAGAGATTGATGAAGAACAGGAAGATATTTCGTCCCTTGCGCGGCACGATGTAGTAAATCAACAGCGTTATCGGCAGGTAGGCAAACAGAAATACCAGGCTTGAAAATACCACTCTCTCAACTCCTTTTTGCTCACATACACTATTATTTTATTATATCGCAGGAAATAAGTCAAGGATAATCGGGCGCTGAAAAAGCATTTCGCCGTTTTTTGGCAATGCCGTCAAGTAATTAGAAGTATCTGAGGAAATTTTGGTAATTGCCGCCACGCGGCAGGAAGCGCGCCTTTGGAAAAATTGCAATGACAAATACGTTTCTGCAACGGCTTGTCATTTCTCGCGGGAACAAAAGGTTTGTTAATTTCAAACGTATGATTCGCGTACTGTCCGTCGGCTCAGCCGACCACTTACCAGCCGTCCAGCGTATCTATTTTTTCAAGCTCAGTTATGTCATAGGAGGTCTTTCGCCGAGGATGAGGCGGCGGCTCGGGCAGTCCTCTGTCCTCGTAAAAGCCGCCCAGTACCTTTGCTATGGTGTCGGGCTTTAAAAGCCATTCAAGCGTACAGCCCTTCCATTTGCCGCTTCTGCCTGTCAGAAAATCGGACATAGCTACGCGCCTGAAATACTCCTCAAAGCCGGTACCGTTTAAGGCAGACTTAGCCTGAATTATCCGCCTTTGCAGCGTATCGGGGCTTGATGACCTTGGAATACCGCTGCATATCCTGTCAAAAAGAGAAATGATTTCAGTGACGTCGTCGGCAGCGAAACTGTCATCTTTTGCTGACATACTTTCCTCTTCCTCTTCTTTTTCCTCTTCTTTTTCTTTTTCCTCTTCTTCTTCTTGAGCGATTTCGGTTGTTTTGGTTGTTTTAGGTTGTTTTACTGCGTTGCGGTTACCTTTTGGGGCTCCGCCTTTTTTTCCGTTTTCGCGGGCTGTATTTGCCTTTCTTTCATAAGTAGCAAAATCGCGCGCAATTTGAGCCGTGAACATCTTAAAGGCTATTGCAAGCGCGGGATTATCATTAATTTCAGGCGTTTCGCCGTCAATAGCAAAGCGGTAAAGCAGACTGAACAGCTTGCCTCTGTCCTCGTCGGACAACAGATTAACAATGTCCTCGGTGTCCAGATATATCTGAAAAAACTTTTGCTCCGCGTTTTTATTCTTCAAGTTTAACACTCCCCTTCACTAATACTTCCAAAAGGGGAAAAAATGCATGCAACTATGCAATTTTTTTCAAATTCACCATAAATTAGCAAAATTTTAGTTACTAAAATTAAATTCTCTAACTCTAAACTCTAAATTCTATCCACTAACAAGTAAAGAGGCGCCCTGCCGGAGCAGAGCGCCTTTAATAATAAATATCAGATTAAACCAACTCGATAACGGCCATTTCAGCGCCGTCGCCGCGGCGGGGGCCGATCTTGGTAACTCTTGTGTAGCCGCCATTGCGGTCAGCGTACTTGGGAGCAATTTCCGAGAAAAGCTTGGACACAACATCCTCTTTTGTGACAAAAGCCATAACAAGGCGTTTGTTGTGGAGGGAGTCGGTTTTAGCGGTTGTAATCATCTTCTCGGCCATAGCCTGAACTTCCTTGGCACGAGTATTTGTTGTTTCGATTTTGCCGTTTTCGAGAAGGAAAGTAACCATTGCGCGGAGCATTGCTGTTCTCTGAGCGGTAGTTCTTCCCAGCTTTCTTGTACCTGGCATTTCTTTCACTCCTTTACCGTAGATTTAAAGGGATTTAGTAATTATTCGTCTTCCTTCTGAAGACTGAAACCGAGAGAGTTAAGCTTTTGAACAACCTCTTCAAGGGACTTTCTGCCCAGGTTGCGAACCTTCATCATATCCTCCTCGGATCTGTTAATCAAATCTTCAACCGTGTTGATACCCGCACGCTTGAGGCAGTTGAACGAGCGAACCGAAAGATCGAGATCCTCGATAGTCATTTCAAGGATCTTCTCCTTGCCCTTGTCGTCCTTTTCGACCATGACCTCAGCTGAGGAAGCCTTGTCGGAGAGGTTGACAAAGAGGTTGAGGTGCTCGGTAAGAACCTTAGCCGCAAGAGAAACTGCCTCTTCCGCATTGATAACGCCGTTTGTCCATACGTCGAGAGTCAGCTTATCGAAGTCGGTAATCTGACCTACGCGGGTATTGTCAACTGTGTAGTTCACCTTTAACACAGGTGTATAGATAGAGTCAATCGGCAGAACACCGATGATGTTGTTGCCGCTGAGCTGCTTGTTGCGCTCGGAGGGAACGTAGCCTCTGCCCTTGTCAATTGTGATTTCCATATTGAGCTTTGCTCCATCGCCCAAAGTTGCGATGTGAAGCTCGGGATTGAGGATTTCGACCTCGTTGTCACACTTGATGTCGGCAGCCGTTACCTCGCAGGGACCCTCGGCATTGATTTCAACAACCTTGGGGCTTGCGTCAAACAGCTTGGCAACAAGACTTTTCATATTAAGCACAATTTCGGTAACGTCTTCCTTGACGCCCGGAATAGTTGAAAATTCGTGAAGAACGCCGTCAATCTTAATTGATGTGACAGCACAGCCTTCAAGTGAGGAAAGCAGCACTCTGCGAAGGCTGTTGCCGAGAGTGTTGCCGAATCCGCGCTCAAGCGGCTCGACAACGAACTTACCGTACTTTCCGTCCTCGGTTAATTCTGCGGTTTCAATTCTTGGCTTTTCAATTTCAATCATTCGCGAATCCTCCTCTTACATTATGCCGCCGTTAATATGGCGGGTATGTGTTTGTAATCCTGTGAAAAAAGATATAATAGATTACTTGGAGTACAACTCGACGATGAGGTGCTCTTCAACGGGATAGTCGATATCGTCCCTCTGGGGATTTGCAACTACCTTGCCGCCGAGGAGGTTTGCGTCCTTCTCAAGCCACTTGGGAGTTACCATTGAAGCGTTCTCACCCTCTGCGATAGCCTTGAATCTTGTTGTGGAACGGCTTGCTTCCTTAACGGCGATAACGTCGCCGACCTTTACAAGGTATGAAGGAATGTTTACCTTTTTGCCGTTCACGGTAAAGTGAGCGTGGTTTACAAGCTGTCTTGCCTCTCTTCTTGTAGCCGCAAGACCGAGACGATAGATTACGTTGTCAAGTCTGCGCTCAACGATTGAAAGCAGAGCCTCACCTGTTTTGCCCTCAGCCTTTTCCGCCTTCTCATAGTAAGCGCGGAACTGCTTTTCAAGAATACCGTAAATAAACTTTACCTTCTGCTTCTCGGTAAGCTGCATGCTGTATTCGCTCTTTTTTCTTCTCATTTTGCCGCCGGGGTTTCTGTTTGAGGTCTTTTTGCTGTAACCCATTACAGCGGGAGAAATGCCAAGCGCTCTGCAACGCTTTGCGATTGGCTGCATATTCTTTGCCATGTAAAATTTCCTCCTTCTTAATTACTACACGCGTCTTCTCTTGGGAGGACGGCAGCCGTTGTGAGGAATGGGAGTAACGTCTTTGATCATTGTTACCTCAAGGCCTGCGGTCTGCAATGCTCTGATTGCGGCCTCTCTGCCCTGTCCCGGTCCCTTAACGTACACTTCAACGTACTTCATGCCGTGCTCCATTGCTGCCTTAGCTGCTGTTTCAGCTGCTGACTGAGCGGCAAAGGGAGTAGACTTTTTGCTTCCTCTGAATCCCAGCTCGCCTGCGCTTGCCCAGGATACAGCGTTGCCCTGTGTATCGGAAATAGTGACAATTGTGTTGTTAAATGTTGACTGGATATGCGCCGCGCCTCTTTCGATGTGCTTACGCTCACGACGACGGCGAATTACTTTTTTACCACCTTTGGGTGCTGCCATAATACCGTGCCTCCTTATTTCTTCTTATTGGCCATAGTTTTACGGGGACCTTTGCGGGTACGAGCGTTGGTTTTTGAACGCTGACCTCTTACGGGAAGTCCCTTTCTGTGACGAACGCCACGGTAACAGCCAATATCGATAAGTCTCTTGATATCATAAGCGATGTCGCGGCGGAGGTCACCCTCTACGCGGCAGTGATGCTCGATGTACTCTCTAAGCTTTGATACGTCTTCTTCTGTTAAATCTCTGACACGAGTGTCAGGATTTACACCTGTTGCAGCAATAATGTCTGTTGCAGTTTTTCTGCCGATACCGAAAATGTAAGTTAAACCGATTTCAACTCTTTTATCTCTCGGCAGGTCAACACCTGCTATACGAGCCATTCAGTTGCACCTCCATATAGAATTAAGTTATTTTTTAGTAGCGGTTAGTGATTAGCGGTTATTAATCAACCTGAACTATGTCACAACCTGAAATTGTTTGCGCGACGCTTAGCCCTGGCGCTGCTTATGCTTGGGGTTATCGCAGATAACAAGGATCTTACCCTTTCTCTTGATTACCTTGCACTTGTCGCACATTTTCTTTACTGAAGGTCTGACTTTCACTTATAATCATTCCTTTCTTCAAAATGGTGTTGTGTTGTTCGGCGCTTTTGTGTCACGCCTCGTTGTCCTCTGCTATTCAACAGATAGCTCCGGACCTCGGCGCTTCTTATTTGGAACGCCAAGTAATTCTTCCTCTTGTCAGGTCATACGGAGACATCTCCACGGTGACCTTGTCGCCCGGCAAAATGCGTATGAAATTCATTCTCAGCTTGCCTGAAATAACAGCTAAAATCACGTGACCGTTTTGCAGCTCTACCTTAAACTGGGCGTTTGGCAGAGCCTCGCGTACGATACCTTCTACTTCAATGACATCCTGTTTGGACATAAGCTTAACCTCCGTTAAATTCGCGTAATGCTTTTCTTAATTGCGGATTGGTTTCTATCGAACCCTGATAAACAGTGTTAGTCGGCGCCAGATGTATCAGTTTTTTCCGCTTGGGAGACTGAATCCGCCGCCTTTTTCCGTCTGCTATAAGCGCGTAGGAACCCTCAACGCCGAGCACAACAAAAAATCCGTCCTTGTCACGTCCCGCGAGCGCCCTTACGACGCTGCCCTTTTGTATGGTCATAAATACTTCCTTTACTCACATAAGGTCAGAATCCTCGGACCGTCGGGAGTGATTGCGACTGTGTGTTCAAAATGGGCCGAGAGCTTGCCGTCAAGAGTGACGACCGTCCATTTGTCGCCCAGAACACGGGTGTAATGTGTGCCCTCGTTAACCATGGGTTCGATGGCAATTGTCATTCCCGGCAAAAGCTTAAAGCCTCTGCCGCGTGTACCGTAGTTTGGTACGCTTGGGTCTTCGTGCAGTTTCGCACCTACGCCGTGGCCCGTATAATTCCGTACCACCGAGTAACTGCGAGCTTCGACATACTCCTGAACCGCGCTGCCGATATCGCCGATGCGGTTTTGCGCCTGCGCCTGTTTAATTCCCTCATACAGGCTTTCTTTGGTGGCGTTTAGCAGCCTTTGAGCGTTTTCGCTTATCTTGCCGCAGGGAAATGTATAGGCGTTGTCGCCGTGAAATCCCCTGTAGTAAGCGCCTACGTCAATGCTTACTATGTCGCCCTCCTTAAGAACGGCGGTTTTTGCGGGTATGCCATGGATAACCACACTGTTTACGGAAATGCATGCGCTTGCGGGAAAGCCGCCGTAACCGAGAAACGAGGGCTTGGCGCCCTGTTTCTCGATATACTTACGGACAATTGTATCAATTTCATAGGTGGAGATACCGGGCTTTACAGCCTCTCCCGCAGCACGCAGCGCCTCAGCGGAAATTCTGCAGGCGTCTTTCATAAGTGAAAGTTCCCGTGCTGTTTTGATTGATACCATGCTTACGCCTCGATCGCCTTGAGTACAGCCTCTGTAGTAGCTTCTACAGTGTCCTGACCTTTAACGTTGACAAGCTTACCCTGCTTGTCATAGTAGTTGGCAAGGGGCTCGGTCTCTTTGTGATACACAGCAAGACGAGCAAGCACGGTGTCGGGGTGGTCGTCCTTACGCTGAACAAGGGTGCCGCCGCAATCGTCGCAAACACCATCAACCTGAGGCTTTAAGCTCTCGGTGTGATAAGGTCTGCCGCAATCCTGGCAAACACGGCGTCCGGACATACGCTTGGTGATGACCTCGTCGGGCACGTCGATGTTGATGACGTACTGGATGTCAACGCCCATGGTATCCAGAGCCTCGGCCTGAGGAATGGTTCTGGGGAAGCCGTCAAGAATGAAGCCGTTTTTGCAGTCGTCGGCTGAAAGTCTTTCCTTTACGATGCCGATAACCACTTCGTCGGGAACAAGCTTGCCGTCGTCCATGTAGGATTTAGCCTTAAGACCCATTTCAGTGCCGTTTTTCCGGGAGCACCTAACATGATAATGTTCATAATATTATACCTCATTTTTTTCAATTAGTCAAGAAAACCTTTGTAATGACGCATCATCATCTGGCTTTCAAGCTGCTTAACGGTCTCAAGCGCAACGCCTACGATAATGATGATGGATGTGCCGCTGAGTGAAAGCAGTGCGAGGTCTGTCAGCTTGCAGTAAACGAGCGGGAAAATCGCGATTACCGAAAGGAACAGCGCGCCGATGAGGGTGATTCTGGAGAGAATCTTCTTGATGTAAGCCGCAGTGGGCGCGCCCGGACGAATGCCGGGAACCGTACCGTTGTTTGATTTGAGGTTGTTTGCCATTTCGATGGGGTTGTACTGAATGGTAGTGTAGAAATAAGCAAACATCAAAATAAGAATGAAGTATAATCCGATGTACAGCCAGCTGCTCTGACTAAACGCGTCAGCAAAGCCTTTCCAGAAGCCTTCCTTAGCGCCTACAAACAGGTTGATTGTACCCGGGATCGAAAGAATGGAGCTGGCGAAGATGATGGGAAGTACGCCGCCGAGCGCAACCTTGATGGGAAGGTGGCTTGACTGACCACCGTACATCTTTCTGCCGACTACACGCTTTGCGTATTGGATGGGGATTCTTCTTTCGCTGTCCTGCATAAAGGTGATGAGCCATACAACACCGAGGAACAGAACAACCCAGAGAATAATCCATACGAACTTGATGGGGTTAGCCTCGCCCGCTTCGCCTGTACCGAGTGCCTGCTTCCAGTACTCTGAAATGTAGTAAACGGTCTTGGGAAGTCTTGCGATGATACCCGCGAACAACAGAATGGAAATACCGTTGCCTACGCCGTATTTGTTGATTTGCTCGCCGAGCCACATCATCAGCGCGGTACCCGCGGTGAATACAAGAACGATTACAATTGCGGTGAAGATGATCTCAAAGCCGGAATTGTAGCTTGTAATGCCGGAATTCTTCAGATAGAAGAAGTAAGCGGTACCCTGTATCAGTCCCAGCGCAACCGTTACATAACGGGTTATAGCGCCGATCTTCTTTCTGCCTGCCTCGCCCTCTTTGGAAAGTCTTTCCAGAGCGGGGATAGCTACGCAGAGAAGCTGGATGATAATTGAGCTGTTGATGTAAGGGGTGATACCCATAGCGAAAATGGTGGCGTTAGAAAAAGCGCCGCCCGAAATTGTGTCCAGATAACCGATCATGTTGCTGCTTTCGCCGGAGTTTACGGTGTGCTCCATAGCGTTCTGCAGCGCCTGGGTGTCGATGAACGGAACGGGGATAACCGAACCGATTCTGAACACGATGATGATTAACAGCGTGAACAGGAGCTTCTTGCGAAGATCCGGGATCATCCACGCATTGCGGATTGTTTTAAACAACTTAGATCACCTCTGCCTTTCCGCCCGCAGCCTCAATAGCGGCTTTAGCTGACTCGGAAAAAGCAGAAACCTTAACAGTGAGGTTTTTCTCAAGTTTACCGTTGCCGAGAACCTTTACTGCGTCAAAGCTGTTTTTAACAACGCCTGCCGCTCTCAGAGCCTCTACGTCAACGGTGTCGCCGTCGTTAAACTTTCTGTTTAATGTGCTGAGGTTAATAGCAACGACGTTTTTAGCAAAGATGTTGTTGAAACCTCTTTTGGGAAGACGGCGCTGTAAAGGCATCTGACCGCCCTCAAAGCCGGGACGGATGCTGCCGCCCGAACGGGCTTTCTGGCCCTTCTGGCCTTTGCCGGAGGTTTTGCCCCAGCCTGAGCCGTGACCTCTGCCGATTCTCTTTGAGCTCTTTTTGGAGCCCTCAACCGGTGAAAGTTCATGTAACTTCATTAGTTCGCACCTCCTTGCTTACGCTTCACTAACCTCTACGAGGTGGATGATTTTTGCTACCTTGCCCTTGGTCTGGGGGTTGTCGGGCTGAGTTGTTGTGTCGCCGATTTTCTTCAGACCTAAAGCGTGGGCGGTTGCAATCTGATCCTTTTTGGAGCCGATAAGGCTCTTTACTAATTTGATTGTCATATGTGCAGCCTCCCTATTACAGAATTTCCTTTACGGATTTGCCGCGAACAGCCGCAACCTCTTCGGCGGTTCTGAGCGCCTTAAGGCCTTGAAGTGTTGCGCGGACAACGTTGCAGGGGTTGTTGGAACGGAGCGCCTTTGTACGGATATCCTTGATGCCTACAGCCTCAACAACCGCACGGACGGGACCGCCCGCGATAACGCCGGTACCGGGAGCGGCGGGCTTCATAAGAACTCTGCCTGCGCCGAATTCGCCGATGATCTCATGAGGGATTGTTGTTCCTCTGAGAGAAACCTTCATAAGGTTCTTCTTGGCGTCCTCGATACCCTTGCGGATAGCGTCGGGAACCTCGCCTGCCTTGCCGATACCGAAACCTACGGTGCCGTTGCCGTCGCCGACAACAACAAGAGCCGCAAATTTGAAGATACGGCCGCCCTTAACCGTCTTTGATACGCGGTTAATGGTAACAACTCTTTCTTTTAACTCGCCTGTTGCTTCTACTTTATTAGCCAAAGTTTTTTCCTCCTGTTCCTTAGAAATTGAGGCCGCCCTCGCGAGCGCCTTCGGCCAATTCCTTAACACGGCCGTGATAAATGTTACCGCCTCTGTCGAAAACAACATCTGTGATGTTCTTTTCCTTTGCACGCTCTGCGATGAGCTTGCCGACAGCTCTTGCTGCCTCTTTATTTCCGCCATTACCTGTGATGGTCTTGTCAAGGCTTGAAGCCTGGGCAAGAGTAACACCGGCTACGTCATCAATAAGCTGAGCGTAGATGTTGTTGGTGGAGCGGAATACGCACAAACGGGGGCACTGAGCTGTACCGCTGATTTTGCTGCGGACTCTCTTATGGCGTTTTGCGCGTGCCTTTTTTGTATCAGGTCTGCTTACCATGCTGAATCACTCCTTAATTATTTACCCTTACCGGCTTTGCCTTCCTTGCGGCGGATATATTCGTCAACGTACTTAATACCTTTACCCTTATAAGGCTCGGGCGGACGTTTTTCTCTGACTTCGGCAGCAAACTGACCAACCTTTTGCTTATCAATGCCGATAATAACGATTTTGTTGGGGTTGGGGACTTCGATTTTGATGTCCTCGGTTTCCTCAACGATTACCTGATGCGAGTAGCCCAGGTTCATAACAGCCTTGTTGCCCTGCTTCTGAACACGGTAACCAACGCCGTTTACGTCAAGCTCCTTTTTGTAGCCCTCGGTAACGCCTACAACCATGTTGTTGATGAGCGTTCTTGTCAGGCCGTGGAGCGAGCGGTTCTCTTTCTTGTCATCGGGACGGGAGACTTCGATCTCTGCGCCTTTGACTTCAACCGTCATGGCGGGGTTGTACTTGTAGGTAAGCTCGCCCTTGGGTCCCTTGACGGTTACAACGCCGTTTTCGACCTTAACGTCGACGCCGGCGGGAATATTTATCGGTTTTCTTCCAATTCGAGACATTGTCGCACCTCCTTACCAGATGTAAGCGAGAACTTCGCCGCCGATATGCTGAGCTCTTGCGTCGCGGTCAGTCATAACACCCTTTGAGGTTGAGATGATCGCTACGCCGAGGCCCTTCATTACCTTGGGCATATCCTCTGCATTGCTGTAAATACGCAGGCCGGGCTTGGAAACGCGGCGCAGACCTGTAATAACGGGGGTCTTGCCCTCAAGGTACTTAAGAGTAACCTTGATGATGCCCTGCTTGCCGTCCTCAATAACGTTGAATCCCTTGATGTATCCCTCGTCAGCAAGAATCTGACAAATGGATTTCTTCAGGTTTGAAGCGGGGATTTCAACAGAATCGTGTTTCGCCGAGTTTGCGTTTCTGATTCTTGTCAGCAAATCAGCGATTGTATCTGTAATCTGCATTACCTTTTTCCTCCTTGCTTACCAGCTTGCTTTCTTTACGCCCGGGATTTCGCCCTTGTAAGCGAGCTCACGGAAGCAAATACGACAAATACCATACTTGCGGAGGTAGGCGTGTGGTCTACCGCAGATGTTACATCTTGAGTACTCTCTTGTTGAGAACTTTTGCTTTCTCTGCTGCTTAACTTTCATAGCTGTCTTAGCCACAACAATCCCTCCTTACTTTGAAAACGGTGCGCCCATAAGAGTCAGGAGCTCACGGGCCTCTTCGTCTGTTTTCGCGGTGGTAACAAAGCAGATGTCCATGCCGCGAACCTTGTCAATCTTGTCATAGTCGATCTCGGGGAAGATGAGCTGCTCTTTAAGACCCATGTTGTAGTTGCCTCTGCCGTCGAAAGAGTTGGGGTTGATACCTCTGAAGTCTCTTACGCGGGGAAGGGCAACGTTGAAGAATCTGTCGAGGAACTCGTACATTCTCTCGCCGCGAAGGGTAACCTTAACGCCGATGGGCATGCCTTCTCTGAGCTTGAAGTTAGCAACTGACTTTCTTGCGTGGCAAACAAGGGGCTTCTGACCTGTGATAGCGGCCAGATCCTTGCAGATTGCGTCAATTACCTTGGGATTTTCTCTTGCTTCACCTGCGCCCACGTTGACAACGATCTTGTCAAGCTTGGGGATCTGCATAGTGCTCTTGTAGGAGAACTTAGACATAAGAGCAGGTGCAACTTCTTTGACATACATTTCTTTCAGTCTTGCCATTTCTTATTTCCTCCTTAAAGCGCTTCGCCGCATTTAGCGCAGATTCTGCCCTTGGAGCCGTCCTCATAAAGCTTGTGGGCAACTCTTGTGGGCTTTTTGCAGCGGGGGCAAACGATCTGGACCTTGGAAGCGTACATAGCGCCCTCGGCCTTTACGATACCGCCCTGCTCGCCCATCTTTCTGGGCTTTACATGCTTGGATACCATGTTGATTTTCTCAACGATAACCTTGCCTTCTGTGGGGCTTACAGCCAGAACCTGGCCCTTTTTGCCCTTATCCTTACCGCTGATTACCATAACGGTGTCGCCTGTTTTTACATGAACTTTACTCATTGTGACACCTCCATTAAAGTACTTCCGGAGCGAGGGACAAAATCTTCATGAAGTCCTTTTCACGAAGCTCTCTTGCTACGGGTCCGAAGATACGAGTACCGCGGGGGTTCTTATCTTCCTTGATGATAACAGCCGCGTTTTCGTCAAAGCGGATGTAAGTGCCGTCCTCACGTCTTACGCCCTTTGCGGAGCGAACGACAACAGCCTTAACAACATCGCCCTTCTTTACAACGCCGCCGGGTGCTGCTTTTTTAACCGAAGCAACTATAACGTCGCCAATATTGGCATATCTCCTTCTGGTACCGCCGAGTACACGAATGCACATAAGTTCTTTTGCGCCGGTGTTGTCGGCAACCTTGAGGATGGTTTGCTGCTGAATCACAGTAGATTCCTCCTTTTTGTTTCAGACCGAGGTATCGGCCTCGGCCTCTCAAAGTCGCTAAAATAACTTATTAAGTAAGAAATATCTTACTTCGCCTTCTCGATAATCTCGACGAGTCTCCATCTTTTATCCTTAGAAAGAGGACGGGTCTCCATAATCTTTACACGGTCGCCTACGCCGCACTCGTTGTTTTCGTCATGCGCCTTGAAGCGAACGGTACGCTTAACAATTTTGTTGTAAAGCTTATGCTTTACGCTGTCCTCGACCGCTACGACGATGGTCTTGTCCATCTTGTCGCTTACGACTCTGCCGATAACGGTCTTTCTCATATTTCTTTCACTCACTGTTAAGTCCTCCCTCTGTTAGTCTTCACCCGCAAGCTCGCGCTGACGAAGAACTGTGGATACTCTTGCTATGTCCTTCTTTACCGCGCCGATGCGGTTTGAGTTTTCGAGCTGATTTACAGCAAGCTGGAAACGAAGATTGAAAAGCTCTGTTTTGAGCTCGGTGAGCTTTGTCTGAAGCTCTTCAACCGTCAGTTCTTTGAGTTCTGATGCTTTCATTACTGCTCACCCTCCTCTTTCTTAACGAATTTGCACTTAATGGGAAGCTTGTTAGCCGCAAGGCGCATAGCCTCTCTGGCTGTAGCCTCGTCAACGCCGGCAAGCTCAAACATAACTCTGCCGGGCTTAACAACCGCTACCCAATACTCAACGTTACCTTTACCTTTACCCATACGGGTTTCGGCGGGTCTTGCGGTGATAGGCTTGTCAGGGAAAATCTTGATCCAAACCTTACCAAATCTTTTGCAGTAACGGGTCATGGCGACACGGGCTGCCTCGATCTGGTTTGAAGTGATCCACGCGGGCTCTGTAGCCTGAAGGCCGTACTCGCCGTAGGTAACCTTGTTGCCTCTGAGCGCCTTACCGGTCATTCTGCCGCGGTGAACTCTTCTGTATTTAACTCTTTTAGGCATTAACATTATTTTCTGCCTCCTTCTCTGCGGGGACGTCTCGCGGGCTTGTTCTCGTTTACGTTAAGAACCTCGCCCTTGTAGAGCCAAACCTTGACGCCGACCTTACCGTAGGTTGTGTTAGCCTCGGCAAAGCCGTAGTCGATGTCGGCACGAAGCGTCTGAAGCGGGATTGTGCCCTCGTGATACTGCTCGCTGCGGGCAATCTCAGCACCGCCGAGACGGCCTGAACACATGATCTTGATACCCTTGGCGCCGCGGCGCATAGCGTTGCCGATGCTCTGCTTCATAGCGCGGCGGAAAGAGATTCTCTTTTCCAGCTGCTGAGCGATGTTCTCGGCGGTAAGCTGAGCGTCGAGCTCGGGTGCCTTAACCTCAACAATGTTGATATTGACGGGCTTGCCTAACATCTTCTCGCACTGAGCCTTGAGCTTCTCGATTTCGGAGCCGCCCTTGCCGATTACCAGACCGGGCTTAGCGCAGTGAATGCTGATGCGAACCTTTTTGCCGTCTCTTTCGATTTCGATTTTTGAGATACCGAAGTTGTAAAGCTGCTTTTTCAGTGTCTTACGGAGGTTGTAGTCCTCAACAAGAGTAGCACCGAAATCCTTTTTGTTAGCGAACCAACGGGAATCCCAATCTTTGATTACACCGACTCTGAGGCCGTGTGGATTAACTTTCTGTCCCATATTTTAAACCTCCCCTTAGTCTTCTTTTTCCTTGAGAACGAGGGTGATGTGAGAGGTTCTTTTGTTGATGCGGAACGCTCTGCCCTGTGCTCTCGGACGAATTCTTTTAAGGATGGGGCCTGCTGTGGCGTTGCACTGGGCAATGTACAGCCTGGATACATCCATGTCATGGTTGTTCTCAGCGTTTGCCATCGCTGACTTGAGCAGCTTAAGCAGCGGCTCGCAAGCGGCCTTGGGAGTGTGCTTGAGAACAGCTTCCGCGTACTTGACGTCCTTTCCTCTGATGAGGTCCAAAACTACGCCAACTTTGCGGGGTGAAACGCGAACAAACTTCGCAATTGCCTTAGCTTCCATTTGCAATACTCTCCTTCCGCTTATTTGCTTGTCTTTGAACCGGCGTGACCCTTAAAGGTTCTTGTGGGGGCAAACTCACCGAGCTTGTGACCAACCATATCCTCTGTAACGTATACCGGAACGTGCTTGCGGCCGTCATGAACCGCAAATGTATGACCGACGAATTCGGGGAAAATTGTCGAGCTTCTTGACCAGGTCTTAAGAATTCTCTTTTCGCCCTTTTCGTTCATTTCAAGGACTCTTTTGAGCAGGACAGGCTGAACAAAAGGACCCTTTTTTGTACTTCTACTCATAATTTAAGCTCCTTTCTCGCCTTACTTACCGTTTCTTCTTCTTACGATAAGCTTGTCGCTCTGCTTGTTGTGCTTACGTGTCTTGTAACCGAGAGCGGGCTTACCCCACGGGGTAACAGGTCCGGGACGGCCGACAGGTGATTTACCCTCACCGCCGCCGTGCGGGTGGTCGTTCGGGTTCATTACGGAACCGCGGACGGTAGGACGCCAGCCCATGTTTCTCTTACGGCCTGCTTTACCGATTTTAACGTTAAAGTGGTCGGGGTTACTTACCTGGCCTACTGTAGCCATGCACTTCTCGCTTACCTTTCTCAGCTCGCCTGAGGGAAGTCTTAAGAGTGCGTAGCCGTCCTCTCTAGCCATAAGCTGAGCCATGTTGCCCGCTGAACGAGCCATCTGGCCGCCTCTGCCGGGATAGAGCTCAATGTTGTGAACGATAGTACCAACGGGAATGCAGTTGAGCGGAAGGGCGTTGCCGGGCCAGATATCAACGTTCTCGCCTGCTACTACCTTGTAGCCAACCTTAAGTCCCTCGGGAGCAAGGATATAAGCCTTGTCGCCGTCTGCGTACTCAACCAGCGCGATAAACGCGGAACGGTTGGGATCGTACTCGAGTCGATGATACGATATTTTCTTCTGTTGCCGCCGCCTCTGTGACGAACCGTGATTCTGCCGTAGCTGTTACGGCCGGCTTTCTTGTTCAGGGGAGCAAGTAAGCTTTTTTCGGGGGCAACCTTGGAAAGACTTGAATAGTCAATTACCGACATATTTCTTCTGGAGTTGATAGTCGGCTTGTAAACTTTAATTGCCATTTGGTTTCACTCTCCTCATGATGGTTTTGCGGGAGCGGCTTCTCCCATAACTACAATTTTCCAAGCGCCTGCAACCAACGCACATTCTGCGAAGAGCCGAGGCGCTTCGGATGCTTTAAGGCAATATGGTTCTCAAATTGGATTTGCGGGCAGATTTTTCTCAGACCGAGGAAAAAACCGCAGCAAGGCTGTCGCCTTGCGAGGATTTTTGACGAAGGGCTGGGGGAAATATGCCGCAAAGACTTTCGAGGTTCATATTGACTTGAAGCATTACATCATGCCTTCAAAAAATTCGATAGGCTTGCTGTCCTCGGTCAGGGTTACGATAGCCTTTTTCCAGCTCTTTGTGTAACCGCCGTTGTTTCTGCCCTGGCGGCGGAACTTGCCGCGGACGCTTACGGTGTTGACCTTGGCAACCTTTACCTTAAAGATCGCCTCGCAAGCTTTTGCGATTTCGATTTTGTTAGCTGTTTTAGCAACTTCAAAGGTATAAACCTTGTTTACCGCGCCGAGCATGCTCTTTTCGGTGATGATCGGGCGAATTACAATATCGTGAGCTATCATGCGTATACCTCCTCGATCTTGCTTACCGCGTCCTTGGCGATGATGAGCTTGTCAGCATTGAGAATGTCGTAAACATTGATTGTGTTGACCTGAGCTGTCTTTACGCCGGGAATGTTGTTCGCGGACTTAATAACCTTGCTGTCAACCTCGGGAAGAACGATGAGGGCCTTTTTGTCAGCTCCGATCGCGCCGAGCATTGCAACGATTTTCTTTGTCTTGTACTCATCGGTTTTGATTGAATCAACAACGATGATGTCAGAATCAGCAGCCTTAACCGAAAGAGCTGACTTAAGAGCAAGTCTTCTTTCCTTCTTGTTGATTGTGAATCTGTAATCTCTGGGCTTGGGAGCGAAAACAACGCCGCCGTGTGTCCACTGGGGAGCGCGTGTCGAGCCCTGTCTTGCGCGGCCTGTGCCCTTCTGGCGCCACGGCTTTCTGCCGCCGCCGGAAACCTCCGCTCTGGTAAGAGCAGACTGTGTGCCCTGACGCTGAGCTGCAAGATAGCTTAATACTACCTGGTGCATAACCGCCGCGTTGGGCTCAATACCGAAGATGGAATCGCTGAGGTCAACGGTGCCGACCTGCTTGCCTTCCATATCTACAACTGAAATATTAGGCATTTATAATCCCCCTTCCTTAAGCCTTTACGGAATCTTTAAGAATAACGATTCCTTTGTTGGGACCGGGAACAGCGCCCTTAACAGCGATGAGGTTGTTTTCAGCGTCAACCTTAACAACTGTGAGGTTCTGAACTGTTACCTGCTCCGCGCCGAGGTGACCTGCCATCTTCTTGCCCTTCCAAACGCGTGAGGGGCTTGAGCAGGCACCGATTGAGCCGCCGTGACGAACGCAGGGGCCTGTACCGTGGGTTTCCTTAAGGCGATGGAAGTTCCATCTCTTGATAACGCCTGCGGTTCCTTTACCCTTGCTCTTGCCGGTAACGTCAATCTTGTCGCCGGGGGTGAACACGTCCGCCTTAACAAGGTCGCCTACGTTGTAAGCGTCTGTGTCAGCGAAACGGAACTCTTTAAGAGTCTTTTTTGGAGCTACGCCTGCTTTGTCGAAAAAGCCCTTCATGGGTTTTGTTACCTTATTGGGCTTTAAATCGCCGAAGCCGAGCTGAACGGATGCGTAGCCGTCGTTTTCAACTGTTTTCTTGGCGGTTACCACACAGGGGCCTGCCTCAACAACAGTTACGGGAACAACTCTTCCCTTTTCATCGAAAATCTGTGTCATACCGATTTTCTTGCCGATGATTGCTTTCTGCATGAATTTATCCTCCTTGTAGGTTATTGGTTGGCTTAGCCAACATGACCCTGTCTGCTTGTAGGTTGGTATCCGAAATTTGCACTGTCACGCTTCGTTGTCCTCCGCTTATCCGAAAATAACTTCCACTCGTCTAATCAATTAATGAATTCCCGATTAATATTTTTTATCGGTTTGAATTCCTTAATTGCTTAGTCCTCGCCGGTCGTTATTTCCGGGCTCCGGACCTCAGCGCTTCTTACAGCTTAATCTCAATATCAACGCCGGCAGGGAGCTCTAAGCTCATAAGAGCCTCGACTGTCTTGTTTGACGGTCTTAAGATGTCGATAAGACGCTTGTGGGTGCGGATCTCAAACTGCTCACGGCTGTCCTTATACTTATGAACAGCGCGCAGAATAGTAACGATCTGCTTCTCGGTGGGGAGCGGAACGGGGCCTGAAACCTTAGCGCCTGTGCGCTTGGCTGTAGCCACGATTCTCTCTGCCGACTGATCAACGAGCTGATGATCATAACCCTTTAATCTTATCCTGATTTTTTCCTTGACTGCCATTTTCGTCGCCTCCTTAGTAATTTCGTATCACGCTTCCTGTCACTGTGCTGATCCGTAAATAGCTTACACTCGTCTGCCCTGCCGCGTCAACCGGGGTTGACTTGCAGGCCAGTCCTCGCCGGTCGCTATTTCCGGGCTCCGTGACGAAGCGCTTCTGTGAGACGGGCGCTTGCCTTCAAAACTTTTCTTTCCACACGGCCGGGTGTTTCGTCACCCTGCATTAAAAAAGCCGTTAAACTGTTCAGTTTTAACGGGTCCGTTCTGAAAGCGCAGAGCATACCTATAGCTTAGCAACCCAAAGTAAGCCGCAGTAACGCTCTATGTGTTTCATTGTAAATCGCCCGGTTTAAAATCGGACATACTCCACGGAAAAACCGGCTGTAAAAGCCGCAACCTCCCGCTTCATCGCATATCTATGTGCAGTCACGCAGGATTTATTATACTATTAAGAGCGTGAAAATGCAAGGTTTTAGCCGAATTTTCCGCAAAAATTCCCGTGTAGAACTTCAGCTGACAATAGCGTGTATTTTTGTGCAAGTTGCCACGGTTGCGAAAAAATTGCTTATGGGGTATAATAAAAAGGGTAAATCCAATTTGGGATCACCGATTTTTGATGTGTGTTTTATGGGAGGATATTATGATTCATATTTATTACGGCGACGGAAAAGGCAAAACCACCGCTGCTGTCGGGCTTGCGATACGCGCGGCGGGCAGCAAGATGAAGGTTATGTTTGTGCAGTTTTTGAAAACCGAATTCTCGGGCGAGCGCAACGTGCTTAAGCAGCTTGACAACGTGACCGTCACGTCCTGCCCCGACGAGCTTAAATTTACCTTTGACATGACCGACGCCGAAAAGCAGCAGGCTTCGGCGGCTTTCAAGGGAATATTCGAGCGCAGCGCCGCGGCGGCTCTCTCGGAGCGCTACGACATGATAGTGCTGGACGAGATTTTTGACCTTATGGGAGAAGGTATGCTGGGCGAGGCCGGGGTGCTGGAGTTCATCACCAACGCTCCCAACAGCATTGAAATAGTAATGACCGGGCACAATCCTTCTCAGCGCTTTATCGACGAAGCGGATTACGTTACCGAGATGAAAAAGGTAAAGCACCCTTACGACACCGGTATAACCGGCAGAATAGGAATAGAATTTTAATGAGCAAAGCTCAAAACACGGAGGACATATGACATATATAATGAAAAGAATAATTGCAGCAGCGGCGGCATGCGCGCTCTGTCTCAGCCTTTTGGCGGGCTGCGGCGGCAACGGCAGCAGCGCCGCGTCATCGCAGGCGGAAACTCAGGCGGCGACCAACGCGGCTCCGTTTAACCTGAGCGAATCGCACCTAAAGGGCGTTTTAGCGTGCGCATGGGTAAATCAGAACGACCTCAACGAGAAAATAAAGTTTAACGACGATCTTGACTTTACCCACTACATAAAAGCCGACAGATATTCGGGCAAGGCTGCCCTTGACGAAAAAGGCGGGCTGCTCACCCTCACCTATGACGATGACGCCTTTGCCGAAAAGGCGTATGTGTGGGTAGACTCGCTTGGCAACGTAAACTCCAACACCTGGTACGTCGACGGCGGCACCTTTGCGTTCGGCGGCAAGACGTTCATTAAAGATGTTGAATTTTAACAATAAATAATGTATAAGGAGAATCACATGAAAAAAGCACTTGCACTTATGTTGACACTTGTATTCGCTCTGGCGCTCTGCTCATGCTCTGGCTCAGACAGCAGCTCGGAGGGCGAAAGCAGCATAACATCCACGGGAATTCTCGGCAAATGGGATTTGGATTCCTATGAATCCGACACCAGCCGCACGCCGGGCGTCGACTTCAAGGCTTCGATGGAAGTTTTCGACGACGAAACATTTACGATGACTCAGGCTCAGATCGCACAGGGCGACGAGATGTCGGTCGTTATGACGGGAACCTACAAAAAAAGCGATAAGGAAAACGTGTACGATTTTGTATTCACTCACGCTACCCTTTCGTTCCGCAGCCAGACCTCGGAACAGGACGAAAACGGCAAGTTCACCGCAACCGTTGACGGCGACAAGCTGACGCTTGACAAGCCCGACAGCAGCCCCAGCATTATCTATATGAACCGCGTCGGCTGACGTTTTAAGGAGTTAAAATGAAAAAAGCAATTGTAATAATCACCGCGCTGGCGCTTGTGTTCGCGCTGTGCGCCTGCGGCGGCTCCGAGAGCAGCTCGGCAAGCCCCGACGAAGCGTCCGCAACAGAGGCAAAGCCTTTCTTTCCCGGTAAATGGGTAATGGAAACATCTGAATCAACTGCCTCCATTCCCGAAGGCTTTGAAGCTGAGGTAACTATGGAGATCACCGATATTCAAAGCTTTACCTATACCGAAAAGGATATTTACGAAGGGGTTGCCACGGAATTTGTAAGGACAGGAACTTATTATGAAAAGGACGGTATCGCTGTCTTTACATATACTCACACCACCGCCTATCAGCAGGGCGGCACGGCAGACAGCGATGAGCTGGGAAGTTTTACCGGTAAAATCAAAGATAAAAAACTGGTGATCTCCATTATCAACAGCGACGTGACCTCTACGCTTACTTTCCACCGCACGTAATTAACTTGGCACTTATTTTAAATACTTATATTAAAGGAGATTTAATCATGAAAAAATTACTGGCAATTTCAATGGCGCTTGTGCTTGTTTTAGCGCTGTGCGCGTGCAGCTCAGGCAGCAGCTCGGAATCAAAAGCCAAGGGCTTTGTCGGCTCATGGGAAATGGAGTCCTACACATCAACCGCAAGTCAGGATGCGGACCACACGATAGAAGTAAAGATGGAAATTTTGGACGACAAATCATTTTCCTATACCGAGAACGAAACAGACTCCAAGGACAACTCACTTAAATCGGTTGTTTCAGGCACATACACAGAAAGCGACAAAAAAGCCGATTTCAACTACACTCATATAACCACATCGGTTTCGGGCGCCACCTCAGAAAGTGACGAGCAGGGCACCTTTACAGGAACCCTCGACGGCGACAAGCTGAAAATTGTAATCGACCGCGACGGCGACACTACAACAATTAACTTTAAGCGTGCGTAAGTAAACCAAATAAACCAAACCCCCGGCTGTTATCAGTCGGGGGTTACTTATTTCATTATATTTCAGTTGCACTATGATATAAAATAGCACAGGATTCTCAATTACGCATTAGCCAATGCTTCCTTAACCGCCTTGGCTACTACTTCAAGGCCTTTTTTAAGCAGGTCGTCCTCGATTACAAGCGGAGGCATGATTTTGAACACCGCGCCGTTTCTGCCCGCGCATTCGCAGATAACCTTCTGCTCAAAGCACTTTTCGATTACAACCTCGGAAAGCTCGGGGTTGATTTTGCCAAAGTCAAGTCCCCAGATAAGTCCCATGCCGCGAAGCTCAAGGCGCTCGTCAAGCGGAAGAACCTCTTTTTCCAAAAAGCTCTTTACGATTTCGCCCTTGCGGCGGGTTTCCGCTTCTACGTTGTTTTCGAGCAGGTAGTCAAATGACGCCGCGCCCGCTACAAAGCTGAGCTGATTTCCGCGGAAGGTACCGTTGTGCTCGCCGGGCTTCCAGCAGTCGAGCTCCTCCTTGAGAAGTACGATAGCCAAAGGCATGCCCATGCCGCCTATCGACTTTGACATTACAACCATGTCGGGAACAATGCCCGCGCGCTCAAACGAAAAGAATGTGCCTGTGCGGCAGCAGCCTACCTGAACGTCGTCGATGATAAGCAGAATGTCGTTTTTGTCGCAGAAGGCGCGGACATCGCGCAGGAACTCGTTTGTAAACGGACGGATTCCTCCTTCTGCCTGCAGTGTTTCCATAACGACAGCCGCGGGCTTGTCAACAGCCGAATGGTCGTCGTCGAGGAGTGTCTGCATATACTGAATAACGTCAAGTCCCTCGAACATATAGGGAGCGGGAATGTGAGTTACGTCGTTGAGAGAGGCGCCGCAGCCGTTGCGGGCGTACATCTCGGATGTGAGCGAAAGCGCGCCGAGAGTCATTCCGTGGAAGCAGCCCATGAAAGCAAAGACATTTCTTCTGCCTGTTTTCTTTCTGGCAAGCTTAAGCGCCGCTTCGATCGCGTTTGTGCCCGTGGGGCCGCAGAACTGGATCTTATATTTAAGGCCGCGCGGCTCGATGATCTTCTTTTCGAGGCTTTCAATGAAATTGCGCTTTGGAGCGGTGTACATATCAAGCGCGTGGATAATTCCGTCGGAAGAAAGATAGTCAACCATTTTCTGCTTGATGTATGGGTTGTTGTGGCCGTAGTTCACAGCGCCCGCGCCGCAGAAAAAGTCGATATAATCGTTGCCGTCCTCATCTGTCAGCGTTGCGCCGACAGCGTTTGTGAAAACCTTGGGAAAGTGTCTGCAATAAGAGCGCACTTCGGATTCGTATTTTTCAAAGGTTGCAGTGTTCATATTCATTACCTCTCATCTTTTAAGATTCGCTTGTTTATTTCATTTCTTTTATATATTCCGCCAGCGCGCCGTGCGTCATCTCCTCGATCTGCTGCGGCTCGTCGGGAAGCATTACAAGAAGCTGGCTGCCCGCGCGGATAAGGTACCCGTCGTCACCCGAGGCGTTTTTAAGCCTTCGGCAAAGTTCCGGGGCGCTGCCTGCCGCCGCCTGCGAAACAATGTCGCGCGCGCTTCGGCTGTCCTCAAATTCAAGGCCGCCCACGGTAAACACAACGTCGGTTTTTTCAAAAGCCTGAGTCAGCGCCTCGCCGAAGGATTCGCGCTTGGTGGCGAACACTGCCGAGGAAAGGGTAAGCCCAAGCTCGGGGAACGCCTTTTTCAGCGCCTTTTCGCAGAACGAGGTTTTGCGCGCCGAATAGTAAACAATCGTACAGTTCATCGGCGGCCTCCTACTGAGCGTTGCGGTATTCGGGCTTTAATACAGGCTCGAAAATAGGCGCTATAGTCATGTCGCTGGTTACCTTTTTGAAGTCAAGTCCCCAGCCCTTGAATACATAATCGTAATAATCGTCGCTTGGCTTTACGGGATCCGCCGGCGCCTTTGCCGCCTTGCCGTGCTCTATGGTCTGGTTCTCGATAAACGAGCCGTCGTAGTTGATAAACGTTACGCTGTGAAGCATTATCGGCTCGGTAGCGCTTGAGGTGCTGCCTGAGGATTTCTTTTTATCGGTGCTTGACGGAGCGGTTGTAGGAACCGAAACCTTCTGATCCTTGAAGTCGTAATTGCCGTCGTACCAGTCGATCTGCTTTTTCTCGTAAGCTGTGCAGAAGTCCGTAACCGTCGGTCTTGTGCCGCCGCGCGAGGAGTAATAAACCTGCGGCCATACGGCGTTGTCGTTTTTGCTCGCCTTTTTGACGTCGACCTTGCTGTCCTCGCCTATTCTTACCCTTCTTGCCACAACAACAGTGCGGAAGTTGGTGTACTCGTAAGAGCAGGTTGAAAGCGTAATCAGCTCGTCGTCCTCGTTTACGTCAACGGGGCAGTTGATAAGCGAGCGTATGCGCACGTTGTAGACGTAGTTCATAAAGTCCTTGTCGTTCTGGAAGTTGCCCACCATGTAGTTGAAGAACTCACCGTGAGCAGACAGGGTATTTGTCTTATAAACGGAGATGATTTT
Organism: uncultured Eubacteriales bacterium; assembly: GCA_900316435.1. Lineage (GTDB taxonomy): Bacteria > Bacillota > Clostridia > Oscillospirales > Acutalibacteraceae > Ruminococcoides. The sequence continues at coordinate 13,049 of ONCY01000001.1, read as the reverse complement.
GTACACGCCGTCACCCTGAGGGGTGTCAAACTTAATTGTTGGGTGCTTTTTATAGAAGTCCATATCCGCCTCGGTTCCGCCGTAATCCATAAGCGCGCCGAACATTGAGCCGTCGTTCATGTGATGGCCGTGCAGGACTATGTTTTTGCTTTCCATGCCCTTTGTGCAGCGGTAGTCAAGGAAGATACATCCGTAAGAGTCGTATTCGGATTTATAGTTGTGATTTAGATAAAACTGGTCGGTGATATCGTCGCCCTTGTGCCAGAGCACGGGATAGTCGATTTTTGTGTCCTTGATCTGAATCCAGCCGACGATTTCCTTGTTGATTTTTTTCAGCTCGTCCCATTTTATGGAGTTGTCGTCGCCCTTGCTCGGGGCTTCGCCGCCCTCGCTCGATTCGCTGTGGAATATCTTTTGGATTTCACCGTTGAGCGCGGCTTCCTCGGCAGGCCTTTGAACAAGGTTGTAGTAGAGCATCCAGCCCGCTACCAAAAAGACGATAAGCGAGGCAATAACAACGCATTTGCGCGCAATTTCCTTTGCGCCGTCGCCGGGCAGCGGAATAAAGCGGTTTACAAAGCCCGTTTTCGGAGGGGTGTATTTTTGCTCGGAAAAGCCGTCGGGAAACTCGTTTTTGCCGTCCTCAAACACCTTTGAAGTGCGCTCGGCGGCAAGAGCGGCTATCTCCGCGAAGTCCATGCCTGTAAGCTCAGCTTTGGGAACAGCCGCGACGCGCATTCCGTCATACATAAAGGCGTAGCTCTTGTAGCCGTTTCCGAAGTCGCCCAGTGAAAACACCTTGACCTTTTTGCGCGTCAGCTCGTATTCCTTTTCAAGCGCTTCAAGCTCTTCCTTCGAAGCTTTTTTTGCTCGGGCTTCCTTGAACGCGGCGTTTCTGCGCTTCCAGTAATCCTTTGGGGCGGGCTCGTTTTCCGCCTTTTCGGACGCCGCCACGCTCTCGACCATGTACTTTTTAAACGAGCTGTTGTCCTTTGACTTAAGAGCGCCCGTAACGATGGCAAGGTCGGGCTTCTCGTCTGATTTTGCAATCGAGCTCAGTGCAAGCTTTATAGCCGAGGACTGCAAAACCGCTTTTTTTACTCCCTTAAGCGTATAGCCCTTTTCGTCAAGGCTTTTTGAAAGCTCTTGCTGCTTTGGCTCTATGCTGTCGGTTTCATTCTTTTTGCATACAGATAAAATTTCTATCAACACGCAGGTACTTCCTTTCGCGTTATTCTTCGGGGTAAATGGGCGTCATTTTTAAATTCTTAAGCGCTTCCTCAATAAGCGGCTCAAAGCCCGCCCTTTCCTGAGCCTGCTTAACGAACTTCAAGACAGGCTTTGTCCTTGGGTGCTTAGGCGTAAACACCGTGCAGCAGTCCTCATAGGGCTCGATTGAGGTTTCATATGTATCGATTTTGTATGAAATGTCGATAATCTCCTGCTTATCCATGCCGATAAGCGGTCTGAAAACGACCATGTCGGCAGCGTCGTCGGTGCAGTTGAGCGCGCCGATGGTCTGGCTTGCCACCTGACCGAGGCTTTCGCCCGTAATCAGCGCCGAGCAGTCTTTATCGCGGGCTATGCGCTGCGAAATCTCCATCATCAAACGGCGCATAATTATAGTGAACAGCTCCTCGGGGCAGTCGTCCCTGAGCTTTTCCTGTATCTCGGTGAAGGGCACGGTGAACATAGTTATAGGCCCTGAGTAACGGCTTACCTTTTGAAGCAGGCGCACTACCTTTTCCTCGGCTCTGCGGCTTGTGTAGGGCGGGCTTGCAAAGTGAACCGCCGTAAGTTTCAAACCGCGCTTAGCCATCATATACGCCGCAACGGGTGAATCTATTCCGCCGCTTATAAGTATTACAGCCTTGCCGCCCGTGCCGACGGGGATTCCGCCCGCGCCTTTGAGCGGATTTGAGTGGATATACGCGCCGAAGTCGCGGATTTCAACAAAAACCGTGACGTCGGGGTTGTGGACGTCAACCTTAAGGTGCGGAAATTTTGAGAGTATCTCGCCGCCAAGCTCCCTGCATATTTCGGGGGATTTAAGCGGAAACTTTTTATCGCTGCGCTTTGCCTCGACCTTAAAGGTCTTTGCGGCTCTGAGCTGTTTTTCAAGGTAGACGGGCGCGGTTTTGAGCACCGAGTCCATTGTTTTTTCGTCGCAGAGCGCCGCCCTTGAAAAGCTGACAATGCCGAAAACCCTCGCCACGCGCTCGCAGGCTTCGTCCAAATCTATATCGTCGCTGAGCGGCTTTACCGTGATTGTGGACTGAGCCGAGGTAATCTCAAACCTGCCCAGCGAGTGAAGCGCGATTCTTACGTTCTTTTTTAATACGTCCTCAAACTGGCGGCGGTTTAGTCCCTTAAGAACAATTTCGCCATCCTTTAACAGTAATATTTCTTTCATAATAACCTTCATATGTGATAAGCGAATGAAAAACATGTGACATTCGCTGTTAATTTTCATTATTTACCTGTGCGCGAGCACCTTAAGCCCCAGAGCGATACCCTCGCACAGGGCGTCTATATCCTCTTTTGTATTGTGCTTTGAAAAGCTTATTCTCAGCGCGCTGTCGGCGCGTTCCCTGCCAAGCCCCAGAACGCTCAGCACATGGCTCGGCTTGCCCTTTGCGCAGGCGCTGCCAGACGATACAAACACATCGCGCTCCTCCAAGAAATGGAGCATTGTTTCGCTGCGAACCCTACCTGCCGAAATGTTAAGCACATAGGGCAAGGCGTTTTCGGGCGAGTTTAGCTCAACGCCGTCGATCGAGAGCAGCTTTTCCTTTGCGTAGGCGTTCAAAGCGCTCACATTTTCATAATTGCCGTCGATGTCAAATTCATCACACGCCGCGCCCAAAGCCGCAATCGCGGGCAGATTCTCGGTTCCGGGACGGAGTTTTTTCTCCTGCTCGCCGCCGTACTGCCTCGGAACAAGCCGCACGCCCTTTTTGATATAGAGCGCGCCCACACCCTTTGGCGCGTGAACCTTGTGGCCGCTGACGCTTATAAGGTCGGCGTTCAGCGCCTTGGCTTTTAAAGCGAGCTTTCCGAAAGCCTGGACAGCGTCGGTATGGCAGAGGATTTTATCGTCCTTTTCCTTTACCGCCTCAAAAATATCGGCTACGGACATGACCGCGCCCGTTTCGTTGTTTACGAGCATAATTGAAACAAGCGCCGTGTTTTTGTCGGCAGCCGCCGCGACGTCTTCGGCGTGAACCGTGCCGTCTGAGCGCGGAGAGATCCGCTCAACCTCAAAGCCCTCTGTTTCAAGCCGCTTTGCCGCCTCGGTAATGCTGCTGTGCTCAACCGATGAAATGATTATTTTTTTGCGGGTGCGGACGTTGGCGTAAGCCGCGCCGAAAAGCGCGAGGTTATTTGCCTCGGTGCCGCCGCTTGTAAAGAAAACTTCCTCGTCGCTGACTTTGAGCTTTGACGCAACCGCTTTGCGCGCGCGCTTTAGCTCAGCCTCAGCCTCCATGCCCTTTGAATGGAGCGAGGACGGGTTGCCGTAGGTCTCGGTCATTACGCGGTAAGCCGTATCCGCAGCCGCTTTTGAAACCGCGGTGGTCGCGCTGTTATCAAGATAATGCTCCAAGCCCTTCGCCCCCATTTTACATATTCATCTTATTATACAACAGATAACGCAAAAAATAAAGTGATAATTTTAACATAATTCAAAAAAATCGGAGAAAAATATATATTACAAGTTTTCAGGAACGAAACACAAAGGAGAAAGCATGGTAACATCAAAGGAATACTCAAAAATCGTTGAAAAATCCTCCCCAAAAAGCAAAACCGCCCTGTGCTGTGTGCGGGCGTTTTTAATCGGCGGCGGAATCTGCGCCGCCGGGCAGTATATTTATGAGCTGCTGAGGCTTTGGGGGCTTGACGAGATCACCGCCCGAACCGTTACGTCGGTCACGCTGATTTTCGCGGGCGTACTTCTTACGGCGCTGGGCGTTTACGACAAAATAGCTCGAAAGGCGGGCGCGGGCACGCTTGTTCCCATTACGGGCTTCGCAAACGCGATGTCCTCGTCCGCTATAGAATTTAAGTCTGAGGGCTTTATTGTGGGAGTCGGCGCCAAAATGTTCGTTATTGCAGGCCCCGTAATTGTTTACGGCGTTTCCGCTTCGGTTGTTTACGGCATAGTTTTGTGGGTTCTGCACCTTTTCGGGATAACGCTGTACTAAACTTTTCACTCAAAAAAATACGGCATAAAGCTGCTAAAGCTTTATGCCGCTGTTTTATGTTTAGTTATAAATATTGTAGAAGCTGCTTACGGTTACGGTAACCTTTCTTACGTTCATAGCGAACATTCCCTGATAAAGCAGGAAGAACAGAGCAACCATTACGCCTGTAATAAGACCGACAATAAGAAGTCTTACAAAAGCGTTTTTGTTGGGATCGAAATCGTCCTTGATTTCAAGCAGACAAGCGGCAACATACCAGATTGTTGCTACAATGAAGAACATCCAGCCGATCGTGCTTGTAGCCATGTAGAACAGACCGCCTACAAGGATAAGACCCATGGGGATGATTGAGTTAACGCCGAATGAAATCAAAGAATTGAGCAGCAGCTCGCCTGCGTTAGCGGGCTTTTTGCCGCATACAATGAGGATAACAAATCTTGACATTACATACGCGGTAGCAAGACCGAGTGTAAGGATAAACGCCGCAAGAAGTGTAAGACCGAAGTTGAAGTTTACCCAGCCCTTTCCGGCGCCTTCGTTGCCGGGAACGAGAACGCCCTTAACGGCATGGCAGCCGTAAATGCAGCTGCAGGCACCGAGAATAATCATAAACAGAACAGCAATGTAAATCAGAGGAGTAAGGAAGTCCTTATCCTTGATTCTGTTGTCGACTGCCTGCTTGGGGTTCTTGAAGTAAAGTGTGAATGGCTCGATGAGCTTCTGGCCGAAGCTCTTGCCCTGACGGGGAGCAGCGTACTGAGGCTGCTGATAACCGGGCTGCTGGTAAGCGGGCTGCTGATAGCCGCCCTGATTCTGCTGACGCTCAGCTACTGCGCCGGGGCAGTTGCATACGGCGTTATCAGGAATCTGATTTCCGCAATGCTTACAAAATTTCATAAACCGAATCTCCTTTTCATATATGAATATTTATCGGGTAAACCAAACGCGCCGTTTTGACACGCTAAAGTCCACTGTAATTATCTTATCAAAATACAAGTATTCTGTCAAGATTGTATTTGCTGTTTTCTGTCAAAATTCGATTGAATTTTGTCCTTGTTCAAATTCTCGCCGATTATAATCACAATCTCCTGTCCGTACTTTGAAGGGCGTATTTCAGCGGATTTTGATGTTGCGTTGAATTCAAGCCAACCGTCGTGACAGCGCGAGAATCCCTTAATTCTGAACACATTTCCGCATTCACTGTCGGCAAATACCGCCTTTGAGGTTTTTAAAAGCTCCTCCCGGGTAAAGCTTTCGTTCATGATGTAAACCGAGCCGAAACCCAGGCTGTCGGTACTTCCGCGCTTTACAAAGTTGCTGGTTTCATATCCGCAGTTCATTATCCGCTCAAAATCATCATCGGTTAAGCTGCTCCAGTCCTTTGATATGATGATATCGCGTACATTTTTATCGCACTTAACCTTTTTAAGCGCCGCCTCGATGTGCTCTATTGCCGACTCGCGCTCCTCATCGGACACAAGCTGGGTTTTGCTGAGCACTACCGCGCCCGCGTTTGCCGTTTGTGAAGCCAGAAGGTAGTCGGCTCCGTTTGAGAGCTCTGAGCTCAAATCGGCGTCAGCTACAGCGATCACGCTGCCGATTTCATAAAGACGGTCGAGCGGCGGCTCATAAAGCACGTCAAAGAACTCGTCAATGTCAAACACGCCCGACGGCTCGACGATCACGCGGTCGCAGCCGCTCATTCCCAGCGCGATAAGCTTTGTCTTGAAGCGGCGCCTGTGACAGTCGGAGTCGCACGCGCCGGCTACCATTTCGAGCACGCAGTTATCTCCCTCAAGCCCGCTGAGCAGCAGCATGTCAATATTAACCGCGCCGTAGTCGTTTTCAAGAATACCTATCTTATGCCCTCTGCCGAGCAAATATTCGGCGTACCGCTTCAAAAATGTGGTCTTTCCCGAGCCCAGAAAGCCTGTTATCAAATCAATCTTTATCATATTTATCAGCCTTATTATTGTATTACATAATATTATAATCCTCTTGTTGCAAATTGTAAAGGCAATACCGAATAATTCAGGTGTACGGATTGCGCAGTCAGATTTTTCGTCAGGTTGGACAAATAAGCAGTTCGCATACTGACGTATGGGTGCTGATTTTTGGGAAAGCTGACGGAACAATATGCAAGCAAGGCGTGCGCCGCGAATTGTGCGGTGTTGCCTATAGTATTCGGCAAAATCAGCTAAAAAATCACCCGTTTTGATTGACAAAATACGCAAAATAGCTTACAATTATGATTGGGAGATTGGATTCTTTTTGAGGAGTTGATAACATGAAAAAAGACGCCAAACAGAATCGCCCCAATGAAAACAATCCGCTGAACCGCGTGAATTTTTCTGCGGAAAATTTTGATTATCCAAACGATCATCCGGATGAATTTCAGTCCCCTAAATCAAATAAAACCGCAATGATCGTCGCCATCATAGCAGCGGCAACCGCGGTAACGGTTGTGGCGCTGTTTTTTGTGTATCTGCTGTTTTTCAACAACGGCGGCGATAAGAACAAAGCGCCGTCCCCTACTCCGCCCGCTACCGAGGCTTTGGCTTCATCGGGCTCAACATCGCCCTCTGTAACCGAAAACCGCCGCGGCAGGCTTGTTACCATGCCCGATTTAGACGGGCTGAGCGAGCAGGAGGCGTACACCGCGCTCAACGAGAAGGGTATAAAGTTCAGAGTTACAAGAGAATTCAATGAAGATATTGAGCTTGGCTATGTTATTTCCCAAAGCCCTTTGGCAGGCGACGAGCTTTCAACTTCAACCGAGGCGCTTATCTATATTTCAAAGGGAGCCGAGGACGAAATACATACCTCGCCGCGATCAAGCAAATCAACGGATCCGTCGGGTTCAACCGACCCGACAGGCACGCGCGGCTCTGACAGCGACTATCTTCTTCCAAATTCCGACCGCAAAAACCTAAAGGAGTCTGACCTTGCTTCGTTTGACAGAGAAACGCTCAACCTTGCGCTTAACGAGATTTTCGCGCGGCACGGCAGAAAGTTCTCCGACCCCGAAATCAAGGCGTATTTTGAGTCAAAAAAATGGTACAAGGGCACCATATCGGGAAGCGACTTTGATGAAAGCGTGCTAAATTCCTACGAAACCTACAATCTTAACCTGATAATCGCCTATCAGGAAAAGCTTGGGTACAGATAGCGGCATTAAAAAATATTTACTATAAAAACTATTGCTTATTATATGAGGTGTTACAATGCAAAACTATTGTATGAACTGTATGAGAGAGCTCGGCGGCAGCCCTGTTTGCTCACACTGCGGCTATGACAACGGCAAACCCGACGCTCACGAGCCGTACCATCTTGCTCCCGGCACAGTGCTGGCAGGCAAGTATCTTGTCGGCAATGCTCTCGGCGAGGGCGGCTTCGGCATAACCTATATCGGAATGCACACAACGCTTAACAAGCGCGTGGCGATAAAGGAGTTTTATCCCTCGGGCACGGCTAACCGCATAAGCCTTACTCAGGTTCAGGTCACGAGCGGCAAAGAGGAGTTTTTCCAAAAAGGCGTACAGCGCTTTCTTGACGAGGCCAAGAACGTAGCCAAGTTCAGCGAAGAGGACGGTATCGTCGATATTATCGACTACTTCCAGGAAAACAACACCGCTTACATAGTAATGGAATACCTTGAGGGCGAAACCCTTAAACAGTATGTATATAATCACGGCGTGTTCCCTATTGAAACTCTTATTTCGCTGATGATACCGCTTATGAACTCGCTGGCGGCAGTCCACGCCGCAGGCGTTATCCACCGCGACATAAGCCCCGACAACATCATGTACTGCAAGCATAAACTAAAGCTGATGGACTTCGGCTCTGCGCGCTATTTTACAAACAAGGAGCGCCAGATGTCCGTCATTCTGAAGCAGGGCTTTGCTCCCGAGGAGCAGTACCGCACAAACGGCGTTCAGGGGCCTTACACCGACGTTTACGCTCTGTGCGCGACCATATACGCATGTATCACCAACATAGTTCCCATAGGCAGCCTTGACAGAATCACAAACGACACTCTGAAGCGCCCCTCCGAGCTCGGAGTAAAAATTCCGCCCTACATGGAGAACGCGCTTATGCACGGCCTTGCGGTTTATGCCAAAGACCGCACGCCCGATATTACCACTCTTTTGAATGAGATCACCACCGAAACGACGCAGTATCAGCCGCCCGTTTCAAAAACGGTCATTCCGCCGGAATACGCGCAGAATATGTGGCGGCAGGAACCAAGCGTTCCAAAGACCACCGCGCCCGATATGGGCAGCTCCTACATTCCGCAGACAACAGCTCCCGATATGGGCAATTCCTACACACCACAGACCACTGCGCCTAACATGGGCAATTCCTACACTCCGCAGACAACAGCTCCCGATATGGGCAATTCCTACACTCCGCAGACCACCGCGCCCAATATGGGCAACTCATACACTCCGCAGACCACTGCGCCCAATATGGGCAATTCCTACGCTCCGCAGACCACTGCGCCTAACATGGGCAATTCATATATGCCTAATAATTCCTACACGCATAATAATTCATATATACCGCCCATGCCTCCAACACAGAAAAAATCCAAGCTTCCGCTTATTTTGGGTATCACAATTCCCGTTATTGTTGTAGCGGCGGCGGTTGTAATCATAATCATTGCGCTTAACGGCGGCGGAAACAAAAACGACGGCGGCGGAACGGACATTTCGACGTTTATTTCGCAGTCGGATATTGCAAGCTCAGGCACCGAGAGCACCTCGGGCGGCGATTCGTCGGCGCCTACCCTGCCGCCCCAGAGCAGCAGCGAAAGCTCATCGAGCATTTCGTTTGATTCAAGCTCATCATCTCAGCAGCCCTCGCAATCGCCCTCGGATGTCGGCTTTGACGTCAACGAGTCAAAGGCAAACGCCGTTCCGATTGCAAAATTCTTCCTCAGCCACATTCTGGACGCCGACGACGAGGCTAAAGCGGGCGACTATATCCAGAGCCAGGAGCTGTACTTCTGCGAAGCCGACGATACAAACTACCGCAGGCTTGTTTATGTATACTACAACTCCACTCAAAAATATTACCGCGCGATTGAACACGACCCCGACAACATGTATTCGCAAAACGGCACTGTAATGAGCAAATCGGAGTATTTCGGAAATAACAAGTCCGCCTCTACACTTGAACAGGCTAAGAAAAACGTAATGTATATCAGCTCCACAACAGGAAGGTACGAGGTAACCAAGGTCGGTTAATTAATTGAAAGGGTTAGTTATTATGACTCAAAGCTACTGTTATAACTGCATGCGCCCGCTTGAAGGCGCAGAGGTCTGCAAATACTGCGGAACCGACTGCAGGGCTCAGCTTCGGGGCAAACCCTATTATCTGCCTTGCGGTACAGTGCTATCAAACAGATACATAATAGGAAGGGTTATCGGCGAAGGCGGCTTCGGCATAACCTATATCGGCATGGACACCACTCTTTCCAAGCGCGTGGCTGTCAAGGAGTTTTACCCCGCGGGTATAGCCTCGCGCAACAGCGCCGTTTCAAAGGAAATAGGCGTTTTAAACGAGCGTCAGGGCTTTTTCCGCGGCGGCGTTGAGCGCTTTATGGTAGAGGCCAAAAGCGTTGCCGCCTTTTCGGACGAAGAGGGCATAGTCGATGTCCAGGACTATTTTCAGGAAAACAACACCGCCTATATCGTCATGGATTTCCTCGACGGCGAAAACCTGAAGCAGTACATGCGGCACCACGGGCTGTTTGAGCCCGAAAAGCTTATCGAGCTGCTTATGCCCGTTATGAAGGCGCTTAAGGATATGCACGCCAAGTGCATTATCCACCGCGACATCAGCCCCGACAATATAATGTACACCAAAAAGGGCACGCTGAAGCTGATGGACTTCGGCTCGGCAAGGTCATATATCGACGACGAAAAGCAAATCGCCATTATACTTAAGCAGGGCTTTGCTCCCGAGGAACAGTTCCGCCACGACGGCGAGCAGGGCCCGTTCAACGACGTGTACGCCCTTTGCGCCACCATTTACACCTGCGTAACGGGCAAGGTTCCGCCCGTAGCAAAAGACCGCGTTGAAAACGACACGCTGGTGCCGCCCTCAAAGCTCGGCATAAAAATCAGCAGCGTTCACGAGCAGGCTATCCTCCACGGCCTTGCGGTTTTCGTCAGGGACAGAACGCCCGATATGGACGCGCTTATAACCGAACTGACGGCAAAAGTGCCCGTGGATATTCAAACCGCGCACACCATCACCTACCGGGCAAAGCCGAAAAACGAGAATCAGGGGCAGCCAAAAACGTCTCCCTCCGATAAAAAGCCCGAGCCCGACGCTCCGCCCGCAAGCCCCAACGAGTACATGAACGCGCGCAAAACAACAAACGCTACAATAATTCCCAACGAGGAGCCCACGCCGCATAAGCCGCTGTGGAAAACGCTTTTTCTTTACGGAATCCCGATCGTACTCATCCTCGCAGCTATGACAGCAGGCGCTGTGCTTCTGTTCAACCACATGGGCTCAAATAAGGACTCCTTGAAAAGCGAACCTTCCACCGAGGTGGAGACAACTTTCAATATAAAGGATCTGCTTTCGGGCATCGACCAAACTCACCCCACCTTTACAGACCCGACAAATTCTCAGGAAACAACCGAGCCTGTTGTAACTACGGCTCCTCCTCCGATTTCGGCTGACGAGGCAAAGGCTCAGAAAGAAGAGCTTAAAAGCTTTTTCCTTTCAAACGTTGAGCACAACGACAGCGAGGCGCGCTACGGCGAGCGCATTGAGCTGCGCAATATCTATCACGTTGAAAGCAAATACAACAACGCTATTACATATATCTGTTTCTTGTACCGCAACGCCTCGTCGGACTATTACAAGGTAATGTATGTGCCCGCACAGCAGTTTTCATTAAAGGGCGGCAAGCTGGAGTACAGTTCAACCTATATGAACGCAAGCAGATCGGCAAAGTCACTGGCGGAGGCAATGGAAAACTGCTGGCTGCTGAGCGACACCTTCCGCAATCAATATACTAAAACAACCATATTCTGATTTTAAATAAGGATTGATATAATGCGAAGCTATTGTTTTAATTGTATGAAGCAAACTGACGGCGCTTTGTTCTGTCCGCGCTGCGGCCATGATATAAACGATAAATCCGCGGCGGCTCCTTATCACCTTTTGCCGGGCACCATTCTTGCGGAGCGTTATCTGGTGGGCAGATACATCGGCGAGGGCGGCTTCGGTATCACCTACATAGGACTTGACACCACGCTGTCAAAAAGAGTGGCTATCAAGGAGTTTTACCCCTCCGGCGCTGCAAACCGCACAAACGAGGTTTCAGACGGCGTTATCATCACCCTGGGCAAGGAGGAGTTCTTTTCAAAGGGCGTTGAGCGTTTTATGCTCGAGGCTAAAAACGTAGCCGCCTTTTCCGACGAGGACGGTATTGTGGATGTGCTTGATTATTTTCAGGCTAACAATACCGCGTATATCGTCATGGAATACCTTGAGGGGGAAAACCTTAGGGATTATGTGAACAATCACGGGCTGTTCAAGTCCGACGAGCTGATAAACCTTATGTACCCCGTTATGAAGTCGCTTAACGCGATGCATAAAGCAGGCGTTATCCACCGCGACATAAGCCCCGACAACATAATGTACACAAAAAACGGAAAGCTTAAGCTGATGGATTTCGGCTCGGCGCGTTACTATACAAACGAGGAGCGCCAGCTTTCGGTCGTGCTTAAACAGGGCTACGCTCCCGAGGAACAGTACCGCAAAAACGGAAAACAGGGGCCTTACACCGACGTTTACGCGCTTTGCGCCACTATCTATAACTGCATCACAGGCGTTATTCCCGAGGACAGCCTTGACAGGGAGATAAACGACACCCTAAAAGCTCCGTCAAAGCTCGGCGTTAAGATTTCTCAGACGCACGAACATGCGCTTATGCACGGTCTTGCGCTTTTTGCCGACGACAGGTGCAGGGACATGGACGCGCTGATAAACGAGTTTCAGACCACGCGCAATATATATTCCACAATGGACGCCAATCAGCTGAAAAACAGCCGTCCTGCCCAGCCGCGCAATCAGCAGCCGCGGCCTCAGCAGCCTAAACAGCAGCCTCGTCCTCAGCAGAGGCTCCAACCGCAGTGGCAGGCGCAGAACGTACCGCCGCGCAATAACATGCCGCCGCAAAACATGCCGCCGCAGAACATGCCGCCGTATAATCAGAACAATAACCGACCGCCGCAAAAGAACAACACCTCGCTTGTCGCGGCTGTAATTGTGGCTTCAATAGCCGTTCTTGCCGCGATAGGAGTTATGGTTTACTTTGCGTTTTTCCACGGGAAAGGCGACGACAGCGCGCAGTCCTCAGCAACTCAGAGCGTTACCGAACAGAGCAGCCGCCCCGACATAAGCGGAAACACCGCTACGGACACGACCGAGGCTCAGCGTACAACAGAGCAAAGCAGCAGGTCGGATATTTCGCAGCCGTCAAAGCCGGAATCCTCGGTGCTGTCAAAGGACGAAATAGACTCTTACCACAATTCGATAGGTGAAAAGTTCGGCAAGGACATAACCTATATGGACAAAGCCTCAAACGCCGGCGATTACGACTATGTAGTAACCGAAAACAAGCGCGTGTGGATCGGAACAAAGGGCTCATTCCACGACGATGAAAAGGACAAGGACTGGTACTTCTTTGACGAGAATCACAACCTGTATTTCGTTTATCGTTGCGTAAACGGCGAGCAGTACCGCTATTACATTCACGACGACAAGGTAATCAGATACTATGTCGGCTACGGAGAATCGCAGAAGCGCTACGATATGGGC
>ONCY01000017.1 GCA_900316435.1 uncultured Eubacteriales bacterium | reverse complement strand
GAATCGCTTGTTGCCTTGTTTGGCGCAGTAGTCGGAGCTGCGCTTGATGATGGTTGACTTTGGCAGCCGAACAGCGTCAGCGCCATAACCAATATAATCAGTACAGATGTAATTCTCCTCATACTTTTCTCCTTACATTGAAATCACAATTGTGACATTCCCATTGGACAAGAGTTCTCTTAGTTCGGCTTGTGTTTTATCGGTAATATGACCGAGACGAGTGTACGCCCAAGTATTTGAACCATAAAAAACAACCAGTTGGTTGCCAGAATACAGGATAACGTCTCCGGGCTCTGTTGTGATACGGGTGTCGTTTCGCGGCAGGTTCATACCAAGAGAACCGACCTGCTCAAAACCGCCGTACATAGACATCTGTATAGTCAGCGGATTATCCCTGACTGCCTCTCTCAAAGTTGAAACAGTCTCGTTATCCTCCCATTCAACCGTAACAGGAGTGCCATTGATTGTCATTACAATCTCAGATTCCTTTTGCTTTTCTTCTGCAGGGAATCGGTCTATCATTTCTGCAACATACATTTGTACAAGCGTAGCATCCGAAATAGTTAGTTCATCGTCATCCGATACCATAGCGTATGGAAGATACTCATCGGGAATCATTTCCAATTCCGCAAGATGTCTTTGAATATCGGTCGCATCCGAAATACTGACAATACCGTCGCCGTTGACGTCTCCCATAAGTCTGTTTGTCGCTGATACGGGATACGCTGATAACACAAACAGAATGTTCAGGATCATAATAAGCGAGATCATTTTTTTCATTTTGATCTATCCTCCATATCAACATCTTTTATATATTTTGCGGGCACACCGCCCACTATGGTATTTGCCGCAACGTCTTTATTTACTACAGCGCCTGCAGCGATGATAGCGCCGTCGCCGACGGTCACGCCCGGAAGGATCGTAACATTCGCGCCGATCCAAACCTTACTGCCGATTTTGACAGGCTTTGGGATAAGGTTCGCGCGCTTGGCGGGATTTTGGTGATGGTTGAGCGTAGCGATGACCGTCTTGGGTCCGACCAGAGTATCGTCGCCGATCGTGATACCGCCCTGATCCTGAAACTGACAGCCCGCGTTGATAAACACATTCTTTCCGAGCTTTATATTCTTGCCGCAATCCGTGTAGAAAGGCGGGAACATATACGCTCCTCCGGGGAACGGCTTGCCGGTCAGCTTTTCCATCAATGCGCCGATCTCTTCGGGAGTGTGATATGAGTTGTTCAGCTCGGCGGTGATCTTCATTGCCTCATTGCTCAGATAGGTCATATACAAATGCGTTTCGCTCTTGGCGATGACCTCCGCGCCGCTGTTCATTATTTCGATAAACTCGCTTGTGTTCATTGCTATCCCTCGTTTCTGATTTTATTATACAGCGTAAAATATAAAATAGCAAATACTTATATCAAATAGTTAATTATGCTTTACAAGCATAGTAAAGTGTTGTATAATCATTTTGAGGTGATTCGATGGAATTCCGGGTTTTACAGTATTTCTTGGCGGTAACAAGAGAGGGCAATATCTCTGCTGCCGCGCAGTCACTCAATCTCTCTCAGCCGTCATTGTCAAGGCAGTTACGGGATTTGGAGGAAGAGCTTGGCGTCACGCTCTTTATCAGAGGTAAAAGGCGCATTGAGCTGACCGAGGAGGGCTTGATCCTCCGCAAAAGGGCAAGCGAGATGATGCAGCTCGTTGAGCTGACGGAGAGCGAGATCTCCGAGGTGAAAAATAACATTTCGGGCAGTCTGAATATCGGCGCGGGAGAATCGTATTCCATGCACCGTATCACAAGGGTGTTTTATCGCTTAAAGACGGAATACCCCAACATTAGGTTGAACATTTTCAGCGGCGATACCGAGGATTTAAAGGACAAGCTCGATCGCGGGCTGCTTGATTTTGCGCTGATTTTTACCGATTTTGACCGTCAAAACTATCATCACTTAACGCTCGATGACAAGGAGATTTTCGGTGTGATCATGCGCAGAGACAGTGAGCTTGCCGAAAAAGAGAGCGTCACCGTAAAGGACTTGTACGGTAAGCCGCTGATCGTTTCACGCGCCAACGGATTATCGCTTTTCAGCGGAGCGCAGGCAAGACATTTGCAGGTCGCCGCGACCTATAATCTGCTCTACAACGCCTCTCTGATGGTCGAGGACGGTATCGGATATGCTGTTTCATTCGACAAGCTGGTCGACACCTCTGAAACCTCAAACCTATGCTTCCGACCGCTGACTCCCGAAATATCCGTTCAGCCAACGCTGATATGGAAACGCGAGCAAAAGCTGTCGCTCGTTTCGCAGCTTTTTATTGACAAACTCGAAAGTAACAAACGATAATAAAAGTATCATTTTTTTGAATCGAATCTCAAATACAAAACCGCTTAACCTTTCTCAAATGAGCTTGGATAAGCGGTTTCGTTATTATCTCTTTAATTGTTCCATCTGATTCTCGTCCACGTTATTGAGCGCTATATTTTCGATATCGCGTTCACTGATGTAATCCATAAATCCAGCTTGATATAGTAATTATAAAGCCATGATACGACCGATTCATTATCAGTTTTTTCAATAGCTGCACTCCATCAATGATATAATGTACACGCACAAAAAATATTACAGGCCCCATCTGCTTGTCAAGATAACGCTGTTAAGTCAAATAAACATATTACGTTTTATTTGATAATCATAATCACTTTCCCTTCAATTAATGATAAGCTTATTTACGGAAAGGGGGTGATTAAAATAAACAGCAAGCATAATAAAGAAACAAAGCAAATAGTAGTAAAGGCTTATCATGAAGGCGTATGTGTCTCGGAAATTGTAAAGCAATTTGATATACCGAGAAGCACAGTGTATTCGTGGATAAAAGCGCATCTTCAATCTGAAAACGATCAGAAAGAAAGCCGCCTCGGTGATTACCACAAGCTAAAAGAGAAAATCAAGAAGCAGGAGATTATGATTGAAATTCTGCAAAGAGCATATGGCGCATCAGAACTTCCGGTAAGGCAAAAACTGTATTTCGCTGAATCGATATACAGCGAATACAGTGTTCATGCGATCTGCGACGCGTTGCTATTATCTCGCGGTACTTTCTACAATCATCTTAAACGTAACAAGAGATATAATGCTTGGTATGAAAAGCGTAAGGATTATTTGCGTCAAAAAATCCTGGAGGTTTATCATAATAACAATCAAATCTACGGTGCAGAAAAAATCACTGTGGTATTGAAAAACAAAGGCGAAAAAGTAAGCGTCAAAATGGTTCGTATGCTTATGAAAGATATGGGACTTTCCAGTATCAGACAGGAGGCAAAAGATATGTATGACAAAGAAAAACAGAAACACAAGAATTATTTAAATCAGAAATTTCACGTTGAAAAGCCTAATGAAGTTTGGGTGAGCGACATAACATTCATCACCATCAATAAGAAAGGCTATTATATATGTGTTATCATTGATTTATTTGCAAGGCGAGTTGTCGGCTACAGGATCGGATACAACAACAGTACCCAGCTCACAAAAAGCACATTTAAAAACGCTTATGAAGCTCGCAGACCCGACGACGGGTTGATTTTTCACACAGATAACGGCACAAATTACCGTTCAAAGCGGTTTGTGATGTATTTGAAGTCTCTGAATGTGACTCAATCCTTTTCAAGAGCGTATGTTCCCTATGACAATTCGGTAATGGAGAGCTTCTTTTCTAATTTGAAGAGAGAAGAGCTTTATCGAAAAAAATACTGCTCCGAAAAAGAATTCAGAACAGCTGTTGATAGTTATATTAAATTCTACAACCTTGAAAGACCGCACGCTGCTAACAAATACAAGACACCTGCGCAGAAGGAAGCCGAGTATTACAGTAAACAAGCGAAAAATAGTGATATCTAATTGGACATCGGGGGTTCGGATCCGCTCGTTTCCAAGCATTGTATTACGGTTTTAAGGTTTTTGTGTTTTGTGTCCAATTTACATAAAGCGCAAACTACGGAAGAAAGTCACATAAAACCAGACAAAATAAGCAATCGTCTATTGAGTCCAAACTTCGGGGGTTCGGATTTCAATAGACGATTCAGATGGTGCGCCATCAGGGACTCGAACCCCGGACCGACCGGTTATGAGCCGGTGGCTCTGACCAACTGAGCTAATGGCGCGTTTTTCATACCTGATTATTATAACAGATTTTTTTATCCGTGTCAACGTTAAAATTTTGTATTTTTGCGCAAAACAACAGTTGCACTTTTTTTTACAGTTTGATATACTGTTATAGGAATTATATTTAAGTGAGGAATGTATTATGGCTGTAATAAAACCGTTTATGGGTATGAGGTTCAACACCGAAAAGGCCGGCGAGCTTAAAACCCTTTGCTGTCCGCCGTATGATATTATCAGCGAGGAGCAGAGAAAAGAGTTTATCGCGGAGAATCCGTACAACGTTATCCGTCTGGAGCTGCCTAAGGAGGGCGACGACGTCTATGCCCGCGCCGGCGAGGTGCTCGATCTTTGGCGCTCAAACGGCGTCCTTATCCACGAGGATAAGCCCGCAATATATATCTATGAAATGGAGTTCAACGCCTACAGCAAGCGCAGAAGCGTTAAGGGCATTATCGCGCGCGTAAAGGTTGAGGAGTTTTCAAAGGGCGTTATCCTGCCCCATGAGTTCACCCTCTCAAAGGCAAAGGCTGACCGCTTTAATCTTATGAAGGCTACAAACTGCAACTTCAGCCAGATTTATGCGCTTTATATGGACAGCGAGCACACCACGCTCAAAACTATCGACGATAAGTCCAAAACAGACGCTCAGTATCAGTTTACCGACGACGACAACATTACCCACCGCATTTGGGTTTGCACCGACGAGGCGGTTATCAATAAGCTTGTAAATGATTTTGCCGACCGCAAGCTCTATATCGCCGACGGTCACCACCGCTACGAAACCGCCCTCAATTACCGCAATTACTGCCGCGAAAACGGCATTTCCAAGGAGGGCGACGCTCAGGATTACCAGATGATCTATCTGGTCGACATGGAGCACCCCGGTCTTATCGTATTCCCGACCCACCGCATGGTGCGCGATCTGGCGGATTTTGACAAGAATAATATCCTTTTAAGCTGCGAAGAATACTTTGATATAGAGCGCTTTGACAGCGTGGGCAACATGAATTCCATCCTCGCTAAGCAATATAAAGCCGGCAAAAAGGCGTTTGGCTTCTACTGCGGCAAGGGCGAGTGGTACATGCTCACTTTAAAGGACATTTCGGTTATGGACAGCGTATTGCCCTACCTCAGCCCAGCCTCGCGCCAGCTCGATGTAAGCGTGCTTCACAGCCTTGTGCTTGAAAAGACTATGGGTATCGACAAGGAGAACATGGCTAACCAGATCAACCTGACCTACACCAAGTTCTTTGAGGAAGCTATTATGGCGGTCGACAAGGGCGAGTTCCAGTGCTCGTTTATCCTTAATCCCACACGCGTAACCGAAATCCGCGACGTTGCTGCCGCGGGCGAAAAAATGCCCCAGAAGTCCACGTACTTCTATCCCAAGATGATTACGGGCATGGTTATGAACGATATCGGAGTTGATTGATTCATGCGGATCCTGACCGTTTTTACGGGCGGAACGATAGGCAGCAGCCTGAGCGAAGGCGCGATTTCCCCAAAGACTGAAAACGCCTTTTTGCTGTTGAATTTATACAAAGAAAAATACGGAGCGGCGGAGTTTGACACCGTCGCTCCTTATACCATTTTGAGCGAAAATCTGAGAGCCGAATACCTTGAAAAGCTCCGCTCCTGCGTTGAGGAGAATCTCGGCAGGGGCTATGACGGAATCATCGTCACCCACGGCACCGACACGCTTCAATACTCAGCCGCGTATCTGGATTTGGTTCTCGGGATTACGGATGTTCCCGTGGTGCTTGTTTCGTCAAACTATCCGCTCTCGGACAGCCGCGCCAACGGACTTGATAATTTTGCCGCCGCGGTTTCGTTTATCCGCTCAAAAGAGGGCAGGGGAGTGTTTGTTTCGTATCTGAACCGCGGCGAAGAGGGAACGGCAATTCACCGCGGAGCCGAGGTCTTGCCTCATCAGCCGTTTGACGACAGGATATTCAGCCTGTTTGATAACATTTACGGCACAGTTAAAGAAGGCGAGTTTGTAAAGAATCCCGATTACAGAGAAAGGGAGAGGGAAGATCTGAGCGGTAAGCTGAGCGGCAGGGTTGTTTTCCTGCGCCCGTATGTAGGCATGACTTATCCCGAGCTCCCCGACGATACAAAGGCTGTGCTCCTTGAGGGCTGGCACTCGGGCACGCTTCCGACAGCGCACAACGAGCTCAGGGAGTTCTGCGAAAAAGCGAAGGAGTGCGGCGTTCCCGTATATCTTACGGGCAGTATTCAGGGTTTTGAGTACGAGAGCAAGCTGCTTTTTGACAGCATGGGTATAAAGGTTCTGCCGCCGATGTCGCCCATAGCGGCGTATGTTATGCTGGCAGTCAGGTAAACGCTGTTATTGTTTTTCTTTTAAATACTACGAAAAATGCCGCTCCAAACGGAGCGGCGTTTATTATGTATTAGTATTTTATTACTGATAATCAAATACGTTTGCCCAGCTGAGCAGTAGCTCGCGCTCCTCGGGGTTGCCCTTAACGGACTGCGAGGCGGCAACTATAGGCATCCAGTTGTTGATGTACTGGCGCGCTGTATCGCTCTTAAAGCAGTAGAGCTTAAGATACTTCTCCGCCAAATCCTTCTGACCGCTGAGAACAAACAGCAGGTAAGTTCTGGCGGCGTCGGCGGCGCCGTTGCCCTGAGTGGCGTGCGACCAGTCGATGATATAGGGAGTGCCGTCGGGCGTGATGATAACGTTTGAGGGGTTAAAGTCGCCGTGGCAGACCTTGTTGTGGGTTTTCATGCTGGCAAGGCGCGTATGCAGCTCATAGCGCGTTGTGGCGTCGAGGTCGGCCTGGCTGATTTTATCCTGCATTTTATCCTTAAGGCGCTTTAAAAGCGGACATTTTTTGCTGAGGATTTTCAGCTGAACATCGACGAACAGGTTCATGTACTCGTCGATTTTGTCGGGGTTCTCGTCCATAAGCTGTTTTAAGGTCTTGCCCTCGATGTAATCGGAGATAATCGCCCACTTGCCGTCGATTTTGGTGACCTCCTCGATCTTGGGGATGTTGAGGCCTGTTTCCTCAACGCGCGCCTGGTTGAGCGCCTCGTTGAGTATATCCGACTTCGGGAACGATTCGTCAAAGACCTTGGCGCAAAGCTCGCCGTCGCGGTATATTTTTTTATGCTTTCTTTCAGCTATTACATTATCGAGTTTCATTTATAAGGCTCCTTTCAGCATTAAACCGCGTTTTTGTTGTTGCCGTAGTAAGCGTTAAGGTACATCTGCTTAATTTCGCTCATAAGCGGATAGCGCGGATTAGCGCCTGTGCACTGGTCGTCAAACGCCTGCTCGGTCATCTCGTCAAGGGTGCTCAGGAAGTCCTCCTCGCTTACGCCGTAGTCGGCGATTGTATCCTTAATGCCGATTCTCTTTTTAAGCGCGTTGATGCCGTCGATAAGGTTTTCAACGCTCTCTTGGTCGTCCTTGCCGCCGAAGCCCAAAAACTGAGCGATCTCGGCATAGCGCGCGAGAGTCTTGGGATGGTCGTACTGCGGGAAGGTGCCCATCTTTGCGGGAGCCTCGCTTGAGTTGAAGCGGATGACCTGCTCAAGCATAAGGGCGTTGGCAATACCGTGGGCGATATGGTGGAACGCGCCAAGCTTGTGAGCCATTGAGTGGCACACGCCCAGGAAGGCGTTTGCAAACGCCATACCGGCCATTGTAGCCGCGTGAGCGACCTTTTCACGCGCGACGGGCTCGTTCTGTCCGTTGTCATAGCAGGCGGGCAGGTACTCAAAAATAACTTTAAGCGCTTTAAGCGCAAGGCCGTCGGTGAAGTCGGTAGCCATGACCGAAGCGTAGGCCTCAAGCGCGTGCGATACGGCGTCGATACCCGAAGCAGAGGTAAGTCCCTTGGGGCTGCTCATCATAAAGTCGGCGTCAACGATAGCCATGTTCGGCATAAGCTCGTAGTCGGCAAGCGGATACTTGATGCCTGTTTCCTGGTCGGTGATAACCGCAAAGGGTGTTACCTCGGAGCCTGTGCCCGAGGATGTGGGAATAGCGATGAAGTAAGCCTTTTCGCCCATCTTGGGGAAGGTGTAAACGCGCTTGCGGATGTCGATAAAGCGCATCGCCATGTCGCCGAAGTCAACCTCGGGATGCTCGTAAAGCACCCACATAATTTTAGCCGCGTCCATAGCGGAGCCGCCGCCCAGCGCGATAATTACGTCGGGCTCAAACTTGCGCATAGCCTCGGCGCCGTTCTGAGCCGAAATCAGCGTCGGGTCGGGCTCAACGTCCGAGAATACCGTGTAGGCGATTCCCATCTCGTCAAGCTTGTCGGTAATCGGCTTTGAATAGCCGTTTTTGTATAAGAATGAGTCGGTAACAAGGAAGGCGCGATTTTTGCCCATTACGTCCTTAAGCTCGGAAAGCGCCACGGGCATGCAGCCCTTCTTTATGTAAACCTTTTCGGGGGCTCTGAACCAAAGCATATTCTCTCTCCTCTCGGCAACTGTCTTGATGTTCAGCAGGTGCTTTACTCCTACGTTCTCGCTCACGGAGTTGCCGCCCCACGAGCCGCAGCCAAGGGTGAGCGAGGGAGTGAGATTGAAGTTGTAAAGGTCGCCTATGCCGCCCTGCGACGAGGGAGTGTTGACGAGAATGCGGCAGGTTTTCATCTTAGCCGCAAATTTATCGAGCTTTTCTTTTTCGTTGATAATATCGAGGTAGATCGACGAGGTGTGACCGTAGCCGCCGTCCGCGATAAGCTGTTCAGCCTTCGCAACGGCGTCGTCAAAGCTCTCCGCCCTGTACATAGCAAGCACGGGGCTGAGCTTTTCGTGGGCGAACTCCTCGCTGATATCGACGGAATCGACCTCGCCGATAAGGATCTTGGTGCTTTCGGGAACCGTAACTCCTGCCAGAGCGGCAATGGTAACGGGCTTTTGACCTACTATTTTAGCGTTGAGCGCGCCGTTGATGATGATCGTCTTTCTGACCTTTTCGGTCTCCTCGTTGCTGAGGAAGTAACAGCCGCGCGCCTTGAACTCTGCCTTGACCTTGTCGTAAATCTTATAGTCAACGATAACGCTCTGCTCAGACGCGCAGATCATGCCGTTGTCGAAGGTCTTTGAGTGGATTATCGAGTTGACCGCCAAAAGGATGTCGGCGCTCTCGTCGATGATAGCCGGGGTATTGCCGGCGCCTACGCCCAGAGCGGGCTTTCCGCTTGAGTAAGCCGCCTTTACCATTCCGGGACCGCCCGTAGCCAGAATGCAGTCAGCCTCCTGCATAAGCATGTTGGTAAGCTCAAGCGAGGGAACGTCGATCCAGCTTATGATGCCCTCGGGAGCGCCCGCCGCAACGGCAGCCTCAAGAATGATCTTGGCCGCCGCAATGGTGCTTTTCTTTGCGCGGGGGTGCGGGCTGATGATGATACCGTTTCTTGTTTTAAGGCAGATAAGCGCCTTGAAGATAGCGGTTGAGGTTGGGTTGGTGGTTGGGATAACGGCGGCTATTACGCCGATAGGCTCGGCAATTTTCTTTGTGCCGAATGTTTTGTTCTCCTCAATTACGCCGCAGGTTTTAACGTCGCGGTAGGCGTTGTAGATGTACTCGGAAGCAAAGTGGTTTTTTATCACCTTGTCCTCGGCAACGCCCATGCCTGTTTCTTCCACAGCCATTTTGGCGAGCGGAATCCTTGCTCGGTTTGCCGCAGTCGCCGCCGCAAGAAAAATTTTGTCGACCTGTTCCTGGGTAAACGTCGAAAAAGCTTTCTGAGCCTCTCTTACTCTCGCAAGCGCCGCTTCAAAGCTCTCCGCGTTTTCCACAATGGGATATTCTTTGTTGCTCATAAAAATCTACCTCTTATTTTTTGCGGATTTCCGCTGTTGGGATGATCCGCTTATTTTCTTTTCATTTCAACAAGATTAATATTGTGGCTCTTTGCGTAAGAAACAGCGTAAGAGCCGGTGTACGCCTTGATAGTCAGGTCTGCCGAGCACTCGGCAAAGGTGTTGTCAGCGATTTCGGTGATGTTTAGCGGGATAGTAACCTCGGCAAGATCGGCGCACTGGAAGAATACTTTTTCCTTAAGGCTTGAAAGAGTGTCGCTCTCGGGGATGGTTATAGACTTTATGCCTGTTGCCGAGAAAGCGTTCCAGCCGATGTTCTTCAATGTTTTTGCCAGGGTGATTTTTGTAAGGTTCTTGCAGTTCCAGAAAGCGTTGTTGCCGATAGTCTTAACGCCCTCGGGAATAGCTACTTCTGTAAGGCTCTGACAGCCCGAGAAGGCGTACTTCTGGATCTCGGTAATCGTCTTGGGGAACTTGACGGATTTAACATCCTTATTCTGGAAAACGTTTGAGCCGATAACGGAAACCGTTGAGCCCTGAGCGGATTCGGGAATGGTGATGTCGCCGCCCTTGCCGTTGTACTGGGTAAGGATTACCTCCTTGTCATTAAGTCTGTAAAAGCCGAATTCGCCGTCCTGAAAATCGGGGTTGGTAGGCTCGTTCTTGTAGCCCGGCTGGTTTCCGCCGCCCGAGGTGTTTACGGTGCTTGCGGTTTTGTCTGACTTTTTGCAGCCGCAGCCCGAAGCGCCTACGGCAATGCCGGCGCACATAACAAGCGCCAATGCTGCACAAATAATTCTTTTCATTTTTAAAACTTCCTTTCGGTTTTTTGTGACAAATTTATTTTGGAGCTGTCGATTCATCCGAATCAGACCCCAATTGTATCTATTATACTATAAAAGACAGCGCGTTTCAATCGGTTTTTGATATTTTTTTCGGGAACGTGACGTTCCATCCGGCGCGCCTTTGGCCGCCACGCGGCAGGAAGCGCGCCTGTTTTGAAGTCGGTTTTATAGGAAAGCTCGGTGTAACGGCGCATTATTTCTCGCGGGGCAGGCGACCCCTCAGTCAATCCTTGACGGATTGACAGCTCCACTTACGCAGGGGAGCCTGCCGGTTGCAGTGCGTTTTCCTCCGTCACGGCATAAATGCCGCGCCGCCTCTCCCGTAATAAATGACGGGGGAGGCTTTGAAGTTATTTATATATAGAAACCGTAATCCTGATTTTAATACTAACTTGCCTAAAACCCGCTGCAACTTGCTCTGCCTCTATAATTCCCGAGGGAAAAATTACAATTCTTTACGAAGCTGTAACCAATTACCTCAAAATAATTCCTGCTTGGAAATAATAGTTGAACAAATTGACTGAAAATACCATAGATTCAAAAATATTCCCTGTAAGGGGTTGATTTTTTCGGGTTGAGATGCTATAATTGTTACAAATTTGTTAATAAATGAGTTTTCAGTTGTAATTATTCGGTTACAAAAATACACTTGTTCGTGAATTGGAGGTAATGAAAATGAACAAGCTAAAGAAGATCGTTGCCGCTGTTTTAAGCACCGCAACGATTGCAAGTGTCGCTATAGGCGGCTCCAACGTTACCGCCGGAGCTTCCGGCACGGGCGCAGGTCTTGCGGAACACGCGCTTAACGCATACTATGAAGGATGGGACTATGTATGGGGTGGCACCTCAGTAGGCGCTGTTGACTGTTCCGGTCTTATCTGGATGTACTGCGGCGGCGACCGCATGAGCATGCTCTCAGACGCTCAGGCTAACGGCATGGACTGGGGTTATGTCGACAACGGCATTCCCAGAGTACACGGTCTCGGACTTTCACGTCCCAATCATGTAGGCGTATATATTGAGGACGGCATGGAGGTCGACGCCAGAGGCAGCGACTACGGCGTATGCTATCAGCAAATCGGCGAGAACGGCTGGAACAACTGGGACTGCTGGTTCAAGCTCACCGCTGTAAGCTATCCCACCGAGGGCTGGGAGAAATTCAACGGCAACTACTACTATTATGAAGACGGCGAGTATATTGTAAATACCGAGAGAACTATCGACGGTACAACCTACTACTTTGACTCAAAGGGTCACTCAAGCACAACACCTTCAGGCACTTCAAGCTCGTCGGGCAGCTCATCTTCGGGCAGCTCGTCTTCAAAGGCAAAAAGCAAGCCCACCAGCTGGAGCAAGGGCTCAAACGACGATGAAGTAGTAAAGATCCAGAAGCGTCTTGCAGAGCTCGGCTACTACGACGGCGCTATCGACGGCGACTTCGGCGATATGACCGACGCCGCGTTTCGTTCCTTTCAAAAGGCTGCAGGTCTTACCGTTGACGGGATCGCAGGCTCTGACAGAGAGGTTCTTTACTCCGACAACGCTCCTTTTGCTAAGCAGGAAACTGTTGAGGAGCCTACAGATGCTCCCGAGCAGACCGAGGAAGTAACAGCTCCCGCGGAGGAAACCCCCGAATCTCCCGTTGTGGTTATGGAAAAAGGTGAATTCAGCGACAACGTAGCTACCGTTCAGTCAAAGCTTTCCGAGCTTGGCTACTTCTCACTTGAAGCAACAGGCCTTTTCGGCGATATAACAGCTCAGGCTATCAGCGACTTCCAGCTCGCTAACGGTCTTGAGACGACAGGCGTTATCGACGCCAAGACTTATGAGATCCTCTTCAGCGACGAAGCTGTTGAGGCAGCAAAACCCGAGGAAGTTCCTGCAGTTGAGGAAATTCCCGAGACTGCCGAAGAAGAAACAACCGAGCCCGAAGCTACCGAGCCCGAAACGACTGAGCCCGAAGTTACCGAGCCCGAAGAAACCGAGCCCGAGGTTGCGGCGGCAGTTGAAGAGACTACCCAGGCTCCCGTTGTAAGCTCAGGCTCAGTTCAGTTCTCACCCGTAGGCAAGTCAAACAGCGAGTACGCTGCAACCGCTTCAAAGAATGCCGCGCAGGCAAACGAGGTTACTGCAAGAGCGCTGGAGAAATCCTCCTCAATCGTTCCCTCATCTCAGACCGCTGAGGTCAAGAGAACAGCCAACATTTGGGTTTGGATGTTCCTTGCGGCTGCCGTTCTCGGCGTTGTAGCTTTCGTTTTCTTCATGGTAAGCAGAAAGCACGGCAAAAAGAGCAAGGTTGCAAAGAAAACTTCAACAAGAGCTCAGCTGAACTCACGCTGGTAAATACATAACAAACGTCCCGTGGATTTCCGCGGGACTTTTTGTTTGACATGTTCGTATGTATTTGATAATATGGATTCGGAGGGTGATATTATGGATAATTCAAGGCTCAGCCGGCAATTTGAGTTCATTTTGGAAGCGGACAGAGAAAAGTCGATTCTGCGGCGCACGCTGAAATCCGACGGAGAAACGCGTGAGAACGACGCCGAGCACGCCTGGCACATGGCGCTTATGTGCATTCTGCTCAGCGAGTACTCAAACGAGGAAATAGACGTGCTGCGCACTATCTCGATGGTTCTGATCCACGACATCGTTGAAATCGACGCGGGCGACACATACGCCTACGACGCTCAGGGTGCGCTTACTCAGCGTGACCGCGAGGAAAAGGCGGCTGCCAGGCTCTACGGGATACTTCCGCCCGACCAGGGGGAAAAGCTCAGAGCGCTCTGGGAGGAATTTGAGGAGGGCAAAACCCCCGAGGCGAAATTCGCGCGCACGCTTGACCGCGTTCAGCCTCTTATGCTCAACAGCGCCACCGGCGGCAAAACATGGGCTCAAAACGGCATAAAGCTAAGTCAGGTCCTTAACAGAAACAAAAGCACCGCCGACGGCTCAGCGGTGCTGTGGGATTATTCATACAACAATTTCATAAAGCCTAATGTTGAAAAAGGGCGTATTATCGACGAATAGATCATTTTTTAAATTCAAGCGTTATGCTGTCCTTGTCGGTGGTGAAATGAGTAAGCTTCACTCCCGCCGAGGTCAGCATTTTTTTTGACGCTATCGTTGCGGCGGTGTCGGCATATTTATCGTAGAGGTACACGACTTCGGCGATCCCCGACTGGATAATAGCCTTGGCACACTCATTGCAGGGGAACAGATCGACATACAGTTTGGCTCCTTTAAGATTCTTGCCGCGCGCGTTCAGAATAGCGTTTAGCTCGGCGTGAACTACATAGTTGTATTTGGTGTCCTCGCCCTCGCGCTCCCAAGGGTAAATGTCGTCAGAGCAGCCGTACGGAAAGCCGTTGTAGCCTGTTGACAGAATAATGTTGTTGCTGTCTACTATACACGCGCCCACCTGTGTGTTCGGGTCTTTGCTGCGCTTTGCCGCTAACAGCGAAACCCCCATAAAGTATTCATCCCAGCTTATGTAATCTCTGCGCTTCACCGTATCACTCCCCGATTTGTTTTCATTATCATTACAAAAAATTATATCATATAAAATTGTTTTTTTAAATACTTTCGTGACAGAAAGTGAGTAAAAAGAAAACTTTTTTTTCATAAATATTGATTTTTGCGCCTGTTTGGTGTATGATTTTGAAATGAAAAGAGTAATATTTCATAGCGGGAGATTGTCAGAATCTCCCGTATGTATTTATTTAATTGGAGAAGCGTATGAGAATTGTTATCATTGGCTGCGGAAAGGTAGGAACATCCATAGCCAGAGAGCTTAACGCGGAGAATCACGATATATCGGTTGTAGACAATGACCGCAAGGCGGTCGCCCGGCTGTCTGAAACGCTCGACGTATTGGGCGTCGAGGGCAACGGCGCCACATACGAGGTGCTTGCCGAGGCGGGCGCTGAGACAGCCGACCTTGTAATAGCGGCGACAGCCCGTGATGAGGTGAACCTCTACGCCTGCCTTATGGCTCGCGCTGCCGGCGTTCCGCACACGATAGCGCGCGTCCGCAGCCCCGAGTACACCGACGACCTCTACAGGGTAAAGGATCAGCTGCGCCTTTCAATGTCGATCAACCCCGAGCTTACCGAGGCGATCGAGATCAGCCGTCTGCTGCGTTTTTCGGGAGCGCTTGAAATCGACAGCTTCGCAAAGGGCGCCGTTGAGCTTATAAAGGTTCTTGTCCCGGAAAAATCTCCGGTCAGCGGCAAGCGCATAAGCCAAATCGACACCATAGGCGGAAGAATCCGTCTATGCACCGTAGAGCGCGGAAGCGAGGTTTACATAGCAAACGGCGATACCGAGATTCAGTCGGGCGACAAGGTAACGGTTGTAGCAAAGCCCGAGATAGCCACGCGCTTTTTCAAAAAGTCAGGTATAAATATCGGCAGAAGCAAGGACGTTTTCCTGCTGGGCGGTGGCAAGGTTTCATTCTACCTTGCCCAAAGATTGCTTAAGGCGGGCGCCAATGTAAAAATAATCGAGCGCAACCTTGAGCGCTGTGAGGAGCTTGCCGAAGCGCTTCACGACGCGATGATAATTCACGGCGACTGTATGGATCAGGAGCTGCTGTTAAGCGAGGGGATCGAGCGTGCCGACGGCGTTGCCGCGCTTATGGACTACGACGAGGAGAATATCCTCATCTCGCTTTACATCAAGGAAGTGTCAAAGGCGAAGATAATCACCAAGATAAATAACGAATCCTTTGACAATATCATCGGCAACCTCGGACTTGAGTGCGTAATCAACCCCAAAACGCTTACAGGTGAATACATCGCGCGTTATATCCGCGCAATGCAGAATTCGCTGGGCAGCAATGTCGAAACACTTTACCGCCTTCACGAGGACAGGGTAGAGGCGTTGGAGTTCCGCGCAAAGCAGAGCTCAAATGTCATTAATACTCCTCTTTCCGACCTCAACCTCAAAAACGATTTGCAGATTATCTGCATCAACCGCAACGGAAGAATCATTCTGCCTCAGGGCGGCGACTCGATCATGGCGGGTGATTCGGTCGTCGTGATAACGAAGCATAAGGGCCTGAGCGACCTTAACGATATTGTAAAGCAGCGCTGAGGTCAGTGTTATGAATAAACGAATCATTGTATATATTCTCGGCTGGGTGCTGATTGTCGAAGGCGCGGCAATGCAACTCTGCACGGTCACATCATTTATTTACCGCGAAAACGAGGGAATCTACTTTTTCCTTACGGGACTTGTCAGCGCGGCAGTAGGCGTGCTTGCCGTGAAGGTAAAAAAGAAAAAGAATATGGTGCTGTACCAAAAGGCAGGCTTTGCGGCTACGGGACTTAGCTGGATTTTAATGTCGCTTGTGGCGGCGCTGCCGTTTTTCCTGAGCGGCGAGATTCCAAATTACCTGGACGCATTCTTTGAGTCGGTTTCGGGCTTTACCACAACCGGAGCTACGATACTTACAAATGTGGAGGGCTTAAGCCACGGAATGCTGCTGTGGCGCAGCGTTATGGTGCTTTTGGGCGGCATGGGCGTTATCGTCTTTTTACTGGCGCTCATACCAAAGCTGGGTGGTCAGCAGAACATATACCTAATGAAGGCGGAGAGCCCCGGCCCCATTATCGGCAAGACCATGCCCAAAATGCGCAACTACGCCGCTCTGCTTTACGGCATTTATCTCGGCCTTGTAGCGCTTGAAATCATACTGCTGCTCTGCGGAGGAATGAACTTCTTCAACGCCGTAAACACCTCGTTCTCAACGGCGGGTACGGGTGGTTTCGGTATCCACAACGACAACATGGCGGCGTATCATTCGCATTATCTGCAAACGGTTATAGCCGTGTTTATGATGCTTTTCGGCATCAACTTTTCGTTCTATATCCTCATTCTCGCCCGCAAATTCAAGCAGGCTTTTAAAATTGAGGAGCTGTGGTTCTACTTCGGCTTTATCGCCCTGTCCACGGCAATCATTACGATCAGCGTTATGCCAGTGTTCAACAACGATTTCGGCGAATCTCTCCACAACAGCTTCTTCTATGTTTCGTCAATCATCACTACAACGGGCTTTGGGATCCGCGACGTAAACGACTGGCCGCAGCTCGCTAAGGGCGTAATTTTGATAATCACCTTTGTCGGCGCTATGGCTGGCAGCACGGGCGGCGGCTTTAAGATTTCAAGAATCGTAATTCTCGCCAAAGAGGTAAAAAAAGAGCTTTCAATGCTCATTCACCCGCGCAATATCCGCACAATCAAAATGGACGGCAAGTCGGTTGGCCACAATGTTACCCGAAACACCTCAGTTTATCTGGTTGTGTATCTGGCAATTTTCCTGAGCAGCTTCTTGCTGATTTCAATCGAGGGCAGGGATATGGTAACAAGCTTTACCTCGGTTGCCGCAACGCTCAACAACACCGGCCCCGGTCTTAACGACGTAGGCCCTGTGGGCAACTACGCCGATTTCAGCGTGCTGTCAAAGCTTGTGTTCATCTTTGATATGATAGCAGGCAGGCTTGAGCTGTTCCCGATTTTGATTCTGCTCACTCCTTCCGTTTGGAAGAAGGCGTAGTATAAAGATAGTAAAATAAGGGCGTTTTCTTGCGCCCTTTTTGTTTTAGAAAGCGTTATAAAATGAAAAAAATAACCGCATTAATTTTGGCGGCGGCGCTGCTTGCTTCGGCGCTGTGCGCCTGCTCCTTCGGAAGCGGTTCCTCGGATTCCAACGAAAAAAGCCTCTCGTTTGAGGCTATGGACACCTTCGTTTCGGTAAAGCTGAACGGCGCCGAACAGGAGACCGCCGATACAATTAAATCTGAAATAGAGCGGCTTGAAAGCGAGCTCTCGGTTGTAAACGCTGAGGGCAGCGATAACTATGTCTACAGGCTCAACCGCGACGGCTCGGCTCAGGTTCCTGACGACGTTGCCGACCTTGCGCGGCAGTCGCTGGAGCTGTGCAAGAGTACAAACGGCGCTCTCGATATTACGGTTTATCCGTTTATAGAGGAGTGGGGCTTTGTTTCAAAGGACTACAAAATCCCCTCAAAAAGCCGCCTTGCCGAGCTTTCATCGCTGGTGGATTATCGCAATGTCGCACAGAGCGGCTCTGAGCTTAGCTTCAAAAAAGAGGGTATGAAGCTCGACTTCGGCGCGGTTGCAAAGGGCTGTGCCGCCGACAGGGTGCGCGGCATTCTGAAAGATAAAGCCTCATCGGCTATCGTAAACCTCGGCGGAACGGTTCTTGCGTACGGTAAAAAGCAGGACGGAAGCTTTTGGCGCGTCGGTATAGCCGACCCCGACAACAGCGCGTCATACATGGGAATGCTGAGTTGTTCAGATAGAATAATCGCCACCTCGGGCAGCTACGAAAGGTGCTTTACGGGCGAGGACGGCAAGACCTACAGCCACATCATCAATCCCAAAACCGGGATCCCCGTTGATAACGGCATTTTGTCGGTGACAGTCATCTCCGATAACGGTCTGCGCAGCGACGCGCTTTCGACCGCGCTGTTTGTAATGGGGAAGGACGGCGCGGAAAAATACTATTCGGAAAACAAGGACTTCGATTTCATCATTCTGACAGCCGATAAAAAGGCGTATGTAACCGCAGGTGTTTACGATGAGTTCAAGCTCGCCGATGGGTATGATTATGAAATTGTTTTAGTAGAATAGATATAAATAAGGTCGGGAGCAGATGTCTGTTCCCGACCATTGTATTATTCGTCATGTTCCTCGCCCAGATCCCATTTCGGTATATAGTCCTCCATCGCCGAGGACATATCCTGGGTAAATCCGTCAAAACCAAGCTCAAGCATTACGCACTTGACCTTTTCGTACTCGCGCTTTGTAATTTTCCTGCCCAGCTTGGAATCGCGCCTTGCCTCGCCGCATGGCACATACTGGCACATCAGGCTTACTAAAATTTCTTTTTTGAAATACCTATCCAAATGTTCAAGCACCGCTATGCTGTTTCGCGTATGGGCGGGGAGAATAAGGTGCCGTACTATAACGCCCTTTTTAATCATTCCGTCGCCGTCAAAAACAGGTTTTCCGACCTGAAAAAGCATTTCCTGAATCGCCGTTGTGGCGGTGCGGGTGTACTCGGGAGCTGACGACAGCTTTTTGGCCAGCGAGTCGTCAGCGTATTTGAAGTCGGGCAGATAAACGTCTACAAGTCCGCTGAGCATTGTAAGCGTTTTGGGCGAGGTGTAGCCGCTGCAATTATAAACGATAGGTAGCTTAGGGCGGTAAATACTCAGGCTCTCCGCCACCGCCTCAACAAAATGGTCGGCGGTCACCAGGTTTATGTTGTGAACGCCGGCCTCTTCAAGCATTTTATAGCCGTCGGCAAGCTGCTTTGGGGTAAGGGTTACGCCCTTGCCCTTTTGCGAGATCTCATAGTTTTGGCAAAAGACGCACTTCATTGTACAGCCCGAAAAAAACACAGTGCCGCTGCCGCGCGTTCCGCTTATGCACGGTTCCTCGCCGAAATGAGGGGCGATCCGAGCCACAACCGGCAGTGTGCCCATTTTACAAAAGCCTTTTCCCGAGTGCTCGGTGCGTACCGCGCCGCATTTCCTCGGACATAAATTGCAAATCATATTAATCACCAAGAAAATTATATCACATTTTCAGCTTTTTTCAAACAGAAAAATCCGTAAGATAATCCTCGACGACATCCTCAAAATGACACGGCTCTATTTGCAGTTCGTTTAAAAGCGCGGCAAGCTTTTCAATATCGCGCCGGTTTTCGCTTATTTTCGGTACGCGCATAGCTTCGGTGCCGTTTTCGAGCAGAATTATCCCGTATTCCGCCCGTCGCGCGCCCTTTTCCTCAATAATTCTATAACTTTTCATACCCCACCACACGATGTGAAATTACGTCACGGTTATATAATATCACTAATTTGCTTTTCAGTCAATATGATTTTAAAGAAATATAAAAAATTTGCAATTTATCTTGCTTTGTGGTAGAATCAGTTTATTCAGTTTCTTGCGGGCTGAATAACCGCCCTTACGTTGAGGACGGAACCGGCATAAAACCGGTTGAAAAAATACTCACACGCTTTTGTGAAATTCGTGTCTGTTTGCGAAAGCGAGTGCAACGACAGGAGGGTTCTTATGATACAGGTAGAGAACCTCAGAAAGGAATTTAAAAAAACAATAAAAGACCCGGGACTTAAGGGCAGCGTAAAAGCGCTGTTCCGCCCAAAGACCGAAAAAATAGTTGCGGTAGATAACATAAGCTTTTCGGTTCCCAAGGGTGAGATACTCGGGTTCATCGGGCCAAACGGCGCAGGCAAAAGCACGGTAATAAAAATGCTTACGGGTATTCTTACGCCAACCTCGGGCAAATGCACAATCAACGGCAAAAACCCGCGTGAGAACCGCAAAAGCTATGTAAAGGAAATCGGCGTAGTGTTCGGCCAGCGTACCCAGCTTTGGTGGGACTTGCCCCTGCGCGAGACCTACGGAGTGCTAAAGGAGATCTACGAGGTGCCCGAGGAGCGCTATCACAAGCAAATGGCATTTTTAAACGAGGTGTTGGATTTGGAGCCGTTTATTACAAACCCCGTCCGCACCCTCTCGCTCGGTCAGCGTATGCGCGCCGACATTGCGGCGTCGCTGCTGCACAACCCCAAGGTGTTGTTCCTCGACGAGCCGACTATAGGTCTGGACGTTGTGGTAAAGGACAACATACGCCGCGCCATCGAGTACATCAACGAACGCGAGCACACGACGGTTATCCTTACCACCCACGACCTTGCCGACATCGAGCAGCTCAGCAAGCGAATAGTTATGATCGACAAGGGGCAGAAGGTATTTGACGGCGCTATCGCCTCGCTTAAGTCAAAATACGGTCAGATCCGCGAGTTTAACTTTGAAACCGATACCCCCGCTCTTGTTACCGCGGAGGATTATGCCCGCCGCTTTTCGCTCGATATTGACGACTGCGGCGTAGAAACGGACGGAAAGGCGGTAAAGGTGCGTTTTAACAGCGCGTCCGTTCCCGTGTCCGATATGCTGAGCTACACGCTTTCAAGGGTGAATGTCAGCGACATCGCCGTAAAGGACGCCGATATCGAGGAAATAATCCGCCGCCTGTACAGCAAGGGGGTGGATTAGTGAAGCGCAGACTAAAGATATACACCCCGTTTATCAGCGCGGGTATGCAGGAGGTAGCTACCTACCGCATCAACTGGATATTTTATATGCTGGGCAACGTTGTTGTTTGCCTTGTATCATACTTTATCTGGCGCGCCGTTTACGCCTCGGGCGACGGCGGCTCCATGAACGGCTTTACCATGCCCCAGATGATAGTTTACATCGTGCTTGTTTTTCTGACTAATACAATGATAGCCAGCGACGTAAGCTATGTGATAGGCGAGGAGGTACGCGACGGAGCTATATCAATGCGCATGTTAAAGCCCGTAAGCTTCAACGCTACCTTTCTTTTTCAGGAGATAGGAAACAAGCTCTTCACCGAGTTTATTCTTGCTCTGCCGCTTATTTTCGCGGTAGAGGTTATCCGCACGGCTTTTTCTGGCGAGATCGAGTTCGATGTGCTGCGGTTCTTTTTGTTCTTGTTCAGCGCCGCGACCGCGTATCTGATTTACTTCTTTTTTAATATCTGCTTCGGCTTTGTGGCGTTCATCACAAAAAACCTGTGGGGAGTAAACACCACCAAAAACTGCATTGTCAGCTTTTTGTCGGGAGCGGTTATCCCGCTCAGTTTTTTGCCCGCGCAGATGGAAGCGGTGTTTTTAATGCTTCCGTTCGCCTCGCTCAACTATACTCCCGTAATGATATATATGGGCAAATACAGCGGAGCCGAGCTGCTGTTCTACCTTGGGCTGCAATTGTTCTGGGCAGTGGCTTTCTTTGCGCTTTCAAAGCTGTTTTGGAAGCTGATTTCGCGCCGCCTGTGCGTACAGGGGGGTTAGCATGAAACAGATAAAAAGAATGCTGCGCATGCACCGGATTTTTGTCGCTCAGGAGCTGAAGCGGATGATGGAGTACAAGGGCGACTTTATAATAGGAATCATCGGGTTCCTCGCCGTTCAGGTGTCAAACCTGCTGTTTCTGTGGCTTGTTTTCCGCCAGATCCCAAGCCTTATGGGCTGGAGCGCGGCCGAGATAATATTTATCTACGGCTTCTCGCTTATCCCGAAGGGGCTTGACCACCTGCTTTTCGACAACCTGTGGGCTATAGGCCACTATATTGTGCGCAAGGGCGAATTTGACAAGTACCTTACGCGCCCGATCAACACGCTGTTCCATGTTATGGTGGAAAAGCTTCAGATCGACGCTTTGGGCGAGCTTATAACGGGCGTAGCGCTTGTAAGCATTACCCTGCCTCAGCTCAATATCGAGTGGGATCCGCTTAAGATCGTGCTCGGAATCGTTGTAATTCCGTTTGCGGCGTTGATTTACACGGGAATTAAGACAATAACCGCGTCAATCGCATTTTGGGCAAAGCGCAGCGGCAACATAATCTATATGTTTTACATGGTAAACGACTTCGCAAAGTACCCGATTACCATTTACAACCGCGTTGTGCGCGATGTAATTACCTATTTTATTCCGTTCGCCTTTACGGCTTACTATCCCGCGGTTTATATACTCCGCGGCGAAAATCCGCTGTGGTGCATCGGAATGGCGGTGCTCATAGGAGTTGTGCTTATGACTTTGGGAGTATTGGTATGGCACCGCGGCACAAGAGCATATGAATCGGCAGGCTCATAATTAATAACCTTTAGGGAAGCGGCTTTATACGGCCGCTTCTTTTCTTTTATGACTATACATTATCAACAAAAACAATTGATAAAATTTGTATTGCCCGAAGCACGATAATTCTAATATAGAAATATAGCGTTGACAGTATTTGATAAAATATTATCATCAAATAATAATATATTATTAAAAATAATAGAGAAGAGCAAAACGAATACACTTCAAGCAACAAATAGTGAAAGAAATCAGAAAGAAACTAAAAAAGGCACACCTGAGCAAGCTATACGCGAG
>ONCY01000002.1 GCA_900316435.1 uncultured Eubacteriales bacterium | reverse complement strand
AAAATTTGTTACATCTCGTATGCAACGTCAACTATTATACCCGATTATTTATACTTTGTCAATAGCTATTTCAAAAAACTTTTACTTTCTTCTTATTCTTATGTCGTCGCCGAGGAAATCAAGCTTTTGAGCGGCTCCGTTTATGCGCGAAACAAAGCGGTCGGTATACGCCTTTTCGAGCTCGGACATCGATAAATTTGTATTTATGATAACCGGCTTGTGGCTTAGAATCCTGGAATTGAAAATCTGATAAATCTGCGAGGTCGAAAACTGAGTTCGGAACTCTGTGCCCAAATCGTCGATAATTAGCAAATCGCAGTCGGTGAGCATTTCCGCCGTTGAGCTTCCCGAGCTGTTGCGGGAGAAATACTCCTTTTCAAGCTCTGAGAGCAGCGACGGAGCCGACACATAAATTACTCCGTAGCCGCGGCGGATAACCTCGTTGGCGATAGCGAGCGAAAGGTGGGTTTTGCCAAGTCCCGTGGCGCCCTTCATCAGAATGCTCTCTGACTGAGGGGTGAAGCTTTCGGCATAGCCTTTGCAGTATTTGAAAATCTTCTCCATATGAGCGTAAGGCACTATCCCCGTTTCGGCGTCCCTTTCCCTGCTGTAACGGTCAACGCGGAAGCTGTCAAAGGTGCAAAGCGAAAGAGGCGCCGTGCGGTTAAGGTCCTCGCAGGCGCAGGCAACAAGCTCGCGCTTCATGCAGGGGCACATAATAGTGCGGTTGTTTTGCTCATAAAAGCCCTTGTCGCCGCAAATTGGGCAGGAATACTGCGGTTCAAGGGCATTCTCGCCGCAGCCGCTCTCAATAAGCAGGGCGCGCAGCTCCTCCTGAAATGCAAGGTTCTTTTCCTTCAGCTTGGTCATTTCGGCAACGACGTCTCCGCCCCTGAGCACGGTTTTTGCCGCCTCGGTGCCGCAGTACGCTATTTGCTGTTCAAGCTCCTTTACGCGCGGATAACGGCTGTATATCTCCTCACGGCGCAGGTCAGCCTGCTTTTCTGCCGCAAGGCGCTTTTGAGCCAATTTATCGGCGGCGTTTTTATATATAGTGCTGCTAAATCCCATATGCTACCTCAGTCTATAAAATCAAGTGTGTCTATTTTTTCAAGCTCTTTAATGTCGTATGATGACTTTTTCTTCGGCGCGGGCTTCTTTGGCTTTAACTCGCTTTCCTTTAAATCGTCAAGATTCTTGATCCCTGCCGCTTCCCACTTTTTCAAAATACCGTCAATATAGTTGAATTTAAGCTCGCCCTTGCTGTCAACGCAGCGCTCATACGCCTCGCGCAGCATTTTTGAGGAAAACTTCCATTCCCCTACCCATTTTGTGCTGTATTCAAGCTGCTTTTTTGTGGGAGAGCCGGCGTTTTTCAAGCCAAAAGCGGAAGATACGACCGAGAAGCACTTGCTTGAATGAGCCGCCTGAGCGATTCTGTTATCGGCAGCCTCAACGGAGTTAATTCCGTCGTCAGCCCACTGGACGCCTATTTTTTCAACAGTACGCATGTTGCCCTTGTCGATTCCCACGCAGTACTGAATAAGCATGAGTATAACGTCGACACGCAGTCCGCAGGTATCTTTGAGCATAAGGAGAGTTGAAACGTCCGAAGTCGAAAGCGTCTTACCGAGCATTGTCTGAGCCTCGCTGACGAGGATTTTTAAATTGGAATCAACAGCCAGCCTTTGAGAGGTATAGACATAATCGGGCTTTTGGGGCTTTGAAACAACAAAATGCTGCTTTTTCTCCTCTACCTCCTGCGAGATTTCCTCAACGGTTTTTACTTCTTTTTCGGGTTTAATATCTTCTTTTATTTCTTTCTTAGAATTAACAGGCGAATAAACGGAGTCGTCCTTTTGCAGAACATCCATACTCACCCAATAATCAAGTGCCTCGGGAATATCGGTGACGTTAACGCCCGTAGCCTTTGAAATGACCTCAAGCTCAAGGGTATCATCCGCGTTTCTCAGCACATAGAGCAGTACCTTAAGCTTTACGCCGTCGGCAAATTTAAGCCCCTCGTCAACGATTTTTGACGGAACCGCGAAAACCGAACGCCACGCTCCCAAATTTATTTTAATTGACATTGTATCAGCCTCTTTGAGTTGGTGAAACTAATTGTAACACAAGAAAACGAGGTTTGGGGTATTTAAAAGAAAAATAGAAAAATAATTGCAGCAGTAAAGTAAAGCGCCGCGGGTTTTCCGCGGCACTGAATTGTTTATTATTTTTGAAGTGTACCCTGGCTTGCGCATTTGAGGTACGCGTTGATAAAGCCGTCGAGGTCGCCGTCCATAACGCCCTGAACATTGCCGGTCTCGAAACCCGTGCGGTGATCCTTGACCATTGTGTAGGGCATGAAAACATAGCTGCGGATCTGAGAGCCCCAGGTAATTTCCTTCTGGACGCCCTTGATGTCCTCAATGCGCTCCAAATGCTCGCGCTCCTTGATTTCCATCAGCTTTGAAACAAGCATTTTCATAGCCACGTCGCGGTTCTGGTACTGGCTGCGCTCAACCTGTGAAGCAACGACAATGCCTGTTGGGATATGTGTTAAACGTACCGCAGACGAGGTCTTGTTTACCTTCTGTCCGCCTGCGCCGCTTGCACGGTAAACGTCCATTTTTATTTCCTCGGGAGGAATGTTAACTTCGATGTTATCGTCGATTTCGGGCATAACCTCAAGGGACGAAAAGCTCGTATGACGTCTGCCCTGGCTGTCAAACGGAGAAACGCGCACCAGGCGGTGAACGCCCGCCTCGCTTTTGAGGTATCCGTAGGCGTTTTCGCCCTCAATGAGCAGAACGGCGCTCTTTAAGCCCGCCTCGTCGCCGTCAAGGTAGTCGACTTCCTTTATTTTAAAGCCGTGAGCCTCAGCCCAGCGGGTGTACATGCGGTAGAGCATTTCAGCCCAGTCCTGAGCCTCGGTGCCGCCTGAGCCCGCGTGGAAGGTAAGAATAGCGTTGTTTTTGTCGTATTCGCCGGTGAGGAGCGTCTGGAGCCTCTGCTTTTCAAGAGTTTCACGAACGCCGTCGACTTCATTCTGAGCTTCTTCAAGCAAAGACAAATCCTCTTCCTCGTTTGCAAGCTCAATAAGAGCCATAGCGTCCTCATATTTTGACACAAGCGCGTCGTAAGCCTCAACCTTGCCCTTAAGCGCGCCAGTTTTTTGCAGTATCTGCTGAGATTTTTCAACATCGTCCCAGAACCCCGGCTCGGTCGCTCTCAATTCAAGCTGTTCGATTTCGGATTTCATGCTTTTCATTCCGAGCGCGTCCGAAAGGTCGTCGATCTCGGGCTTAAGTGCCTGCAGTGTAAGCGATAATTCTTCAAATTGTACCATAGTACACCCTCTCTTTTCTTCTGAAATCCTATTATAGCAAATTCAAGGCCAAATGTAAACGCATTTTTCAAAAATTTATTGCATTCATAGCGATTATTTGCTATAATAAATTAATACCATGAAACATGGAGGAAAAAATGGAATTTACTCAATATACATGCCCCGTTTGCGATAAGCGCTTTGAAAACGGCGACGACGTGGTAGTTTGCCCCGAATGCGGAGCTCCTCATCACAGGGAATGCTTTGAAAATAACGGCAAATGCTTTTATGAGGACAGGCACGCGCCGGGATTCTCGTTTGAAAACGCCGACAAGGCTGACGGCGATAATGACGAGAGCGAAAGCGACAGCCCCGACCTTGTTATCTGTCCCAAATGCAAGGCCTCTAACGAAAAGACCTCGTTTTACTGCGGCACCTGCGGCTATCCGCTCAACTCCGAGGACAGAACAAATCAGCAGTATTCTCAGGCAAATAACGGCCGTAATTCCGCTCAGGGCACTCCTTTCGGCTTCGGCTCTGCGGGAAACCCCGCGTTTGATCCGCTTGTTGGGCTTGACAGCGAGGAGGAAATCGCCGATAACGTAAAGGTCGGCGAGGCTGCTAAATTCATCGGCAAAAGCACGCCCTACTACCTTATGGTGTTCAACCGAATCAAAAAGTTTGGCTCGGGCAAGTTCAATTTTTCGGCATTCCTGTTTTCGGGAGCGTATTTTATCTACCGCAAAATGTATGTGCCCGGAATTATTATGATGCTTGTTATGATCGGCACCAACCTTGGCACAACGGCAATAACAATGGCAAATTACAACTGGATGAACGAGCTTGGATATACGGATATGTTCAACGGCGTTTACAGAGGCGGCTTCAACTCCGACCAGATGACAGCAATATTTCTGACTGCCGGCTTGAACATACTTCGCTACGCTGTTATGGTACTCAGCGGAATATTTGCCAATAAGATTTATTACAAGCACTGCACAAAAAGAATCAATCAGATAAAAAACGAAAGCACTGAGAGCGAGCTTAACAAAAATCTGGAAACAAAGGGCGGAGTAAACCTTCCTATGGCTATAAGCTTTTTTGCAGCTTACTTTGTTATCTATCAGCTCAGCGGACTGTATCTTATGTTTCAAAGCTAATTAACGGAGGAAAAAATGAAAATTACAAAAGCGGTAATACCCGCGGCGGGCTTTGGCACACGCGTTCTGCCTGCCACCAAGAGCTTTCCGAAAGAAATGTTCCCAATCGTGGACAAGCCTACTATCCAATAT
The DNA here is from genome assembly GCA_900316435.1 of uncultured Eubacteriales bacterium. Classification (GTDB taxonomy): domain Bacteria; phylum Bacillota; class Clostridia; order Oscillospirales; family Acutalibacteraceae; genus Ruminococcoides. Next base: position 45,231 of record ONCY01000002.1, on the reverse strand, counting down.
ATAGTTGAGGAAGCCGTAAACGCGGGAATAACGGATATTTTGATCATCACAAACAGAGGCAAGGGACTTATTGAGGATCATTTTGACCGCTCACCCGAGCTTGAAAATATTTTGGAAAAAAGCGGTAAAACCGATTTTTACAATATTGTTCATGAAATCGGCGACCTTGCCAATATTCACTTCATCCGCCAAAAGGAAATGAAGGGCTTAGGCCACGCGATTCTGAAAGCAAAGTCATTTGTAGGCAACGAGCCCTTTGCCGTGCTTTTCGGCGACGGAGTAATAATCAGCCACGAAAAGCCCGCTATCGCCCAGCTTATCGAGCACTACGGCGAATTCGGCGAAGGCGTTGTAGGCGTTAAGAAGGTTGACGCAAGCCAGATACACAAGTACGGCTCGCTTAAGGTCGAGAACATTCACGACAACGTGTTTAAATGCACCGACATGCGTGAAAAGCCCAAGACTCCCGAGGAAGCTTTGTCGCTGTACTCTATCATAGACAGATGCGTGCTGCCGCCCGAGATTTTCGAGATTTTAGAGCGCACCGAGCCCGGCGTCGGCGGCGAGATTCAGCTTACCGACGCAATGCGCGAGATCGCCATAACCAAGGGCATGACAGCCGTTGAGTTTGAGGGCAAGCGCTACGATATGGGCAACAAATTCGGCATTCTTCAGGCTCAGATCGAGGTCGGTCTGGAACACCCCGAAACAAAGGATCTGCTTAAGGATTACCTAAAGGAATTGGCAAAAACGTTATAAAGCAAAAGCTGCTGCAGTTGGCATAAAGTCACTGACAGCAGCATTTTTTTGCATGATAAAAGCTGCCCGGATGTGTTTCCGAGCAGCTTATTATTATTTAATAATTTATCTTCTTCCGCCGTTTCTTCTGCCGCGGTCGTTGTTTCTGGGTCTGCGCGGACGCTGTGACTTATCGTCACCGTCGTCCTCGGGAGTAAGACCGTCAACATCAATCAGAACCTGACGGCGGCTGAGGTTGAGTCTGCCCTTGTCGTCAATTTCAGTAACCATTACACGGATGATGTCGCCTACGTTAACAACGTCGGTGACGTTCTCGGTGCGCTTGACATCAAGCTGAGAAACGTGAACAAGGCCTTCCTTGCCGGGAGCGATTTCAACGAACGCGCCGAAGTCCATGATTCTTGTAACCTTGCCGAGATACATTGCGCCGGGCTCGGGATCGCTTGAAATTGTCTGGATAATGTCGATAGCGCGGCGGCACTTGTCGGCGTCAAGGCCGGCAACGAATACCTGTCCGAGCTCGCCGTCCTCCTCGATATCGATTTTAACCTCGCACTCTGCCTGGATTTCCTTGATGACCTTACCGCTTTTACCGATAACCTCGCTGATTTTGTCAGCGGGAATTGTAGTTGTGAACATCTTGGGAGCATAAGGTGAGAGCTCGGGACGGGGCTCTGCGATAGCCTTGAGCATAACCTCATCAAGGATGAACAGACGCGCCTTATGTGTCTTTTCAAGAGCTTCCTTAACCATTTCGGGAGTAAGGCCGCTGATTTTGAGATCCATCTGAATAGCTGTGATACCCTCGTGAGTACCTGCTACCTTAAAGTCCATATCACCGAAGAAATCCTCGAGGCCCTGGATATCGACCATTGTCATCCAGCGCTCGCCCTCGGTGATAAGTCCACAGGAAATACCTGCTACGGGAGCCTTGATCGGAACACCGGCGTCCATAAGAGCAAGCGTTGAGCCGCAGATTGAGCCCTGAGAGGTAGAACCGTTTGAGGAAAGAACCTCGGAAACAAGGCGCAGAGCATACGGGAAGTCCTCAACCGAAGGAATTACGGGCAGCAACGCTCTTTCAGCGAGCGCGCCGTGACCGATTTCACGTCTGCCGGGGCCGCGGCTGGGCTTTGTCTCGCCTACCGAATAGCTCGGGAAGTTGTAGTGGTGGATATATCTCTTCTCGGTTTCGCCGTCAATGCCATCAAGAAGCTGCTTGTCGCCGATTGAGCCGAGAGTTGCAACGGTGAGAACCTGAGTCTGGCCTCTGGTGAACATGCCCGAGCCGTGAACTCTGGGAAGAACGCCTACCTCGCTTGCGAGAGGACGGATATCGTCCATGCCTCTTCCGTCAACGCGCTTCTGCTCGTCGAGGAGCCAGCGGCGTACGATAAACTTCTGAGTCTTGTACAGGCACTCGTCAATCATAGCCTCCTGCTCGGGATAAAGCTCGTCGAACTTAGCGTGAACTGCCTCGTAAATAGGCTTGAGTCTTTCGTCGCGGACGGTCTTGTCGTCGGTGTCGAGGGCAGCCTTAACGTCCTCCTCGGCAAACGCCTTGATAGCCTCAAACATATCGTGGTCGGGCTCAAGGCTGGCAAACTCAAACTTGGGTTTGCCGATTTCAGCCTTAATGCTGTTGATAAACTCGATGATCTTCTGGTTAGCCTCGTGGCCGAACATAATAGCGTTGTACATATCCTCGTCGGATACGCAGTCAGCGCCAGCCTCGATCATAGCGATTCTTTCGCTTGTTGAAGCAACGGTGGTGGACATCTTGCTTACCTTGCGCTGTTCCTCGGTGGGGTTGATTACAAACTCGCCGTCAACCATACCTACGGAGCAGCCCGAGATTGGGCCGTTCCACGGAATATCGGAAATTGAGATAGCGATAGAAGCGCCGACCATAGCGATGATTTCAGGCTGACAGTCAGGATCTACGCTCATTACAGTGCAGACGATTGAAACGTCGTTGCGCATGCTCTTGTCAAAAAGAGGACGAATAGGACGGTCGATTACACGGCTTGTAAGGATAGCGTGCTCGGTGGGTCTGCCCTCTCTCTTAAGATAAGAGCCGGGGATTCTGCCTACAGAATAGAGCTTCTCCTCATAGTCAACTGACAGCGGGAAGAAGTCAACGCCCTCTCTGGGCTTGGCTGACGCTGTAACAGCGCAGTGCACGGTGGTGTCACCGTAGGTTACAAGGCAGGCGCCGTTTGCAAGCTGAGTCATTTTGCCTGTTTCAACCTTAAGAGGTCTGCCGGCAAACTCGGTTTCGAACACTCTGTACTTGTCGAATGTCATAAATTTGTTCATGGTAAAACCCTTTCTAATATAGATTTAACGGGACTTTACGCTGATTTAGCAATAAAACCAGCAACGTGACGTTGCATCCAAAGCCGCCTTTGGAAAGGTCGGCTTGTACAAAAACATCTGTGGAACGGCGGATTAAGTGTTTTGCTGACAATAAAATTTTTGCTTTTCATCTTTTAGTATATCCGCTTTTATCGCGTTGTTCGTTTTACCGCTAAGCAGCAGTGAAAGCCCGTTATTTACAAATTTGAATTTAGGGCAAGCGAGCACAGCGCCCACTTGCCCTGAATCGGTGAAAATTACTTACGGATACCGAGTCTTGAAATGATTGAACGGTATCTTTCGATATCTACCTTCTTGAGGTATGCGAGAAGGCTTCTTCTCTGACCAACCATCATAAGAAGGCCGCGTCTGCTGTGATGATCCTTCTTGTGAATCTTGAGGTGCTCGGTAAGGTCGTTGATTCTCTTTGTGAGAAGCGCGATCTGAACCTCGGGAGAACCTGTGTCGCCCTCATGAGTAGCGTATTCGGCCATTATAGCCTGCTTTTCTTCTTTTAACATTTTTATTCCACCTTTTTATAGTATTCGCCCAAGTCTCAGAAAAAGGCTGTGAAACTCCGCTTTGCGGCTTAATCCTTAATCCGTGGCTTAGGTCAACTGTTAAATTATAGCACATGAGCGCTGATTTGTAAAGTGTTTGGGAAAATTATTTTTTGTTCTTAAGGCGCTCAATCAGGCGTTTAACCTCTTCCCTGTCCTCGCGGCTTAGAGAAGAATAATCCTTGCAAAGCACCCTTAGCTCGTTCTGTATATTTTCCTTTTCAAAAGCGCTGTCAAAAACCCCGGAATTGATCTGGTCGGGCGCTTCATCCAAAAGCTCGCTGACCTCAACGCCAAAGGTATCTGCTATTCTTTTTAATATTTCAATGCTCGGCTCAGACGCCCCTGTTTCATATTTGGTATATGTTGTGCGGTTAAGGTTGAGCATATCGGCAACCTGCTGCTGAGTAAGCCCCGCAAGCTTCCGGTAATATGAAAGGTTGCTGCCTAAATACAAATCAACTTCGCTGCATTTCCTTTTTGGCATAATATAGCCTCCTGAATTCTCGCTTTAGTTATATTATAGCACATTCTTTATGAGAAAAAACACATTGTGACAACTCTTCACTGTGATGGCTTTTCACATCGATAAGGAATAGATATACATAAAACTATATGATTTTAATAGCAACAATACGTTATATGCCCGAGGATGATATTTCAATGTCATATACTTTATTATATTGCAGTTTTTAATTTTTAGTTAGTCATAAGTTCTTAATATTGCTGAAGTTTTTTATGCACAAACAATAAGCTATAGGGATTAACGGTTTATTTCAGGGACAAATGGGTATTGAAGGAATTTGAAAACAATGTATAATATTACATGGCGGCAATATTTTGCCGTAAATATAATAAAAATGAGGTATATTGAATGAAAAAAACAATTGCAATTCTTGCGGCATGTGTACTTGCAGCTTCCATGTTTGCAGGCTGCTCAGGAAAATCAAGTTCTTCATCCGCAGACAGCTCTGCTTCATCAAAGGCTGAAGAGACCACTGCTGCAGCTACAACTGCAGAGGCTACCACTGAAGCCGCAACCGAAAGCAGCAAAGCTGACATCACAGGCGCTTGGGAAAACACTTTTTTCACTACCGCTGACGGCACAACATACAAAACCGTTGATTATGCTTCTGCATTTGGTCTTGAAGAAGACGCAGTTAAAGGTACATACACTTTTGACGAGAACGGCAACTCAACCTGCACTTCTTTAGGTTTAACCGTTGAGGGTACATACACATTTGACGGAACTAATGTTGAGGTTACATTCGTGGGTAGCAATCCCAAATTTGTCTATAACGCTGAAGACGATACTCTGTTATCAACCGATGAAGCAAGCGGCGTTACCACCGTTATGACAAGAGCAGAACAATAATCTGTACTTTTTCGGCGGCTGTCCATGTGACGGCCGCCTTTTTTAGTTGTTTTTTATTGCAGATGGTGTTAGAATATACATATTACTTTTTTATTTACGGAGATCAAAATGAACATAGCAATTGTCAGTGAAAACCGTTTCGAGCAAAAAACGCTTGACGAATATATTTCCTCCTGGGCGCAAAAAAACGGCATCTGTGTTGACCCGATCTTTTTCGGCAGTGAAAAAAACTTTACAATGAGAGTACTGATACAAGCTTTTGACATTGTGTTTCTGAATATTGCAGCAAACGGGCAGAACAGTATTGAAACCGCACGAAATCTGCGTAAATACAACATTAATACCCTGCTGATTATTATAGCCGCAAACTCAGATTATATGGCGCAGGCGTTTTCTCTTCACGCCTTCGAATATATTATTAAGCCATACAGCGAGAAACGTATTGCGCAAATTCTTGATGACGCGGGACGATTGCTTGGCAATATTGACAAAGTTACGAAACTGGCCGGAGAAAAATTCCTTTTGTCAGATATTTTGTATGTGTACTCAGATTCAAATTACTGTGAAGTCCACTGCAAAAATGAAAAAAGACGTATTAGGCTGTCGTTCAAAGAGCTTGCCGATAAGCTGACACGGTATAAGTCCTTTATGATTGTCAGCCGAGGCGCTGTAGTTAATTTTGATAACACATTGAATATTGCAGATTCATACTGTGTAATAAGCAACGGTGACCGCGTACCTGTCAGCCGAAGTAAATCAAAGGAAGTTGAGCAACGCTATGCGGACAGACAGTTCAACCAAAAGCTTTCAGAGATAAAAAAGTAATAAGTAACCGGCCGATTCCCCTTTAACACTTCCGGCTTTTTTTGCGTAAACCCGGTATAGTATTGAAACCACGGAATTATTCATTATTTCCGTACGGCAAAGTTCAGAAAAAATTAAAGCGGGTTTTCGTATGTCTTACTAACATTGCTAAATAACGCACTATTCTCTGAGCCTCACGTCAGTGAGGCGTTTCTGGCTGGGCCGGCGTATGTTTGCTTTTTAGATTTACACCTGCGCCGTTTTATGCGGCGTGTTCACCATCACAGGTTTCTTCTACGCTCTCCCTCGCTTCGCTCGGCACGGTCGCCTTCGAATCCCGCTGCCTTTCCCGGCCAAAATAATAGCACCCTCTTGGGGTGCTATTATTTTGGCTGGGCCGGCGGGATTCGAACCCACGGGTGACGGAGTCAAAGTCCGTTGCCTTACCGCTTGGCGACGGCCCAATATATTAATTTCATTATTTTATAAATGTAGCCGCACAGAAAAACTGTGCGGCTTTGGTGACCCATCGGAGATTCGAACTCCGGACACCTTGATTAAAAGTCAAGTGCTCTGCCAACTGAGCTAATGAGTCATGGGGTGGAATGACGGATTCGAACCGTCGGTCTTCAGTGCCACAAACTGACGCGTTAACCAACTACGCTAATCCCACCATATTTGGCGCGCCAAAAGGGACTCGAACCCCTGACCTACTGCTTAGAAGGCAGTTGCTCTATCCAGCTGAGCTATTGGCGCATTTCTGAATTAAGTCAGCCTTTATATTATATCTGCAACAGGCTTTATTGTCAATACTTTTTTTAAAAATTGTTAAAAATAATACTTTCCGTAAACGACAGCCAAATATTTATTGCGGTATTCCTTTTCGGTGCTTACATCGCGCACTAAGCCGATAAAGTCGGGCAACTCGTATTTCTGATCTTCATCGAGCAGCTCGATTTCAAGCGTTGCCCTGTCGTTCCAGAACGGATAAACGTCAAGCTCAAAGTATTCGCCGTGCCACGCAATGCAGTATCTGTCCTTTGAAATAATACCCTCAACGCATTCTTTATTCGCAAGATAACTTTTATATTCTTCTTCGGAAATATAATCCTCAATTTCAATGCGTTTTAAATCATTGATTTTATGCTTGATTGTTTTTATATACAGCGCCTCGGTTCCCTCTCCCCTTTTCCTGACGCGGAACCTGCCCTCATCGGGCGTAGTCAGATAAGCCTGCGTTATGGGTATCCTGCGGCAGGTTTTCACGTTTCTGAGCAAATCCAAATCGGGGTACTCGATCAAAAACTTGCGCTCTATTTCAAGGGGCTCGGGGATTCCGAGCACTGCCAGAATCTCCAGCAGAAGGCGGTTAAGCTTATCGGTAAAGCTTCCGCGGTTATCTATAATCCGCAAATGTTCAGTACCTACCCAAAGAGATAGTATTTCTTCATCAAGCTCCCTTGCCTTAGCCAAATCCTCACCTCGGGTTTCATTACTTGTAAGATTATAATGCTCCTCGGCGCCGTCGGCAGCAGTTACCATATGAAACACCGCGTCGTAACGGTTGCGGATTTTTGCCTCGTTAAGGCCATAAACGGCTGAATATTTTGTAAAATCAGCAGCACCGGCATAGGCGCGGCTGTCAAGCAGCCCTCTGTCGCAGATAACAACAGCTTTGCTCTTTTCGGAACGCTCTGCCTGCTCAAAAGCGGCGTTTTCCTCAGCAAGCTGATTTGAAAACAAAAGGCTGTGAAACTCATAAGAACCCATGCTTTCGGGAGTTTTGCCGCTGCGTTTAAGCGACGTAGCCTGCTCGTTTACCTCAAAAACATCAACGCCGTATGAGCTTAACTGTTCGTGAAGAAAGGAAACAGCCGTAGTTTTTCCGCCGCAAGGACCGCCTGTAAGTACAATTTTTGTTATTTCAGTCATAATAAACACCCAAATACATTATATAATTCAAATATCTGTTTATTTTTCTAATATGGAATTATAGCATTATATTAAAGTGATAAAATGTGATTTGGTAGATTTTAATTCACTGAAAGGAAGTAATATATATGGCAAAACAAAACATCGATTGGTCAAATCTCGGCTTTGGCTACATTCCCACAGGCGAGCGTTTCGTTGCCAATTATAAGGACGGCAAGTGGGATGAAGGCGAAATGACCACAGAATCCACAATTACATTGAGCGAGTGCGCAGGCGTTTTGCAGTACGCTCAGACTGTTTTTGAAGGTCTTAAGGCGTACACCACGGTAGATGGCAAAATCGTTGTATTCCGTCCCGACCTCAACGCCGAACGTCTTGAGCAGAGCGCAAAGCGTCTTGAGATCCCCGTATTTCCTCAGGACAAATTTATTGAGGCTGTTGAGAAAGTTGTAAAGGCAAACGCCGATTATGTACCTCCCTACGGCACAGGCGCTACTCTTTATCTGCGTCCGTTTATCTTCGGTTCAAGCTCGGTTATCGGCGTAAAGCCTGCCGAGGAATATCAGTTCCGTCTTTTTGCAACTCCTGTTGGTCCATACTTTAAGGGCGGTGTAAAGCCGATCACAATCAAGGTTTCTGACTTTGACAGAGCCGCACCCCACGGCACAGGCAACATAAAGGCTGGTCTTAACTACGCAATGAGCCTGCACGCAATTGTTACCGCTCACAACGAGGGCTTTGACGAGAACATGTACCTCGACGCCGCTACCCGCACCAAGGTTGAGGAAACAGGCGGCGCTAACTTCCTGTTCGTTACCAAGGACGGCAAGGTTGTTACTCCTAAGAGCGACAGCATTCTTCCATCTATCACACGCCGTTCGCTTATGTATGTTGCCGAGCATTACCTCGGTCTTGAGGTTGAGCAGAGAGAGGTTTACTTCGACGAGATCAAGGACTTCGCCGAGTGCGGCCTCTGCGGTACTGCTGCGGTTATCTCGCCCGTCGGCAAGATTGTTGACCACGGCAAGGAGATCTGCTTCCCCGCAGGTATGGAAGAAATGGGCCCGATCACAAAGAAGCTCTATAACACCCTTACAGGCATTCAGATGGGCAGAATCGAAGCTCCCGAAGGCTGGATCAGAGAAATCTGTTAATTCTATTAAAGAATATTTTAGCGGCTATGCGTTGTGCACAGCCGCTTTTTTATATCTCTATTAGAATCGGAGAATGCTTTTCAAAAATTGCATAATGCGTAAAGCCCGCGCTTTTTGCAACCTCTATTCCCTGCTCAATCCCCTTGCCGACCATATCGGCGCTGTGGGCGTCGGTGCCTATTGTGATAAGCTTACCGCCAAGCTCTTTATACCTTTTTACAAGCGGCAGATCAGGCAGAGTGCAGCCCATCTCCTTAAACAGCCCCGAAACGTTTATTTCAAGCGCTTTATTATTCTTTATAAGAATTTTAAATATGATGTCGATTTTATCCTTATGAATGCCGAGGTCAGGCGTTTTACCCGTACCGGCTATTATATATCGAAGCGGATAAGTAAGGTGCGAAAGGCTGTCAAAATGCGGGAAAGCGGCCGTTTCGATAAGCTCGTCAAAATACTTGCCTAAAAGCCAATCAACATCAACTCCGCTGTAATTCATGTAATAGAAATCCTGCATGTTTTTCAGGTTGTGAACCGAGGCGAGAACAAAGTCAAAATCGCCGTATAAAAGCGCGTGCGCCGTCTGCTCAGGGTCGTGCAGAGGCTCGCCCAGCTCCATGCCGCGCAGCACCTTGAGCTTACCTTTATACTTTTCTCTTGCGGCGGTGGCGTCGGCAAATGACTTGGGAATCTGCTCGTCGAAGCAGCCGAACTCGCAATCAGCGCCGAAACGGATAAACGGAGCCTCGCAGTGGTCGGTTATCGCAATTGCGTAAAGCCCTCTTTCAACAGCCGCAAGGCACATATCATCAACAGAGTTTTTTGCGTCAAAAGAATTATCGGAATGGGTGTGCATGTCACAAAAATATCTCATTAGTATTCCCCCTAAAAAAATAATAGCATACCACGCATGTTTATGCAAGATTTAACTTTACTTTATCGCCAAAAAAAGATATAATTAAACGGTAAAAATACAGCTAACGGAGGCAAAAGATGAAAGCGATAATAACTGTCATCGGCAAGGACACAGTAGGCATTTTAGCAAAGGTATCCGACGCATGCGCGCGCGCAAACGTAAACATTGTTGAGGTAACCCAGAGCGTTTTGCAGGACATGTTCGCAATGATTATGCTTGTTGAAATTGATAATTCTTCTCTCGGCTTTGAAGAGCTTCGCGAAAGCCTCAACAAGGTCGGCGAAAATACAAACACCAAGATCCACATCATGCATGAGGACATCTTCAACAGCATGCATAAAATATAACAAGGGTAAGGGAATAATAAAATGCTTGAAACCAAGGATATACTTGAAACCATTAATATGATTGACAACGAAAACCTTGACGTGAGAACGATCACAATGGGTATTTCGCTGTTGGACTGCCTTGACGAGGATATCGACAAGGCATGCACGAAGGTTTATGACAAAATCATGCTCAACGCAAAGGATTTGGTCAAGACCGGCGAGGATATCGAGCGCGAATACGGTATTCCTATCATCAACAAGCGCATTTCCGTTACCCCTATCGGCATGGTAGCGGCTCCCTGCCAGAGCAAAAACGTAGTCAGATTTGCCTACGCGCTTGACAAGGCGGCTAAGGAGCTGGGCGTAAACTTCATCGGAGGCTACTCGGCTTTGGTGCAGAAGGGCTTTGCAAGCGGCGACTACGCGCTTATTGAGAGCATTCCTCAGGCGCTGAGCGAAACCGATTATGTCTGCTCCTCGGTTAATATCGGCTCTACTAAAGCCGGAATCAACATGGACGCCGTAAAGATGATGGGCAAAATTGTTAAGCAGACCGCCGAGATCACTGCCGACCGAAACTGCATCGGCGCGGCTAAGCTTGTTGTTTTCTGCAATGCTCCAGAGGACAACCCCTTTATGGCAGGCGCGTTCCACGGCGTAGGCGAAGCCGATACGGTAATCAACGTCGGCGTATCGGGTCCCGGAGTTGTAAGGGCGGCTCTTGCCAAGAACGGCGCAGGTAAAGATATAACCGAAATTGCCGATATGGTAAAGAAAACCGCTTTCAAAATCACCAGAATGGGTCAGCTTGTTGCCAAAGAAGCAAGCAAACGCCTTTGCGTGCCCTTCGGAATCGTAGACCTCTCGCTCGCTCCTACTCCGGCTGTCGGCGACAGCGTTGCATATATTCTGGAAGAGATGGGCTTGGAAAAATGCGGCTGTCACGGCACGACCGCTGCCCTCGCTCTGCTAAATGACGCGGTCAAAAAAGGCGGCGTAATGGCTTCTTCACATGTAGGCGGACTGAGCGGCGCGTTTATTCCCGTTTCGGAGGACGCCGGTATGATAGCAGCGGCAAAAAGCGGACATCTTGATATTACAAAGCTCGAAAGCATGACAGCTGTTTGCTCGGTTGGCCTGGATATGATCGTTGTTCCCGGCGACATCACCGCGGAAACCATTTCGGCTATTATCGCCGATGAGGCGGCTATCGGCATGGTAAACACAAAAACAACCGCTGTAAGGCTTATTCCCGCAGTCGGAAGAAAAGCCGGCGATACGCTTGAATTCGGCGGACTGCTCGGCTCGGGCCCCGTAATGCCCGTAAGAGCAGGCTCACCAGAGGTATTCATAAACCGCGGCGGAAGAATCCCCGCACCGCTGCAGGCGCTTAAAAACTGATAAAAAATGATTTGGCAGAAGGCTTCTTGAATTGAAGCCTTCTGCTTTTTTCTTCTGTAGAATTATATACTATTCAGAACCTTATTTGCAGCGAGCATTACGCCTAACTTGCCTCCGTGGAAGTTTAGTCCGCCCTGCATCCATACGGCGTACGGCTCACGCAGAGGCGCGTCAGCCGAAAGCTCGATTGAGCTGCCAAGAGTAAACGCTCCCGCCGCCATTATAACCTTGCTCTCATAGCCCGGCATATCCGACGGAACGGGCACAACAAAGCTGTCTACAGCAGAGCCCGCCTGAATTCCCTCGCAGAATTTGCAGAGCTTTTCTTCATTTCCGAGCATAACAAGCTGAATTATATCTCCCCTGTTTTCGTTGTATTTGGGAGAGGTTTCATAGCCGAGGATCTCAAACAAAGCCGAAGCGAAAACCGCGGTTTTAAGCGCCTCGCCCGTTACATGAGGCGCGTGGTACGCACCCATAAAGAGCTCTCGGTTGTTGCCGAGGGTAGCGCCTATTTCCTTGCCCGTTCCCGGAGTTGTAAGGCGGTAGGCGCACATTTCGACAAGCTCTTTTTTGCCTGCGATATAACCGCCCGTGGGAGCGATTCCGCCGCCGGCATTCTTGATAAGCGAGCCTGCCATGATGTCTACTCCGACAGAAAGCGGCTCCACCTTATCAATAAACTCGCCGTAGCAATTGTCGAGCATGATGATTGACTTGGGCGAGGCTTTTTTTGAAATGTTGCAGATTTTCTTTATCTCGCGCCAGGTAAGCGTAGCTCTGGTGCTGTAGCCGCGCGAGCGCTGAATATAGACCATCTTCGGCTTTTTAGCTTCAATATCCTTTTGGATTTGAGCGTAATCAAGCGTGCCGTCGGGCAGCAGCTCTGTCATTTCAAAGTTGATGTTAAAGTCCTTGAGCGAACCGGGGTAATCGCCCTCGATACCGATAGCGGAGCGTATGGTATCATAAGGCATACCCGTAACGCTGAGCATGGTGTCATTCGGGCGGAGCATACCGAAAAGCGCTACGGTGAGTGCGTGAGTACCGCTGACAAAGTTGTGGCGCACCAGAGCGTCCTCGGCGTCAAAGGCAAAGGCGTACACGCGGTCAAGCGCATCGCGCCCGAAATCATCATATCCGTAACCTGTGGATGCGCTGAAATAGCTCTCCCTCACGCCCGCGTTCTGAAACGCTTTTATCATTTTAATCTGGTTATATTCCTGAATGTCCTCGATCTCGCTCAGCTTATCTGCGCAAAGCTCCATGGCTTTCTGCGAGGCTTCTATAACACGTTTGTCAATATCATAAAAATTCAAAAAATCATCCGTTCTATATTTTTTAGCGATATTCGCGCCAGCTTCCGCAGTTATCAAAACCAAGTTTTTGATAAAACGCGGCGTTGGCGTTTTGCGCGCGGTGAAGGTAAACCGCTTTACCCTCGGCAATAAGCGTGTTTGTGAGGAAGCTAACTATTTTTGAACCGTAACCGCTGCGGCGGTAATCGGGATGGCACGCAACCGCGCCCAATACCGCGCCGTCGCCGCTCTCGGCAACCGTCATGGCGATTGCGGCAAGGGTTTCTCCGTCACAAATGCCGTAAAGCCTTATCGCGTTATGGCGCAGCTTATGATTGACGTCAACGTAAAAATCCTCAAACTCAGGCGGCGTAAAGTTATCATCGGCGCATTTTACAATCAAATCATATGCAGAGCGGATATCGGGCTCAATTATCTTTTCCTCAACTTCAATATCTATCGGCCGGGTTATCTTCATAACCACGCCCTCTGTAATTCGATCGAAAAAATCAAGATCATAACCACCCTCGCACAAAACAGCGGAAGCGCCGGAAATGCGAATGAATGAACCTATCTCATCAATATCGCTTTTCTCTGTTAAGAAAAGGATAAAATTTGAACCGTTGCGGGCTATAGCGCCCGTGCAAATCCCGTTTTCATCGGCTGTCATCCAGTAATCCACAAAAGCGAGCTCCGGCGGATAGCACTTATAGAGCGATAAAATGCGGCAGGCAAACGGATTGTTATTTGATATTTTTAATACTGCGGGCACAAAATCCGGAGCTTGAGAAACGGATACTATCATCTGTTTAAAGCTCCTCCCGCTATTTGATTGCTGACTTCCTTTGCGAGAGCAATTATGCTTTCGCAGTCACTTTTTGAGGCGACCGTGCTCGGAGCGTGAAGATAGCGGCAGGCAAGCGAAATTGCCAGCGTACGCACTCCGCCTCGGCTCTGATGAATAGCGCCCGAGTCATTGCCGCCCGCTACCGCGCGTTTATACTGAGCCTTTGCGCCGATTTGATTTGCGACATCAAAAGCAAGCGAGACCATCTCTTTATCATAAATCGTTCGCCTGTCCATGACGGAAATAACAGCTCCTTCGCCCAGAGCGCACACCTGCTTTGATTTATCGATTTCGGGAATCTCAGCCGAAGTAGTTGTTTCCATTACAAGGGCAAACTCGGGATCCAAAGTGTACGCCGCTGTTTTCGCACCGCGCAGACCTACTTCCTCCTGAACAACAAAAGCAAAATCCATGTCGTAATCGAGCTCGCTTTTTATTAGCTCGATAAGCACATAACATCCGAAGCGATCGTCGTTCGCTTTGGCGTTAATTGAGGTTTCGGTTTCGATAAAGTCGCTGACATAATGCACGCTGTCGCCGTAATTGACTACGCTTAAAGCTTCCTCAAAGCTGTCGGCGCCGATGTCGATATACATCTCGCTGTATTCGGGAATAGTTTTGTTTTCTTCGCCCTTGCAAAGGTGAACCGGTTTTATCCCGATAACACCCGGGATATTGTTTTCGCCTACAGCGACCTGCTTTCCGATAAGCACTCGCCTGTCGATTCCGCCGACCTCGTCAAATTTCAAATAGCCGCCCGAGGTGATGTCGGTCACCATAAGCCCGACCTCGTCCATATGTGCGGACAGCATGAGCCTTGCCTTTGCAGGGGCTTTTCCTTTTTTATGAACAAGGAGATTACCGAGGCTGTCAACGCGCCATTCGGCATAGTTTTTGATTTCATTTATAATAATCTCTCTGACGGAGTTCTCATCACCCGAGATGCCGTCAGCTAAACAGAGTTTTTTCAGAAGAGTATAATCAACCATTGAACGCACCTCCGCAGTTAATATAAGCGGCAATAAGCTGCGCCGTGTTTTCTACGTCTGAGAGCGAAATAACCTCAACCTGAGTGTGCATATAGCGCTGAGGGATTGAAACAACTGCGGTTCTGACGCCGCTTTTTGTCACGGCGATGTGGTCGCCGTTTGTACCTGTCGCCCCCGCAATCGGCTCAAGCTGATACGGAATACCGCGCTCTTTTGCGACTGAGATGAGCTTATTTGACAGTTCGCGGCTGAGCACGGACGAAATACAAATCATCGGGCCCTTTCCAAGCTCGATTTTACCGTACTGCCCCGAAACGTCGGGCTGAGAGGCAAAGCTGACGTCAACCGCAATCGCCTCGTCGGCGTCGATTGAAAACGCCGCTGTTTTAGCGCCTGTGCCGTAGGTTTCCTCCTGCGTGCTGAGCAGGATCACCACCTTGTATTCATCGGTATCAATAAGCTCTGCCGTACGGATAAGCGCCGCTACTCCGCAGCGGTCGTCGAGCGCGGAAGCCGTGATTTTATCGCCGAGAAGCTTTCGCGGCTGAGTTGAAAAAGTAAGAGTATCGCCGATTTTAAGCTGCTTTTCGACCTGCTCCTTTGTCATACCGAAATCGACCCATGTTTTATCTATCGGCGCAGCCTTATCCTCGCTGCCATCGCTGAGGTGCGGAGGCAGACAGCACACCGTGCCTCTTAAGCTGTTTTCGGACACAAGAACGCTGTCCTGCAGGGTGCGGATATCCACTCCGCCGAGCCTGTCGACCTTTACAAAGCCTTTGTCGTTGATATCGGTAACGATAAAACCTATGCGGTCAAGGTGAGCGTCAAGGAGAATCGTTTTTTCCGCCGCTTTATTTCCGAGCACAGCGATAAGGTTTCCGTTATTGTCAACGGAAACCTCGGCTGACTGTTCAAGATATTTTTTTGCCGCGTTAAGCGCAGGAGCTTCGCTGCCCGAAACGCCGTAAACGGAGCATAATTCAAAAATAAGTTGTTCCAGATTCATTAGTATTACTCCAGATTGTTTACAATGGTTTTGAAGTGATTGCCGCGCTCCTCAAAGTTATTATACAGACCGAAGCTTGCGCTGGCAGGTGAAAGAGACACAATATCGCCCTCAGCGGAGTTATTTACAGCCGCTTCAACAGCTTCCTCCATGTTGGTGACGTTGATGATTTTGATTGCGGATTCGTCGTAATTATCGGCGCCCTTTACCGCCGCCTCGATTTTTGGAGCGGTGTCGCCGAGGAGAATCAGCGTTTTTACCTTATTGTTGATTACGGGACCGAGCGGCTCATAGGGAATGTGCTTATCGTAGCCGCCCGCAATGATGATTATTTTTTCATCGTAAAGCGAAAGCGTGCCGAGAGCGGTTCTTGTGGGACTTGAAGCGATAGAGTCGTTGTAATACTTTACGCCACGGTATTCGCGGACAAACTCGGCGCGGTGAGCAACGCCGCCGAAGGTTTTTGCTACCTTAACTATTGTATCGACATCGGCTATTCCCCATACCGCCGAAATCGCGGCGAGGTAGTTTTCAACATTGTGCATGCCGGGGATTTTAATGTCGCGGTAATCCATTACTTCGGTAACCTTGCCAAAGTCGCTGTAGACGATTTTGGTGCCGTCGAGGTACGCGCCGTTGAAGAGCTTTTCTTTTACACTGAACTTTGCAAGCTTTCCTCTTACATCGCCGCTGAAGCCGTTTGCGATTTCGTTGTCGAAGTTGAGAACCGCCTTTGAAAATGCGTTCTGGTGGAGCACTATGTTCTTTTTGGAATCTACATACTCCTGCATATCCTTGTGGATGTCAAGGTGATTGGGAGCGAGGTTTGTAACAACGGCTATGTCGGGGCTTTTGCGCATTGAAATGAGCTGGAAGCTTGAAAGCTCAACAACAGCCCAGTCGTCAGGCTTGACGCTCTCGATTTCGGGCAGAAGCGGCTTGCCGATGTTGCCGCCGAGGTGAACGGTTTTGCCCGCCGCCTTAAGAATTTCGGATATAATTGTTGTTGTGGTGGTCTTGCCGTCTGAACCCGTAACAGCTATCGCCTTGCAGGGACAGAGGTCAAAGAAAACCTCCATCTCGGAAGTAAGTACGGTTCCGTTTTCTCTGAGCTTTACAAGCTCATCCTTATAGAACGGAGTGCCGGGACTGCGGAACACTATATCGGCGTTTATATTGCTGAGATAATCATCTCCGAGAATCAGCTCGGCGCCGTACTCCTTTGCCTTTACGCCGTTTTCGCCCAAAGAATCAAAGCTCTTTCTGTCACAGGCGATAACCTTTGCGCCCTTTTCGGCAAACAGCTTGATAAGCGGCAGGTTGCTTGTGCCTATTCCGATGAAGGCAACGGTTTTGCCTTTTATTGAATCAAAAAACTCGCTTGTTGAAATATTCATAAGTATCCCTCACATTATAAATTTCACATACGTTATTATTATACTAATAAACGGAGAAAATTTCAACACCCTTGCAATAATTCTTCGCAAATGATAGAATAGAACCGTAAATAACAGTAACGGAGCCTCACTATGCTTAACGACTACATTATTATCGATTCAAAAACAAATAAGCCGATGTATCAGCAGATCTACCTGTCAATCAGAGAGGCAATAGAAAACGGCAGCCTGAAAAAGGGCAGCAAGCTTCCGTCTATAAGAAAGCTCAGTGCTGACCGCGGAATATCCAAAACGACCGTTACGGGCGCTTATGATCAGCTTTGCGTTGAGGGTTATATCGTAAGCTCTCCCCAGAAAGGGTATTTTGTAGCCGCGAACTTTGACAAGCTGCCAAAAACCGTTGAAATAACCGACAGCGACAGTCTGAAATCCCGATACTATGTTTATGATTTCAGCGGAAAAAGTATTGATGAAAAAATAATAGACCTTGCCGAGTGGAAGAAGAATATTAAGGATATAATAAACCGAAACTACCTGCTTACCTCTTACGGAGACGTTCAGGGCGAAATGGCGCTTCGCTCCGCGCTGCAAAGATACGCTTTGGGAGTAAGAAGCGTAAACGCTCAGGAGGGCAATATCGTGGTTGGAGCAGGCTCTCAGGCGATTTTGTACTTGCTCTGCTCACTTATAGGCTTCGGTAAAAAAGCCGCGGTGGAAAAGTCGGGTTATGTGCAGGCTGAAATGATATTCAAAAGCTTTGATTATGACATAAAATATTTTGAAAGCGACAAGTACGGCGTAACAATTGATTCTTTAAAAAAAATATCTCCCGATATTATTCTGATAAACCCCAATTTTTCGGGCACAAGAGGCTCGAACATGCCCGTTACGCGCAGGCTTGAAATAATTGAGTGGGCGCGTCAGAACAACGCGCTGATTTTAGAGGACGACTACAACGGAGAACTGCGCTACAGCACACGACCTATCCCCTGCGTTCAGCATTACGATGTTGATAATACAGTATATATCGGCGCGTTTTCAAAGGTGCTGCTGCCATCTGTCCGTATAAGCTACATGGTTCTGCCCGAAAAGCTGCTTGAAAAGTATAACAGCGTAAAACGGTTTATGAATCAGACAGCGTCAAAAACCGAACAGCTTGCCCTTGCAAAATACATTACAAACGGAAAAATCGACGCCCATTTGCGGCGCGCACGCAGGGTGTACCTTGAAAAAAGCAGGGCGATTATATCCGCTGTTGAAAAGTACCTTCCCGAAGCTAAATATCAGTTTAACGAAACCTCGCTATACCTCACATTAAAGCTGCCGTATTCAATAGATATAGCAAAAACAGAGGAGGCGCTCGCTCAGCGCTCGGTAAGGCTGATGAGATTAAACCGAGAAGAAAACGCCCCTACGCTGAGCTTTTCGGGAATTGCGCAGGAAAAGCTAAGCGAGGGCGTTAGAATAATAAGTGAAGTTTTAAAAAATCATTAAGCAGAAACTGCAAGTTCCGCGTCGGAAAGGCGGCAATATGTCTGACCGTTGTCTTCGTAGGTGCCGAAAACGCCGCCGACGGTTATCGGCTCGCCGACCTTGGGATAGTCGTCGGGATAGCTGTGGTCGCCCTTCCAAACGAATTCAAGCCCCTGAGAACAGCAGGCGGTGGCGTCGGCTATTACGCAGGCGTAAAACAACTTGCCGGACTTAGGGTCAGTAAACACGTCAAACGTGCCCTGAGCCTTGACTGTTTTGCCTTTATATTCTCCAGGAGAATTAACCATGCTGTAAACGGTAGAGTAAACCATATTGGAATTGAGGTTCGTTAAATCGACCTCGGCGGAGTAGTCAAGCTTTGGATAATCGACCTTAGGAGCAACGGTGGTATTCTTTGCCTGCGATTCGGCAAGGATATCATTTATGGTCTTTTTGCTTGTCTGATTCGCCTTGTTTTCAGCCTGAGATGCAGCCGAGCCGCAGCCCGCAAAAGCCGAAACGAACGTTGCCGAGATAACGATTAAAGCAATAAGCTTTTTCATCGCTTGAAGCCTCCTTTGGCTGCTCCTATCAGCGAGAACACGCCGAAAGCCGCGATATCGACCGCGACTATTGTTGAGCCGACGGGCGTGCTGAACAGAAGTGATATGATAATTCCCAGCGAGGCGCAGAAAACGCTGAGGCAAGCCGAGCAGACAGTAACCGCCTTAAAGCTTTTAAGTACGCGCATTGCAGACAGCGCCGGGAAAATAATAAGCGCCGAAATAAGCAGCGAGCCTACAAGATTCATTGAAATTACGATGATCACAGCTATGATTATGGCGATAATCAGATTATATACGCTCGCTTTTGTTCCCGTCGCCGTAGCAAAATCCTCGTCAAAGGTGACCGAAAAGATTTTGTTGTAGAGAAAGATAAACACAGCCACAACAATAAGCGAAACGATAATGCAGAAGTTTACCTCTTCATGGGTAAGCGTAAGGATAGAGAGCGAGCCGAAAAGCGTTGAGCACACGTCGCCCGAAATATTCGCCGACTTTGGAAACACATCGAGGTTCATCAGGAGATAGCCGATTGCAAGCGCTCCTACGGAAATCATGGCAACCGCGGCGTCGCCTTTCACCTTGGCGTTTTTGCCCGTCCTCAAAAGCAGAACGGCGCTGAGAACGGTTATCGGCATTACAATAAGCATGTTGCCGCTTGCGTCAATTGCGGGCTTCCACTCTTTTACAAGCGCGCCCGTGATTGAGGACACAGCCATTGCGCCAAACGCTACATGGGAGAGTCCGTCGCCGATAAACGAGAAGCGTTTAAGCACAAGCGTAACGCCCAAAAGCGAAGCGCACAGCGCCACAAGCACGCCGACAATCAGAGCGTAGCGAACTTGAGAAAACTGAAAATAGTAAGACAGGGTATCAAATATTTCCATTGTTGCCCTCCCTTTCTTTTGCCGATTCAGTTGCGGAATATCTTAGATATTCTTCGCGTGTGCCGAAAAATATCTTATCTCCGATATAAAGCACTTTATTAGCGAACTGAATAGCCGCGCGGACATCGTGCGAAATCATTACAACCGTTATTCCGTATTCCTTATTGAGCTTTTCAATAAGGGCGTACATTTCATGAGTCGCCTTCGGGTCGAGCGCCGCAACGGGCTCGTCAAGAAGGAGCATTTTTTCTGTGGCACAAACCGCTCTTGCTAACAATACGCGCTGCTGCTGACCGCCCGAAAGCTCGCGGTAACAGCGCTTTTTTAAGCTTGAAATGCCTAAAAGCTCGATATTCTTCTCAGCCTGACGCTTTTCCTCGCGCGTATAGAACGGACGAAGCTTGCAGCGTCCCTGAAAACCCGAGAGGACGATCTCGAATACCGTGGCAGGAAAATCCCTCTGGATTGAGTCCTGCTGAGGAAGGTAACCTATTTCGCGGCGGCTGAGGCCGTCGCCTGTCGTTATAGTTCCGCTCATCGGCTTATGCAGACCGAGAATTGTTTTCATCAGGGTGGTTTTGCCCGAGCCGTTCTCGCCAAGAATGCAGACATAATCGCCGCTTTCAACTAAAAAACTTAAATTTGAAATTATTTCCTGTCCCTCATAGCCGAGAGTCAGGTTTGTACATGTGAGTTGTGACATGGATTCTCTCCGATTAATTCAATGCTTTTTTAAGCACCTCAAGATTGCTCTGCATAATGCTTAAATATGTGTCGTCATCGCCTACAGCAGACTGCATACTGTTGAGCGTAAGAACCTCAACATCCTTTGTTTTTGCCGTGTCGATAACCGCGTCGGCAATTTTTTTATCCGAGCCGTCAATAATAATTAGCTTATTGAGCTTTAACTCGTCAAGCTTATTCGCAAGGAAAATAAGCGTCTGAAAGCTTGCTTCGCTTTCTGCCGAGCAACCCGAAAAAGCCGCATAGTATTTTAAATTATAATCGTCTGTCAGATAGCGGAACGGAAAACGGTCGGCAAAAATCAGCGTATCGTACTTTGCGGACTTACACGCCTGCTCATACTGACCGTCAAGCTCGTTGAGCTTTGCGATATAAGCTTCGGCGTTCTTTGAGTATGTATCTTTATTGTCGGGGTCTTTTTCGCCGAGAGCATCGGCGATGCTCTTACAGAGCTTTGAGGCGTTTTTTACCGAGAGCCAGATATGCTCGTCGATTTCCTTTTCATCCTCTTCCCCTTCGTTTTCCTCAGGCTGCATGCCCTCAACCGTTTTTTCTTCCTTTGCCATGTCGCCGAGAGCATCAATAAGATTCAGCGCCTTCATCTCCTTGTTCTGCGCTTCCTTCAAAACGTCGTCTACCCATTTATCGGACTCGCCGCCGACGTAAATGAACACGTCGCTTGATGAGATGTTGATAATATCCTTAGCCGTGGGCTGGAAGCTGTGTAGGTCGACGCCCTTATCGAGCAGAAGCTCAACATCTACGTTATCAAGATTACCTACAACCTGCTTTACCCACTCGTATTCCGGATAAATTGTAGCGATAATTTTAAGCTGCTTTCCGCCGCCGGACTTGCTTGAACCGCAGCCGGCAAAGGCGGCAAGCAAAATAACCGCGCATAATAAAACTGAGATTATTCTTTTCATATACTGTTCCTTCTTCACTGTTTTTGGCATTCGCGGCAAACGCCGTAGAGCACGGTGCTTGCCTTGTCGATCGCAAACTCGTCGCTTTGGGCAAGATTGTCGATAAGCATTTTGGCGCACTCGCTGTTCATGTGATATGTTTTGCCGCATTTTTCACACGAAAGGTGCAGACACTCTTTGCAGTGCAGCCCCTCGGTGTACTGATAAAACACCTCTCGCGAGCCGCTGTTATTTACGCGCCTTACCTTGCCCTCCTTTTCAAGCTCGGACAGATTGCGGTAAACCGCGCTTATGCTGATACCCTCGCCGCAAAGAGCCTCCTCAAGCTGCTTTGCCGAAAGCTTTTCATCAGCGTGGCTTGAAAGATAGCTTAAAAGCGCCTTTCTCTGCTTTGTCATGTACTTAGGCAAAATAGCACCTCCAGATTTGCGAATCATTCGCAAATTATTATATCAAAAGCGAACTCACTTGTCAAGAAAAACAATTAAATAGTTTATTATAGCAATTGCAAAGTATTCTATATTATGTTATACTGTTGGAGCACGCATATTTTTGCGGCAGTAAAAAATCAACGGAGGAAAAAAATGTCAACAGATAACAAAGAACAGATAACAGCCGTTTCCGCTGAGGAAACCGAGCAGGAAACAGCTTCTAAAAAGAAGAAGCTGTTTACAGCTAACCGCATTGAGATCATCGTAGCCATTTTTCTGGGCATAACAGCACTGCTCACCGCTTGGGCAACCTGGATTGGCTCGCTTCACGGCGGCAACCAGGCAACCAATTATACAAAGAGCAACAACCTTGCCGCAGAGGGCAACTCCGAATATAACGCCGAGATGCAGCTTTATCTTTCGGATATGCTGGCGTGGAACACCGCTATCGACTATCAGATTGACGCACAGGTAGCCAGAATGAAGGGTGAAGAAGCCGAAGCTCAGGTCTATGAAAACAAAATGGAAGCGTATATTAACCAGAACTGCAGCAAAATAATGGCAGAAGCAATTACTAAAATGGATAAGAATATGACTTCGCCATTTGAGGTAGAAGGAACGGTAGAGAAATATTTTGAGACATCCAATAAAATCAACGCTGATTCCCAGGCACTACTTGAGGAAGGTAAGCAAGACAACGCCCACGGCGACGCTTATAACCTTGTCAACGTAATCTTTTCCGTTGTGCTTTTCCTGCTTGGTATTGTAGGTATATTCAAGAACCTGCCGAACCGCGCGGTCGTACTTTGTATCGCGATTGTCGCTCTGGTTATCGCTACAATATACATGTTCACCATTCCCCTTCCCACAGGCTTCAACTTCCTCAGTTATTTTGGAATGGGCTAAATAAATCAAACAAATCCTTTATAAATCAAATACAAAACAAAATGCCGAAAAGACAATGCCGTTACCGACACGCCTTTTCGGCATATTTTTTTACTGAGGGAAAAATGACACCACATAATCTTCAAACGGTACATCTATACGGACTATCTCGCCGTTATTGCGTGTGAGAATAAATTCGGTATCACTGCCGCCTTCAAAGCTAACTTTCAGCTTATCGCCGTCAAGCTCGTATGTTCCTCTATGAGTGCCGTCTGATATATCGCCGGGACGCAGCCACAACTCAAATCCGTTTTCGCCGTCAAATGTAAGGTTACCCTGATAGTTGCTGTACTTTACGTTATACACCTCGCGGATATCGACCTCGTCTCCGCTGGCGGTTTTTGCGGTCTGTGAAACCCAGGCGGTGTTTTGCAGAACATGCTTAGCATTATCCTCACTTGTCCTGATAACGATAAGCACAACAAGCGCCGCGACAAGAGCGGCAGCGATCACTGCCGCTATGACAGGCTTTATTGGGAACTTTTTCTTGCTGTTAGGCTGACTTTTTTGAGCCGGCTTCTTTTTCTTATTAGCCATTTACTGTTTCTCCGAGAAATAGACCTTGTATCGAGCGTCGCCGCCAAGGCTGTAAATAATATAGAAGCTGTCAGGTTTTGACGAAGCCTCGTTCCATTCTATCACCGTAATGTTCATCTGCCTGTCGGGAAGATAAGTAGCGACAATATGACGGTTCTCGGCATTATAAGCGCCCGATTCGGTTCCGGACATGCTGAGAGTATCGGTAAATGTGCCGTTGCTGTTGAAGGTGATTGCTCCGCTTGAATAGCCTGAGCCAAACAGGCTGCGCATGCTGACCTTCTCGCCTGTTTGTACATCCTCAGCGTAGGAATCGGGAACATAAACGCCGTCGAAATGCGTTACTTCTCCACCCTCTGTCGGAATGTTGATGTCGATCGTCGGCATAGTTTCGGGTTCTTCGGTGCCTGCCGGTGTTTCAGAAGTCGGAGGCGAATCTGGAAGCGATTTTTCGGTAGCTTCGGTCGTATCATTCACCACAGCAGTCGCAGCGGTTGTCTGCTGCTGTTTATTATCTTCGCCTGATTTTTCCGAATTCAACGCGATTATTATTACTATCAGGGAGGCGATTATCACCAAGGCTGCGGCAATAATTATAATCAATTGTTTTTTATTAATTCCTGTATTCTTCTTATTCATGTGATTCACTGCTTCTTTCAGCTTCGCGCTTGAGCTTCATTATAACGCCTTTTTTCATCATCTTTCCGTTGAAATAAACATACTCGTCGTCGGAAAGGCTTTCATCCACCTCAAAATCCTTCAGACTGCTCATAAATTCATCTTTTACCTCAACGGGATTGCGCTTGTTTTTGGTTTCGACCATCTTAGTAATGACAGCGTTGACCGCCTGAGTCTGAGTGGACTTGTCCGTTATCATCCCATACATTCTTTTATAAACAGCCGAATGGATAATAAACGCCGATATAGCGGGAATAAACAACACGAGCAAAACAATTGTTACTACAACAACAGCCACCGGGCTTCCGTGACAGGCGATCAGAAAAGTTGTAGAGATAACCAACAGGAGCGCTACTCCCAGCAAGCCGATGATATTGTTTTTTATTTCGCCGTAGCTCATCAAAAAAGAATTCTTATAAATATACCGCATGGGAATATCGAACGTGACTGTCATTGCCGGAATATAAAAGAACATAAAGATAAAGAACAGCATTATCAGAATCGATATGATAAGCGGACCGATAAAAACGGAATTTGACGCGATCAACCTCATATAAAGACTGATTGACACAAAACTGAAAACAACGATTATATAGAAAAACAGTCCGTGTACAAGAAAGCGAAGGAAATTATCCTTTACCGCCGAAAAAAAGTTGCTGAAAACAGGTACCTTTTCGTCGTCGATAGTCATTTTAGCCGTAACCTTTACAACACCCGCGTAAAACGGGAATACAGGGATAACAGTTAGCAAAACAATAAGCGGAGCCTGAGATTCGCTCAGCGGCAGAATCGTTGACAAAAACCAGAATAAAGCAGTAAACGCGCTTAGCGGAATTGCGAATAACAGGTTCGTAAGTACCAGTCTGGGAAAATTATGAAACAAATTTGTGAATACCGCGGCAATAGGCAGGGTATTTTTTTGAGAATCTGATGCCATTTTAACCTCCTGTGCCGCGTATTTCCAAGAATCAGCAATATCAATAGTTTTGCTGCTTAGTATAAAACGGCTAAAATTGAAAAGTCCCCGCAAAAAGCGTCCACAATAGAGTGTCGGCAAGCGCGGCAATAGATGTAACGCCGAGTGCTGAAAAAAACCGCGACGAAAACCGGAGCAAATCCTCTCTAAGAGAAGCCGAAGGAGTTTTCCTGCTCAGCGAATAAAAGAAAGCATGCTTTGAAAACGCGAATGCTCTTACGGCAAAGCCGATAAGCGCCGCGCAAAAAATAAATGTGCCGGGAAGCAAAACCAAAAGGTAGAACCCGGCTCCGCTCAGTCCGTGGGAGACGCACAGCCAACCCGCTGTAACCCCCGTTCCGAAGCCCTTAAAACAGAGCAAAGCGGCGATAAAAGGAATACCCCACGCGGCAATGCCCAGCAGATAAACCGAAAGCAAAAACAGAAAATCGGAAGCAAAGCACGCGCAAAATGTGCCGAAAGCGCCCTGGTTCAGCCTTGATTCAAGATTGGTAGTGAAAAGAAAATCAAGATTACGAAGCGTGTTTTTATCAGCGCTTTTGGAATACACCGCCCCGAGCACGAGCCCTGTAAGCAAAAGAGCGGCAAACAAGAGCGTTATTCCGTGGGTCCTGATAATGCTCCGCAAGTCGGGCAAACGCCGTTTTTTGCGAGGCAGCCCTAAAGACAATACAATACCTTTCATATAAAACATCCTTTCTGCGGTTGTCCACAGTAAAGAATATGCGTAAATAATGAAAGGTATGAGATATTTATTTAAAAGAGTTTGCCGAGTTCCTCCGCTCTGTCAGTACAAGCCTGCATAGCGTCGAGTATTCCCTCGGTAAAGCCATGTTCTCTGAGCTTTTCAAGAGCCGCTATTGTAGTACCGCCCTTTGAGCTTACCTTTTTAATAAGCTCGTCGGGGGTATCGCCGCTCTCACGGAGCATGGCAGCCGAGCCCTCCAGCGTTGCGCAAATAAGGTTCATAGCCTGCCCGTAACCTATTCCGCATCTTTGAGCGTAGTCAGCCATAGCTTTAGCAAAAAGATAAATATACGCGGGGCTGGAGCCGTTGACGGAGATTATCTCGTTCATATGCTCCTCTGAAATGTATTCGCAAACGCCGCTGCCGGCAAACATGCTGTAAACCAGCTCTCTGTCCTCCCCGCTGATATTCTCGGACGGACAAAGCGCCGAAGCGCCCTTTTTAAGAAGTAAAGGCGTATTGGGCATTACCCTTACCACAGGGCAGTTACATCCGAGAGCCTTGCGGACATAACCGATCGAAATGCCCGCAGCTATCGAAACAAAGGTCTTGCTTTCACTTGCCTCGCACTTTACCTCGTCAAGAACCTCGGCGTAATTCTGAGGCTTTACTGCAAGCACGATTATATCGCAGGAGCTTACAAGCACAGGCGAAGAGGGATAAACCTCAACGCCCATGCCGAGCATGACATCTGTTTTTGCTTTGTCAGTATCGTAAACACCGAGCATATCGGCGCTGCCGTTCCGGGCAATCATACCCTTGATAATTGCGGTCGCCATATTACCGGCGCCGATAAATCCTATTTTTTTCATAATACTCTTCCTTTATCCTATTCCGAATGAGCTGTTGTTAGCGCAGCGAAAATACATGTTATATTTATTTGCGTCACCGTCACGGGCATAATCTCCGTAGAAGAAGATTTCAACCTCATCGACTCTGCGCCAGAGCAATCCTATGTAACAGCTGCCCGAAGCGTGATGATATTGAAGAAGTCTTGTGGTGAAGGCGCTCTTGTTGACGTTTGCAAGATCGCGAGTGCCGCCTGTCGCCGAGGCGTAATCCTTATAGATGTATCCTGTTGTGCCGTTTGTAAGCTTGATTTTATACCAGCTTGAGTTATAAAGTTTGGCGTCAACAAAGGTAAACTTTGTATTGTACGACATTGTTGTTACAATAGAATTGCCCGTGCCCGCGCCTGAACGCAGGTTTACGCCCGATTCATTTACATACCCCGAGCCTCCCGCAGTGATTTTCCCTGCCGAGGCCGAGCCGAGAAGCGTATTTTTAAGGTCGGAGTCATTGGTGATCGCGTAGGCTCCTACGTTATAGGCAAAGCACACAAGAGCGTCAAACTGGCGCTGATTGAACTTTACGTTGTTAGAGGTCAAAAAGTTGTTTGTAACGGTAGTGTACGGACCGCTGTTAACCGTCTGGCACAAATAACCGTACGCTTCGTTTTTGGTGAGGTTATTGTAGAACTGCTCGTTTCTGAGAACAACCTTTCCGTAACCGAGAGTGGGATCGCCTGTGATATAGTCGGCTGTAACCGAGGTTAGGAATCCCTCAAAATTGGCGATCAAATCGATAATGTTATCGCTCGCTCTTCTCTCGCCGAGTACAGTTGTTGTGGTGTCGGTTGAGTTTGTTACAAATACCTCTCCCTCACCGTCGGTTGCCGTGGCTGCAAAATCGGTTGAAGCGGTTTTTGAATAAGCTTTGATTTTCCATGTGCCCGAAAGTCCGAGCGTGTGGCTGCCAGACCAGATATATGTGCTTCCGTCCGCAACCTTACTTGAAGCGTTTACCGTGTATGACGTTGAGCCGTTTGATACTACAAATTTGACCGCTGTGCGGGATTTGTCGGTAATAGCCTTGAAGGTCACGTTTGAATTCTTAGGAGCCGAGTTAGGCGAGGCATATACAAAGCGGATTGCCGCTGGAGAAGTAACATGAAGCAGACAGGTTGAAGCACCGTAGCTTGTATAAGCGCTGATAGTTACATAGCCCGTGCCCTTTGTGTCTACTATACCATTGCTGACTGTGGCAATGCTTGTATTTGACGAGCTCCAGCTTGCGTAGCTGTTGTCGGAACGCAGCAGAACCGATTTACCCGAGGGAATTGTCATCTCGGACGATGAAATCCCGGGGCCTGAGCCCGAATAAACCGTAATTTTGCACGAAGCGGTTGAAACGGCGTTGCTCGCCTTGATTGTAGCTGTGCCGGCGGCTTTTGCGGTTACGACGCCATTGCCGTTGACTGTAGCAACCGATGTGTTTGAGCTTGTCCATGAAGCCGTGGTTGAGCCAGTCATATTGATAGCATAGCGGCAGCCAACATATGTTGTGGCGCTTGTTACATTAAGCTTGATTCTGCCGTCGCCCTGAGTTACCTTTACAAGGCAGGTTGACGCGCCGTTTGAATTGTAGGCGCTGATTGTGGCATAACCCGTGCTTTTTGCGGTAACTGTTCCGTTGCTTACTGTTGCGACGTTTTTATTTGAAGAAAACCAGCTAACAGTCGTTTTTGCGGTTAGCTTTGCTGTTTTTCCCGCAGCAAGCGTCAGGTTAGCCTGCGAAATGCCTGTTGATGTGCCGTTCTTTACCGTAAGCCTGCATGTACCTGCACCGCCGTTTTCTGAAGCGGTGATCAATGCGGTTCCTGCCGTCTTAGCGGTAATAATTCCGTTTTGGTCGACTGTTGCCACGGAAGTATTTGAGCTTGACCATGTGGGATATTCCGCTCCGCTTTGCGACATCGCGTACTTACAGCCTGCATATGTTGTAACTGTAGTTGCCGAAAGCGTGATTTTCGGAGGCTCAATCTTAGTGGCATAAGTCTTATATACATAGCCCTCGGTTCCGTCCGCTAACTTGATGTGATACCAGTCGGAATTATAAAGAGTAAGACTTATAAAAGTAAAAGATGTATTCTCGCTCATAGAGGTAACAACCGAATTTCCTGTTCCGGGGCCTGAGCGTAAATTTACATATTCCTCGTTAATATATCCCCTGTACTCGGTAGCAGGAATATCAGGCGTGCTTTCTGTAACATAAACAAGGCAGGTTGACGCGCCGCTTGAATTATAGGCGCTGATTGTAGCGTAACCGACGCCTTTTGCGGTAACGGTTCCACCGCTTACGGTTGCGACGTTTGAATTTGACGAAAACCAGTTAACGCTTAATTTTGCGGTAAGATTTGCCGAGGTGCCCTTATTGAGCGTCAATGACGACTTGGAGATCCCTGTTGAGGTTCCGTTCTTTACGGAGAATATGCAGTAAGCGGTCTCTGAGTTTTCTTTAGCGTATATTACAGCGGTGCCTGCCGCCTTTGCTGTGAGGACGCCGTTTGAATCGATTGTTGCTATTGATGTATCTGAGCTGCTCCACTTGGGGCTGTTTGCTCCTGTCTGCCAGAAAGCGTACTGACAGCCGACATAGCTTGACGCCTTTGTAGCGCAAAGCTTGATTACCGACGACTGAGCCTGCTCGGTTACCTTCACCAGGCAGGTTGAAGCGCCGCTTGATGTATAGGCGCTGATTGTTGCGTAGCCTACGCCCTTTGCGGTAACTGTTCCGCCGCTTACGGTTGCGACGTTCGGATTTGACGAAAACCAGTTAACGCTCAATTTTGCGGTAAGCTTTGCCGTGGTACCCTTAATGAGCGTCAATGACGACTTGGAAATACCCGTTGAGGTTCCGTTCCTCACGGTAAAGGCACAGGTAGCGGAATCGCTGCCCTCTTCAGCTTTGATTGTTGTGGTACCTGCCGCCTTTGCGGTCAGTATGCCGTTGGAGTCAATTGTCGCTACAGACGTATTGGAGCTGCTCCACTTGGGAGCTTTTGCTCCTGTCTGCCAAAAAGCGTACTGACAGCCGACATAGGTTGACGCCTTTGAGGCACAAAGCTTAATTACAGACGGCTGAGTCTGCTCGGTGACCTTTACAAGGCAGGTTGAAGCTCCGCTTGATGTATAAGCGCTTATCGTTGCGTAGCCCGTGCTCTTTGCGGTAACGGTTCCGCCGCTTACGGTTGCGACGTTAGGGTTTGAAGAAAACCAGTTAACGCTTGTTTTTGCGGTTAGCTTTACTGTTTTGCCAACCGTGAGGTCAACACTTGATGAAGAAATGCCTGTTGAGGTTCCGTTTCTCACGGTAAAGGCACAGGTAGCTGAATCGCTGCCCTCTGTGGCTTTAATCGTTGTGGTACCTGCTGCCTTTGCAGTCAATATGCCGTTTGAGTCAATTGTCGCTACAGACGTATTGGAGCTGCTCCATTTGGGAGCTTTTGCTCCTGTCTGCCAGAAAGCGTACTGACAGCCGACATAGCTTGACGCCTTTGTAGCGCAAAGCTTGATTACAGACGGCTGAGCCTGCTCGGTGACCTTTACCAGGCATGTTGACGCGCCGCTTGAAGTGTAAGCGCTTATCGTTGCGTAACCGACGCTCTTTGCGGTAACAGTTCCGCCGCTTACGGTTGCGACGTTAGGGTTTGAAGAAAACCAGTTAACGCTTGAATTAGCTGTAAGCTTTACGGTTTTGCCAACTGAGAGGTTAACGCTTGATGAAGAAATGCCTGTTGATGTCCCCTTTCTTACCGTAAAGGAGCATGTTGCGGAATTATTGCCCTCTGCGGCAGTGATTGTAGTGGTACCCGCTGCCTTTGCGGTGAGAATGCCGTTTGAGTCAATCGTAGCGACCGACGTATTTGAACTGCTCCACTTAGGGCTGTTGGCTCCCGTCTGCCAGAACGCATACTGACAGCCAACATAGGTTGAAGCCTTTGATGCGCACAGCTTAATAGAAGAAGCGTTGTCAAATGAAACCAAGTCATTTCTGATATAACCCGATTTATTGGTAGCAAGCTCTTTGACTTTATACCAATTACTGTTATATACAGCCGCTTCCTCAAATACCACCTTAGTATTTACGCGCATTGTAGTTACAACCGAGAAGCTCGTTCCGGCGCCGGAGCGCAAATTCACATAATCATCGGTTACTGTTCCGCTGCTGCCCTTGACGGGAACTACCGCGGCGGCGCTTCCCTTAATCATCGGAACAGCGAAAATAATTACCGATACGACAAGCATTACAATCAAAACTATGCATAGAATTCGTGCAAATAATTTGGATTTCATAATATCAGCCTTCCTTTCCGAAAAGATAATACAAGTACCTTAAAGATACCTGCCGAACAGCGCGTTTCTTAAGCGCTGTACATAAAATCTGACGAATACATTAATTGACAAATCGTACAGTACGAAGAATACGTTGCCCGCCAGCAAAAACACATAAGGCAGATAAACGCCGAAAATGCTGAATTCCGAAGCGGGTATTTCAAGAATAAGAGTAACGATAAAGAATGAGCCAACCGCCGCAGCATTGAAAACAAGCAGCTTAATTATCCAGCGGATTACCGCGTTTTTAATATATCTTTCAATAATATTTTTAAGTATGGGATAATAACCGAAAAGCGCGATAAACATCACCACAGCCTCTTTATCACCCGACAAAAAGAATGAAAGCACAGCCGTGACGCCGAATACGCTGAGCGCCCATTTACATTTATACTCAATAACAACGGCGATTGTAAGCAGCCCTGCAAAGCACGGCAGAGCGTATGTACCTACGCGAACAAGGCTCGTCACCATCATTAAAACGACTTCCAGCGCCGCTGTGGCCGAACAAAAAGCAAGGCGAAACGCAGGCTTTTGAATAGAATTTTTCATATCAGCAACCCGAATGGCAGCAGCTGCACAAGCAGTCTGCGCACATATACGCGGCGCAGATGTCGCAGCAGGAACAGCCCGACGAGTTAGCGGGAGTTCCGTTTGCGGTGTTGTAGCCGCCGTAGTTGTAGTTGCGCTGGCCGTTCATGTTATTCATCGCGGCGCGGTACTCCTGATTATTCGGATCCATATTGCAGGCAGTGGTAAAATACTCGTTAGCCTGATTGCTCCAACCCTTACGGAACGCGCACATGCCTTTAAGATAGTGCCACTCGGCGGTGCGGTTGCCCTCGGGAGTGCTGTCGAGAACCTGCTCGGCTTCCTTTATCATATTGCGCTGGATGTAAATGCGCACACTGTAAAACTGCGATGAGGAGCCGTTTGAGGAATAGCTGCCGGCTGAGCCTGTTGAGCCCGTACCCTTGCCCTTTTGGCGCATGCTGTTGATTTGGTCATACGCCTCGTTTATCTCCTTCATCTTCTGCTCCGCAAGGTCAGCTAAAGGGCTGTTTGCGTAGTTGTCGGGATGATATTTTTTAGCAAGGTCGCGATATGCTTTTTTTATCTCCTCATCAGACGCGTCAGGTGAAACTCCGAGAACCTCATATGGATTGTTCATTCTTTTCCTCCTCCAAACGGTAAACAACCGTGTTTTGCTTTGCCGGAAATCCGTAAAGCATCATATTGTCAAAAATCCCTTTAAAATCTACAATAGCAATAAGATTATAAGCGTCATATGCGCGGGCAAGCGACTGATTCAAAAGCTCGGTCTGGAACTCTTTAATGTCCTCAACGTCCGAGTTTTTAAAAGGATTAAAGTTGTTCTTTTTTATATCCTTTTCCAAATCATCGGCGGCGTCAATCAGATATATCCACCTGCCGAGCTGATACCCGAACTCATAAAACACGCGCCGCTGTACATCGTCTTTAGCTTCAAGCGAGAGCACAGTGCCGAGCATGACGGCTGTGGGGTGAGCGGCAAAATCAATATCTGTATCATCCTGAGCCTCAACTTCATTTTGAGCTTTCATCATATCCGCAACAGCCGCTTCAAGCTCGGGGTAGCGCTTTGCCGCCTTTTTATGCCACCCTGAGAAAAACGGCTTTATAAGCCTTACGGCAAGCCTTTTAAAAAAGCCGCTGTCTGATAAATCGTCCTTAAGCTTATAATAAGCGGAAATCACGGTCAATGCCGAAGCCTTGCTGTAGCTTTCGTCACTGCAGTGCGCAAACTTGCACTTTTTAAGGGGATTAAACCTGCATCTGCCCTTATCAAAGCCCTTGCAGGAGCGTTCAAGCGACATAAGAAGCATTGCGTAAAAGGTGCAGTCATAGCTTAAAGCAAGCCGGGTAAGAAACGAATAGTCCTTGCCCAATTGTTTGCAAAGCCCGCAGTACACGGCCTTGTAAGCCTCATATTCGCGCACCAAAAGCTCGCTTTTCTGAACCCGCAAATAACCGAACATATACTTCCCCTTATATTCATAGTTATTCTATTATACAATATTTTGATAGATTGTGCAAGTAGCAGATATAATATTTTCTAAATTGGAATTATTTTGTTGTTTATGTATGATAACATAGAATTGTGAAGACAATGTGAAGAAAGATGATGAGCCATAATGAACGTGTATGACTTTGACAAAACTATATACGACGGCGACTCCACAGCGAATTTTTATCTTTTTGCGATGAAACGCCACAAAAGAATTATTTTTCTGGGCCCGTCGCTTTTCGGCGCCGTGATTAAGTTTTATGTCTTTAAAAAAGGAACAAAAACACAGTTTAAAGAGGTTATGTACCGCTTTTTGCAGTATTGTGACATTGAGAAGGACATAGTCGATTATTGGGATATCAACGCA
The DNA here is from genome assembly GCA_900316435.1 of uncultured Eubacteriales bacterium. Classification (GTDB taxonomy): domain Bacteria; phylum Bacillota; class Clostridia; order Oscillospirales; family Acutalibacteraceae; genus Ruminococcoides. The sequence goes on along the minus strand of ONCY01000002.1, from coordinate 11,610 downwards.
AAAAAAATTAAAAGCTATTATCTTAAGCAGCAGCGCCCCGACGACGTTGTTATCTCGGCTTCATCTTACTTTTTGCTTAAACCCATTTGCGAAAAGCTCGGGATAAAGCACCTTATCGCTTCAAACGTTGATCCGTCTACGGGAAAATATATCGGGGAAAACTGCCACGGAAAAGAAAAAGTCCGCCGTTTCCGCGAGGAATTCGGCGAAGCTGAAATAGAAGCGTTTTATTCCGACAGCCACAGCGACGACCCGATGGCAGAAATATCGAAAAAAGCATTTCTTATAAAAGGAGAAGAAATTTTGGATTGGAATAAAAAATCCGGGCAGACAGTTTAATGAACCGTCTGCCCTATTTTATTGCGTTTAGCCGCTGTCAATCAGCCGCAGCGGCAGTCGAATGATGCTTCCCGGACTTGTGGCCGGATACTTGCAGGAAGCACTCGGTTATGTTGGATTCTTTATACTCGTAATGTTATGTTGCCTCGCCACATTCTTCGTCACATTCTTTGCGCGGCATACAGAAATCATATGACGGCAACATAAGCTGAACGCTGCGCGACAGTGTTGTAATTGAGAACAAGCCGATTGTAGTCATAACCTGCTGTGTAACGGGCGCCACAAGATTACCGCCGATAAAGTCAACCACATTTTCAGGCACAAACGGTACAATGGGAACAGTTGTTACGGGAACGAGCGACGCCGCGAGCGCAACGGGACTTGAAACCTGAACATTTGCTGTCGGAAGGGAGCTGTTGTAGCCGGCGCAGCAGTCAAGCTCTACAGGGTCGATTACAGCGGTGCTGTCGCTCGAAAAACGCTTTACGCAACCGTCGCTGCCGTAAAGCACTACACGCTTGGAGGACACCGCAATACCGGTTATTGATGTCGGCAAAGCTCCCGCAGCAGTATAAACCTCACAGCAGCAGAGGAAATAAAAGGTTTCGTCAACCGAGTAATAACCCCTGTTGAAAGCAACGCTGTCTACATCGACGGTGGCTGTGATTACGCTCACACGCGTAATGCGTACCGAGGTCGCGGTGTCAATCAGCTCCTGATTTTCACTTGTAAAAAAGACCGTAAGGTCGCGCAGGCAATCCTTTGCTCCGCAGCTGTCATAAATTCTGGGCACTTCAAGACAAACAGGCTCAAATTCAATCGAATCTTCCGCGCCGCTGTCGGGCATTTCTGCCGCTGTCTGCTCGGTGCCGACTAATGTTTCAGACATATAAAAACCTCCGTAGTTAAGTATAGAACAGATAAACTGTACTACCATACTATGGAGGTTTGATGTTTTAGTTACTGTATTTGAGCATGTAATTGCGAAACATGATATGGAGGAAGTTAGGGTCGCTTTCGGAATAGTTTGACAGCGCCACAAATATCTGGTTTCTGTCAGAGGTGAAGCTGAATTTTGCGCTGTAGGCGTCGAGCCCGCCTACGCATGAAACGCGGTTTCCGTTGATATACGCGCCGTAGCCGAAGCCGTTTCCGTAATCCTTGAACATCTCGCCAAGCGAATCCGGCGTTATGATCTGGTATGACATAAGGCCGTCAATAAACCTGAGCAAATCGGATACATTTGATATAAGCCCAAGCGAGGAATAGCCTGCTCCCTCATTTAAAAGAAGCGCGCTTTGCTCGTCGCTGACATAAGGGCGAGCCGTGTTTTCGTTGGCGGCAAATGAGCTTTTTGTCATAAATACAGGCTTTAAAATAATCTTGTCAATATATTCTTCGTAGCTCATTTTGCTTTCAGCGGCAATAATATCACCCAGAAGGTAATAGTTGCTGTCGGAGAACATGAAGGCTCCGTCATCACTCAGACGCTTCTGAGATAGTATCCAGTTTGCAATTTTAGAGTGAAGCTGCTCCGTATCCTCTTTTCCGCTTATCGTATCCTGTAATGACGTTGTAAAAGTTTTAATGCCGTTTCTGTTGATGTAGTTCGGGATGCCCGACGTCATTGTAAGCAGCTGCTTTATAGTTACGTCCTTTGCGTAGGCGCATTTCGGAAAGTATTTGTCAATAGCGGTATCGAGATCAAGCCCGTTATCTTCAACCAGCTTCATAACGGCTACAGCCGTAAAAAGCTTTGTTACAGAACCCGTATAAAAGCCCGTGTAGATCGAATTATCGAAATGTGCGCCCTGATTAGCTACGCCCTTTTCGGTGTGATACTCAAAATCGTTCCCTACTTTGGTATATACGGCGCCTTGAAAATTATAGAGGCTAATATCGTTTTCAAGCGTTTCCTCGATCTCAGTGATGTGACGCTTGATTTCAAGAGTATTAAAGGTTATTTTGCTGTCGTCAACCTGAGCCGAATCAGCCGAAGCGTCCAATTCGTCCGGTGAAGAAGGCTTATTGCTTTCAACAGGTTTTGAAGGCTCTGTCTGTGATGTGGTTTTTTCCGTTTTCGAGGAAGAAGTATTCGAGCTGTCTGAGCTTCCGCATCCGGCGCAAACTGCCGTGAGCGCCGCCATTGAAATGCACAGCAGGCTTTTTTTCAACCTTGACATTGCGTCACCTCCTTAAATTTTCTCCATTTTGCAGAAATTAGCCATAAGCTTTTTTGTTCCCGCCTTATCAAAGGCGATTTCGAGCAATGTATCGTTGCCCATTTTTTCGGCGGACATTATCAGCCCTTTTCCGAAAACCTTATGAAGCACGCAATCGCCGACATTATAAACAACGCCCGTCTGTACTGCCGGTTTTTTATATCCGCCGAACTGCGGCTTTGAAGCGTGCGATGTGCCGACGCTTATAGAGGATTTTGAGCCCGAGGAGGCAAATCCCGAATAAGCAGAACCGAATCTGCTGCTCTCCCCTGTTTTGTTGAGAAGATTATCGGGGATCTCGGTTACAAAGCGGCTTTCCTTACTGTAGGTCGTTGAACCGAACAGCATACGCGTGCGCGTTTTTGTGAGATACAGCTTTTCCTTGGCGCGCGTGATGCCAACATAAGCGAGCCTTCGCTCCTCGCCCAGCTCCTCGGGGTTATCCATTGAGAGCCTTGACGGGAAAAGACCGTCCTCCATGCCTGTTATGAATACGACCGGGAATTCAAGACCCTTGGCGCTGTGGAGCGTCATCATAACGCATGTATCGGCGTCAGCGTCGTAGTTGTCTATATCCGTCATAAGCGAGATTTCCTCAAGGAAGGCGGAAAGCTCGGCTTCTTCTCCGTAGTCCTCCTCAAACTTGATGATGTTTGAGGAAAGCTCCTCGATGTTCTCAATGCGAACGTCGGGGTTTTCTTTTTCGGTTCTCAGGTAGTTTTCGTAGCCTGTATGCTCTAAAATAAGATTATATAATTCCGCAAGAGAATAATCCTCGCTCTCATGCGCTTCGATCAAGCCGTCAATAAGAGAAACGAACGCCTTTAGTTTAGCGGCAGAGCGGCTGAGCTGAGGATAGCTGTCAGCCTCTTTTATGACGGAGTAAATGCTCTCGCCGAGCCCGGCGCCGATTTCGGCGGCGACCTGAAGCGAGCGCGCGCCGATACCGCGCTTTGGGACATTGATTATGCGGCTTATGCGAACGTCGTCGTGAGGATTATTTATAACCTGCAAATACGCAATCATGTCGCGGATCTCCTCGCGGTCATAGAAGCGGTGACCTCCAATAATGCGGTGCGGAATGCCGCTGCGCGAGAAGGTCTGCTCTATGGCGTTCGACTGCGCATTTGTGCGGTAAAGAATAGCAAAATCCGAATATTTTCTGCCGTCGGATACGCCGTCCATAATTGTCTTTGCAATATATGACGCCTCGTCGCGCTCGTCCTCGCAGGTGTGCAGCTCGATTTTGTCGCCTGTGGGATTGTCTGTCCAAAGGGTTTTGCCCTTGCGGACTGTATTGTTTGAGATGACCTCATTAGCGGCATTGAGAATAGTTTTTGTGCTGCGGTAATTCTGAATGGTAGCTCCGCGGAATTTGTAGATACTCTGGTCGTCGTCGCCAACAACGCAGATGTTGCCGTATTTTTCGGCAAGCATGGCAATAAAACGGTACTGGACGCGGTTTGTGTCCTGGTACTCGTCAACCATTATGTACTTAAACTGATTCTGATAATAGCCCAAAATCTCGGGGAACTGCTCAAACAGCTCGACGGTTTTGCAGAGTAGGTCGTCAAAATCCATGGCGTCCGCCGTTTTAAGACGCGCCTGATACGCCTCATAAATCTTTGCTATTGAGATTTTACGATAGTCATAGTCGGAGTTCTTCAGCATTTCCTGCGGAGTTTCCATTTTATCCTTGGCTTTTGAGATCTCCGATAGCACCGAACGGACGGGCAGCAGCTTTTCGTCGATGTTGAGCTGCTTAAAAATATCCTTTACAAGGCGCATCTGGTCGTCGGTGGCATATACCGTGAAGTGAGAGGAATAGCCGAGCCTGTCGCCGTAGCGGCGGAGTATCCTTGCGCAGGTGGAGTGGAAGGTAGCCGCCCAGATGTCGCCGCCGCCCTCGGGCACGGCGTTGCAAATGCGCTCCTTTAGCTCGCCGGCAGCTTTGTTGGTAAAGGTTATGGCAAGTATGTTCCACGGTTTGCACAGCCCCATTTGCAGAATATAGGCTATTCTGTTTACAAGCACGGTGGTCTTTCCGGAGCCCGCGCCCGCGAGTATCAGTAAGGGTCCCTCGGTAGCAAAAACCGCCTGACGCTGCATGGGATTCATATGAGAAAACTGCTGTTGGATTTCACTTTGTGTCATGTTTAACTTTTCCTTATCATACAGAAAAATGGGCGAACACAGTCCGCCCCTTTATTTATTATACTATTATAATGAGTTTTTTATTGTTGTCAATAGTTATGATAAATTTGTAATGTGTTGCATTTATGCATTAATATATGAAAAGGGATTGACATAAGCCAATCCCAAGAAAAATCAATTATTTAATGCTGTCCTGAAAGGTCTTAACCATTGCGGGAGCGTTTTCGGCAATAATCAGGCTGACAAAATTGCCGTCTTTAGTGACCTTGCACGCCTTTACCATGTCAACCTTATCGGGGCTGTAAGAAGTATAGGTGTTGAGAACCGAGCTGTATCTTGTGTTGAGGGCGGATTCGATCCTGCCTGCCGCGTCGGCGTCTGTACCTTCAATAAGCACGATCTCGATGGGCGCGTTGGGGTCGGACTTATCCGTTTCACCGGCGAACTGCTTAACATCGGCTTCCTCAATGCTGTAGTAGCGCTTGAGCTTCTTAACATCATCGATTTTGTCAAGTGAAAGATTGTTATCACTGTTGATCTTGTCAAGAACCGTGTTGAGGTCTACGCTTGAAGCCTGTGAAGCGGTTGAATCTGATTCACTTTTGGAGTCTGCGCTTCCGCCGCAGCCGGCGAGAACCGCAACAGACATCATGGCAGCAAGCGCAAGTGCGATAATTCTTTTCATAACTTTTCCTCCGTTGATATATTGTTTTGTTTACGCTCTTATTATATTATAATTATTTTTATTGTCAATATTTATTATAATATTGTAATGAAATACGAATAAGAGCGGTTTGTGAACATAATCCGTCTAATTAAGAAACAATGTCCTTTACGGTTTTGAACATAAGCTTTATGTCCGAGAAGAACCCGAAGCTGCGCGTGTAATCAAGGTTATACTTCATCTTTTCGGGAAGGATGGTATCAACATATACCTCGTCGGCGTCTTCGGCTGACGACAAAAGCTTTTCCTCATCCTTATACATGATCGAAGCGAGTGAGGTTATTCCGGCGGGCAGAAGCAGCGTGGCGTAGTATTCCTTTTCATAACGCTCAACATACCTCGGAACCTCGGGGCGTGTTCCGACAAAAGACATGCTGCCGCCGAGAACATTGAACACCTGAGGAAGCTCGTCAAGGCGGTACTTGCGCAGGAACCTGCCAATAGGCGTAACACGGCTGTCGCTGTCTGTCGTAACCTGTGTTCCGAGGCTCTCGGCATTTTCGACCATTGTGCGGAATTTGAATATCTTAAAATGTTTTCCGTAGGTCGTTACCCTCTCCTGCCTGAAAAACACATGACCCTTTGAGGTGGTTTTTACAATAATGGACAGAACTATTATAGGTACAATAAGGAAGCCGAGCATTATAAGCGCGACAAAAATGTCAAAAACCCTTTTCAGCACAAGGCTGCCCTTCTTTTTGTACAGAATGTCATAATAAGGACGCACCTCGTCGGACTTAAACTGCTCGGGAAGCTTATCAAACTTTTTCATGCCACACACCCTTTTTCCATGATATCGGCATTATACCGCTATTATTATAGCTTTGTTGAGCATCTAATGCAATAGAAGTTTCAAAAGATTAATCATTTACGGCAGAAAGTAAAAACCGACGGGAATCAGCCGTCGGTTTTTAGGTAATTTTATGGAGTAATCAAGCACATAGAAAGGAAATTTTTATCTTTATCTCTTTAGCACAATGGTAGTATAACACAACTGTTGTTAATTGTCAACAGTTTTTTTAAACTTTTTTGTATTTTTATATATTTTTTATTCTATCCGTAAAAACTCTTGACTTAATGATAAAAACAATGTAAAATTAGTATATAAAATATCATAATTCACATACTAAATTAGGGCTGGTTTATTTCCTGCCCGATGCGTGAATGATTTTAAAATAACCCTACAACATTTAAATCGGGAGCCTTGCTCTTTCAGCGGTGTGCAGACCTCCCGCTTTCGGAAGAAGGGAGCCTGAAGCTTAAAGGCGGGCACCCACCTGTTCTATTCGTAGGCAGGTTATTTATTTAAATCATACGGTCGGGCGGGTATTTTTATGTTCTTTTTTAGTTGACAAAGAAAGTCAGGAATAAATATGAAAATATCAGTTTTGGGCTGCGGAAGATGGGGCAGCTGCATTGCGTGGTACCTTGATAAAATCGGCCATGACGTGCTCAGCTGCGGTCTTAAGGACGCGCCGGAGTTTATTCAGCTAAAAAACACAAGACACAACGATTATCTTGAATTTCCCGAGTCTATTCAGGTGTCGTCCGATTTGGGCTACGCCGTGAACCGCGCCGAGATTATTGTTATATCAATATCCTCTCAGTATCTTCGCTCTTATTTTTCGGAGATCGCACAGTACTCTCTTGAAGGGAAAACTATCGTGCTCTGCATGAAGGGCGTTGAGGCAACTACGGGCAAACGCCTAAGCGAGATAGTCGGCTCCTTTGTTGATGAAAGCAAAACACCTATTGCCGTTTGGGTAGGCCCCGGTCATCCCCAGGATTACGTCAAGGGCATTCCGAACTGCATGGTAATAGACAGCGCTAACCGCGAGGTAAAGGAAAAGCTTGTAAGTGAGTTTTCAAGCGAGCTTATCCGCTTTTACATAGGCAGGGACCTGATCGGCAGCGAAATAGGCGCGGCGGCAAAAAACGTAATCGGTATCGCCGCGGGTATTCTTGACGGCTTGGGCTACACCTCGCTCAAGGGCGGGCTTATGGCGCGCAGCACTCAGGAGATATCGCGTCTTATAGAAGCTTTGGGCGGAAACAAAATGAGTGCCTTCGGCTTGTGCCACTTAGGCGACTACGAGGCGACGCTCTTCTCGCCCTGGAGCCACAACCGCATGTACGGCGAGGACTTTGTAAAAGATAAAAAGTTCAACAAGCTTGCCGAGGGCGTTATGACTTCAAAGGCGCTTTATAAGCTCGGTGCAGAGCACAATGTCGACTTGCCTATAGTGTCGGCGGTTTACAGAGTGCTTTTCGAGGGCGCGGACATAAAGGATGAGATCCAGCAAATGTTCCTGCGCTCGGTCAAAGATGAATTTTAGAAGGTACAAAAAATGGGTAACAAACAAAAAAAGCCGTCCTCAGCGGCGGTCAAAACCGTAAAAACAACTCAGAGGAAATGCATGTTTGAATACATAGCGGTAAATGTTATTTCTCTCTTTGTATTTCTTTCGTTCGGATATATCGCCGTAATGGCGTTTTTCCAGACCAGCGTGATAGACCCCACAAACTATGTCGGGGAAAGGATCCTTTATAATTCGGACAACATCGTTCTGAACCTTGTGTTCACCTGCATTACGATCGCGGCGCTGTTTGCGCTGAAGAAGTTTTTTGACAAAAGGATAGAAGACGAAAAACAGATGCGCAATTTGGCGCTTGCTTGCCTTGTTACGGTAATAGCGCTTACTGTATTGTTCATGCTGATAACCATATTTGTCAAGTTCCTTGAAAAGACTCCAGCGGAAAGCCTTGGAGACGCTATATCAAAGGCACTCAGCGCTCCCAATGATTCGGTCTTCTTCCCCATGAACTTCCTGCTTATGGCGCTGTTTGTAGGCGTTATGATAGCCATGGTTCTGACTTACTCCTACAAGTCAAAGCATGTTGTCACGGTATTTGAAATAGCGCTGGCGCTTTATGTTGTTATTATAGGTATAGTTTGGGTAGTTAATGTCCGTTCCGTACCTGCCGCCGACAGCTACAACATTTACGAAGCCGCCACAGACGCCGCTCAGGACAAATATACATCCATGCACAACTTCAGCAACTTCTATAACAGCAAGATGTACGACGGCTACTCATACTTCCAGTATTATCCCTTTCAGCTCGGCTTTGTGGCGTTCAGCGAATTTGTTTACAGGATCTTCGGCACAGACTCGTCAATGCCTATCCAGATAATCAACGTGCTCGCGCTGTCATCGGCATACTTCGCTGTTGCAAGGATCACACGCCTGCTGTTTAAGAGCCGCAGGATAGAATTCATTGCTATAATAATGTTAGCGCTTTGTATTCAGCCCATTCTTTTCTGCACCTTTGTTTACGGCAACATTATCGGCATGACATGCGCGCTTTGGGCGAGCCTGCTGCTGATAAAGTATTTCAAGACCGGTCAGTACCGCTGGATATATCCCTCGGGCGTACTGCTTGTATTGGCAGTCATGGTAAAATACAACAACATGATTTACCTTATTGCTTTTGTAATCATGCTTGTTATTCATATCGTAAAGAAAAAGAAATGGCAGAGCGCGGCTATAGCGGCAGCATTGATTATAGCTGTTCTCGGAACAAACTCACTTGTAATCAAGTCGTATGAAGCCCGCGCCGACGAGGAGTTCTCACCCGGCGTTTCGCAGCCGCTCTACCTTGCTTTGGGACTTAAAGAGTCGTCGATGGCTCCCGGCTGGTACACTCACACCGCAAAGGATTTATACGCGCAGTATTACCTCATCCCGAAATATAACGGAGTAAAGGACGCAAGTCTTTCCGACGCAAACGACGCCGCCTGGGATGAAATCGGCAAGCGCCTTGACGAATTCTCGGAAGACTCCGATTACGCCTTTGAGTTCTTCGGCAAGAAGATTCTCAGCCAGTGGAACGAACCGACGTTTGAGTCGATTTGGGTCAGCAAAGTCAAGGGTCACACCGCTACCGAGGAGGAAAAACTCCGCAGCGGAACCGACACCATTGGCAGCGACCAGATGACAGGACTTACAAACGCCGTATACAAAAAAGGCACCGGTCAGGCGCTTGAAATGCATTTTAACTTCTACATGCAGATAATGTATATCTTGTTTGCGGCGGGCATTTACCTGATGTTCATCAAGAAAAAGACGAACATAGAAACCGTTCTGCTTCCGCTTGTTATGCTGGGCGCGTTCGGGTACCACCTGCTGTTTGAGGGCAAGTCACAGTATGTTCTGACATATATTCCGCTTATGGTACCGACGGCAGCCTATGCCCTGCATACTATACTCAACGGAAAGTATGAAAAAATCAAAAAGGTTATGGCTAAAATAAAGCACATACCCGATAATAATATCGACATCAAGCCAAAGCCCGTAAAATCAAAAAAGTAAGGAACGTGAAATTCCATCCAAAGCCGCCTTTGGAGAGCAAGGCAATAACATAAACGTTTCTGCAACGGCGTGTCCTAACGCGCGCTAAAAAGAATTATTAATTGCAAACGTCTGATTCGCGTTTTGCCCGTCGCGTCACGCGACCGCCTTTGGAGAACATGATATAATATATAGGTTTCTGCAACGGCGCAGCTTAACCCGCGGGTCACCAAGTTTTGTCAACCTCGAACATTAGATTCGCGTACCGGGTCAAGCGTCACGCTTGCGCGTACTGCCCTATCGTGGCAACAACCCGCTAAAAACTAAAACGGACACAGTATGAAAAATCATTCTGCGTCCGTTATTTTTTTCTTTTTACGTTTAACAAACATGCGGTACTTAACCGAGCGGAAAACATGTCTGAAAAATCTGGTATAGTACCAAAAATTCACGTAAACCCTGTAGCGGAAGGATTTTACCGAATACGCCTTGCCCTTGCGCACAAAACCCGAAAGAACCGCTATTATCTGGCTGTCGGTAATCCCCTTCTCTTTGGCGAACTGATTGTCACCGCAGAGGACATACGAGCCATCCTTATCAAAACCTATAACGCGGTGAAGCACATAAGCGCCGTTTTGGCGCTGATACAGAGGAACGTCAAACAGCCGCAGCCTGCCCTCGGGCTTTTTTAGCATTACAACGTCCTCGCCGTCACGCAGCATCGGCAGCATGCTTGTCCCGTTTGGGGTAAAGGTTACGGTTCCGCCCGCGTCAAGCTTCTCTTTGATTATGTCGATAACTAAATCAAGCGAGGCAGCTTTATTCAAGGACATCAGCTTCCTTTACCTTTTGAATGAAGATATCGATATCGGAAGCCGCCTTCTCGGGCGATACCTCGTATTCCTCGAGCATTTTCTCGATAAGCTCTTCCCTTTCGGCTCCCTTTTGAAGAAGCTCAAACAAAAACGCGCCTGTTTCATTTAGGTTGATGATACCGTTGAAGTCGAGAGTGAGCTTTCCGACGGGTACAACTACATAAGAATCCGCGACCTTGCGAAGAATAAAGTCCTTTTTTATTTTCATAACAGCACTTCCTTTTATTGATAAGGATATTATAATATAAATTGCAATAAAAATCAAGTTCAGAAGTGTTTGCATATAAAAAGCAGTGTGACGCTGCACCCAGTCCCGTCTTTTGAAAGCCTTGTTTTAACGGAAACACCTGTGGAACAGCGGGATCAAAACAAAGCAGTTCCCTATACAGTGAAAAACAGCCGGACAGAGAGCAAAGCTTTCTGCCCGACCGAATAAATCGCCTTTATAAACCGTAGATAGGACGCGAATCAGGGGGTTGTTATTCAGACAACTTCCTAACCCGCGTTAAGACCCGCCGTTGCGGAAACGTTTTCCGGGCGCACACACGGGTGCGCCTCTACGGAAAAAGGATACGTTTAGTTGCGCTGTTTTGGATGGAACGTCACGTTCCCGCGAGTTAAAATGCGCCGTTATACCAAGCTTTCCTATAAACCGACTTCTCCAAAGGCGCGCTTCCTGCCGCGTGGCGGCTTAGTACATGCCGCCCATGTCGGGAGCGGGTGCCGCGGGAGGTGTGGGCTCCTTGATGTCGGCAACGAGGCTCTCGGTTGTGAGCACCATAGCAGCAACGGAAGCGGCATTCTCAAGAGCGGAACGTGTAACCTTTGTCGGGTCAACAATGCCCGCGTCCATCATGTCGGTGTATTCCTCTGTAAGAGCGTTGAAGCCGTAGCCTACCTTGTCGGCTCTCTTTACGTTTTCAACGATTACGCTGCCCTCAAGACCT